>CAZLSN010000017.1:0-20947 GCA_964562265.1 uncultured Oscillospiraceae bacterium
CCTCAGCTTAAGCTGAGGAGAGCATCCAAACCCGTTTTTAAGCGGATATAACCGCCGCAGCAAGGATTTTGTTTTATCACCATATTACTCTTCGCAGAGATTTTTGAGGCTTTCCTCTTTTTTGAGCTGAAGCTCTGCGATCTTCTTTTTGCCGAGGGGGTACATAAAGCGCAGAACGACGAAAATGAGGATGTACAGTATTGCGGGGATGAGTACGGAGTCGGAGAACATGCTGTTGAGGGTGTCGGAGGTTATCCTGTCCGCATTGAGAACATTGTCGGTGTAGCCGATACGCAGCAGTGCGAGGTTTACGAGGATGGCGGCTACGGTCTGACCGAGCTTACGCATGAAGGTGAAGAAGGCGTAGCTTGTCGCCTCATCGTGGATGCCGTAGGTGATCTCATTGTAGTCGATGGCGTCGGTTGCGATCGCCCAGACAAGCAGGAAGATGAAGGCGTTGCCTATGCCGGACAGCAGGCACACCGCAAGATATACCCACACATTGGAGGTGCCGGTGACATAGAGAATAAGGTTGCACACACCGGCAAACAGCATGCCGTAGGCGCAGACATCTCTTCTGCCGAACTTGGCACCCATCTTACCCGCAAACAGCATTATGACCGCAACGGGGAGGTACTGGCAGGCAGTGGGGAGCATGGAAAGTCCGGGAGCGTTGAAGTAGTAGTTGAAAAGGTAGGGGTAGTAGCTCTGGCTGAACATCTGTGCGGCGAGGAAGAGCATACCGACGATGCATACCGCCATATAGGGACGGCTCTTTAAGAGGGTCTTTATGATCTTCACAGTCTGACCCTTTTGGCGCACGGCGGGCTTTGTCTGAACTCTTTCCTTCGTCCAGCGATGGCTCAGGAGGAAGAGAACGACGGAGAGTACGGCGATGACGATAACGCCGATGAGGATCTTTTCGTAGGACATAACGGAAGTGCCGTCTGCCTGCTTTGTGTAGCAGAAGCTTATGAGCAGCATTGCGGGGATGGCACCGAGGGTGGAGCCGATGGAGCGGAAGACGGAAAGCGAGGAGCGTTCACGCTCATCGGAGGTTATGACCTGAGCAAGTGAGCCGTAGGGGATGTTTATTGCGGTGTACATCATGCCGAAGAGAATGTAGGTCACATAGGCGTAGATGAGGTACTGGCTCTGCGAAAGACCGGGGATCTTCACGAACATAAGCACCGCAGATATTGCAACGGGAACGGCGAGGATCTTCAGCCAGCGGCGGTATCTTCCGCCCTCGGTGTTCTTCATGCTGTCAACGATGCGGCCCCAGATGGGGTCGTTGATGGCGTCCCACACACGGGCGATGATGAACATTATCATGATGCTGACTATGCCTATGCCGAGGACATCGGTGTAGTACTTTTGCAGTACGCTCTGCACCAGACCGAACACCAGCAGGGATGCTGCGTCGCCCATGGCGTAGCCTATCTTGTCACGGGTGCCGATACCGCTGGTTTTGGCGATGTAAGTGTTGTTTTCCATTATTTCACCTCTGTTTATTATTCAGCCGCCGCATGGCGGAAAAGCTCCGAATATTTACTGTCTGCCCTGTAGAATACCGGACATTCACCCAAGGGTGAGCTTACTCTGTACTTCCTGCCGCCGCGGTAGCTTTTGCCGCTCCACAGATGCACCCAGCAGCCCTGCGGGAGGAAGACCGTCCTGCTCCTTGCGCCGGGTTTTATGACGGGTGCGACAAAAAGATCGTCGCCGAAGAAGTAGGAGTACTCATCCTTGTGCGCATTGAAATCATTTGCCGCCCAGAAGTCGGGGCGTATGGCGGGAACGCCGCTTTGAGCCTTTTTAACGCAATCCGCTACATATGGCTTTATCGCCGTATGAAGCCTTGTGAGCTTTTCGGTATACGGTACAACGCCCTCTGCGTCAAACTGGCTGTTTGCCCACGGTCTTATGGATTCATGGCTGCGCATGAGGGGCGAGAAGGTGCTCATCTCCATCCAGCGGATAAAAAGCTCATCGTTGCGCCTGAGCTTCATGAAGGAGAAGAAGCCGCCAATATCGCAGTGTACCAGACTTACGCCGGAAAAGCCGAGTGAAAAGCTTGCGGGCATAACGCTTGGCATGCCGTAGTCATGCGTCGTATCGGTGTGCTGATCGCCGTTCCACATGATGGGGGCGTAGGTCTGAATACCGGTGTAGCCGGAACGGGTGAAGAAGAACACATCCTCACTTGCGTATTCCTCTATCGCCTCACGGTTGAGCTTCGCCCACATCACGGGCCAAGTGTTGTGCAGAAGCTTGGGGTCGCCGTCATGCAGAACACAGTCTGCGGGGAGGTATTCTCCGAAGTCCGCCATCCAGCCGCTCATACCGAGGTCGAGCATGTTTTGCTTTATGAGGACATCCTTGGTGTAGCGCACGGCTTCGGGGTTCGTAAGGTCGAGCATACCGGCGTCGAAGGTCGTGGACTTTATGTGATAAACGCTGCCGTCGGTGCGGGTGATGAGATAGCCCTTTCCCTTGCAGTAATTATAAAGCTCACTGCCCTTGACGAGATAGGGATTTATATAGCCGAGGAATCTCACCCCACGCTCATTGAGCTTTTTTATGGCACCCTTGAGATCGGGGTAGAGCTTTTCATCGACCTCCCAGTTCCACCAGACCTGCTTTCCCATGATCGTTCTGTTCTCGCCGGACCAATCCTGACTCCAGACGGCGGAGACTTTAACGCCACGATCGAGCATGGAGAACGCTTTTTTGAGTATCGTCTCGGTGCCGCCCTGAACGCCGAGGATCATACCGTCGTGGCACCAGTCGGGGAGATACTGCCTGTTGGGGACAAGCTTTTGAAGCTCGATCGCAAGCTCCTCGAAGCTGTCTGCGGATAAAACGGTCAGCCTTTCGGGGCAGGAGTCGAATCTGAAAAGGTATTCGCTCTCGCCGAATTCCGAATAGCCGTCGGAGGCGGTGTCGAATTTGATGAGCCGCTTTTCGCTTGTGACGAACACGGGCATGGGGGCGTAGCTGCCTATGTCGCCGTGACCCTTTTCACGGTACAGGAGCTTGGGCAGCAGGGCCTTTTCGATGATGGTCGAGGCCTTTATGTGTTCCGAAACGAAGTTTACGACCTTCTCGCCGCGAAGGTTCGTTTTCCTGTACTGCTCACCGCCGCCGAAGATCGCCTCGCCGTCCTTCGCGGGGATGCGGAACTCATAGGCGTAGCCGTCTTCGCCGAAAAGCTCCGCCGTGATGCCGTTATCCGACTCGGTGACGAGCATTTTCAGAGAATGTCCGTCTGCGGAAAAAGCGACCTCGCCGCCGTTTTTCGAGATATTGCAAAGACTTATGCGCTCCGCCTCATGCTCCGTTACCGTGACGGTGCCGCGGTTTGCCTTGTACTCCTTTTCACAGCGTACAGCCGTGACAAAGCCGGGAGTCATAATATCCATTTATTCGCCTCCTATGTTCAGTTTTATGTTTTTGCCGCTTATGCCGCAAAACGCCCCTGCCTTTGCCTGCGGAGAATCGGGATGGCAGGTGAGCCACTTTCCCCGCATCCAAAGGAGCTTGTCCTCGGGATTGAGGCATTCGTGCGTGAGAGCAAGCGGAGAATTTACACCTTTTTCAAGTACGACGAGGCAACTAAAGCCCTCATCGGATATGCGGCAGGGTGCAAAGTGCAGCACGGTGGGGTAGATCTCTATCGCCGTATCGGGGGGAAGGTAAAAGCCCTTTACGGAGTCGGAGGAAAGATGACCGTCATGCATATCGCTTTGCCTTGCGAGAAGCAGCACAAGCCCCGTCGTCGAATAGTTTACCTCGCTGCATTTGTGATATTCGAGGGCGTTTAGTGTATAGCCGCGACCGTTGCAGTAGCCCGCCTGAACATCCATTCCGCCGAAGACCGTGCGGATATACTCAAGGGCCTCCGTGCGCTCCAAAGGCTCAAACGATGCCTCGTAGTGATTGCCGCTCTCCGGGATCGGAGAGGCGGAAAGCGCAGCGGAAAGAGCATCCGCACAAGGGACGGAAAGTACTCTGCCGTAGGGTGAAAATTCCGCATCGAATACGCTGTATATACTAAGCTCCGGATTTAAGCTTCTAAGCTTTTCTATCATCGCAGACCGCCCCTTTCAATATAATCCGAGACTGCGATCAGTCCCGCCGCCTTGTTTTCGAGAAGTCCGTTATAAGGGCTTCGCTCGATTATGACGCTGCGGCGTGAGTCCACGCCCTCGTTCATTTCGGCGATGAGTTTCGAGAGGTAATAGGCGTTGTCGAATATCCTGCCGTAGAGAACTATCTTTGAGGGATCGACTATGTATATTACGGACTTTAAGGCACTGCCAAGAGCCTCCACCGCACGGTCGAGTATCGCCGCAACCTCGGCATCGCCGTTTCTTGCCGCATCGAGTACGGCGTTTATGTCAAGAGCGTCACTTTTGCCGTCGAGCATTTTCCACAGCAGGGGAGTGCGCTGCGGCGACATGATTGCCCTTGCGTCCTCGCATATCGCCATCGGTGAAGCTATGGTTTCGAGGCAGCCGCTTTTTCCGCAGGCACAGGGCTTGCCGCCCCTTGCTATCATCGGGATATGACCTATCTCGGAGCATTGACCGCTCCCGCCGAACCATATGCCGCCGTTTGCGGAGAGTGCGGCACCTATGCCGTATTCACATCGCAGGAAAAACTGAGAGCTAAGATCGCTGTCCTTTGCCATGAACATCTGAGCGGCAAAGAGCGCACGGACATTGTTCTGCATGACAGCGGGAAGAGAGCAAAGCTCCTCGACCCTTTCGGCAAGGGGGTAATCGGGACGGTCGAGCGCACCCATGCTGCTGCGTGAGATACGCCCCGCCTCGTCGGTTATGCCTCGAACGGCTATGCCTATGCCGACGATCTTCTCCCTCGGGAGCTCATCCGAGAGTTCAAGCAGCCTTTCGCAAAGCATTTTCACGGCGATCTCTGCATCCGCCCTGTCGGGGAGACTCAGCTCCTCGGAGAAGATAACGCTGCCGTCAAGCCACACTGCGGAGAGTATCGCCTGCCTTCGGTTTATGAGTATGCCGAGAGCGCAACGTGAGTGGGGATCAAGTCCCAGCATGACCTCTTTTCTGCCTGCCCTGCCCCGTGAAAGGGCATCGCCCTCCAAAAGCAGTCCCTCACCCATAAGCTCCGCAACGATCTTTGTTATGGCAGCGGGGGTGAGCTTTAAACTTTCGGCAAGGCGTTTTCTGCTCATTGCACCGTTTTCGTGCAAAAGCTTTAAGACGGAGCTTCGATTGGTCCGTCTGACATTGCTCATATTATCACCGGTTTGAAGCATATTCGGCACCTCCCTTGTGATGCAGCTTGCTCCGAAGCAGTATCACCGCCGCACCGAAAAGTACAACGAAAATTCCGAGTATCTTTTCCGTGTTCAGGCTTTCATTTAAAAACGCAACGCCGATAAAGCAGCTCAGTATCGGCATGAGCAGGAGGTAGAGCTTCACGAGCCACACCTCGTAGTGCCTGAGATTTCTGTAATAAAAATAGTAGATGAAGGTCTGACCCAGACCGCCGAGTATCACAAGCCCCCAGAAGCCGAGACCGGCACCGTCGGGAATATGAGCATCGCCGGTAAACAGGGCCGATGCGCAAAACAGGGTCAGAACAATAAAGTTGTTGTAGTAGGAAATGGTGTCCGCGTCCTTGCCGTACTTCTCCTGTGCCGACTTTATGATGAAGGCGTTTGCCGTGACGCAGGCTGCACTTGCAAGGAAAAAGAGGTCATAGGCATTGAAGCTTATGCCCTTGAAGCTTAAACCCAGCACCATCAAAACGCCGATCAGCATGATGCCGGTGCCCAGCCAATCGGAGGCGTAAAGCCGCTTTTTGTATATTATGACCGTGGCGAGGTTCACCATGAGAACATCGGTTTTGAGCAGTGCGGTGCCGGTGCTGAGTGAACCCTTCATGTAGCCGAGGTTTGCGAAAAGATCGAGCAAAAAGCCGAAAACACCGATAAGCAGCAGTATCCACAGGGCGTTTCTCTGCTTTAAAAGCCGCCTTAAATCACCGAAAAGCACAAGCTGTGCGGTCAAAAATACGAGTGCCGCACTGCGAAGCAGAAGCCCCGCCATATAGGGCGACCCCGTCATGGACACCATGAGCTTTGACACAGCATAGTAGATCGCCCAAGCGACGACCATACCGCCGACCATAAACGCACTTTTCATTTTAAGCCTTCAAACATCCTCATAAGTGCCGCCTTGTCGAGCAAAACGGGATTGTTTTTCATAAGCGGATGAGTGGCACAGTCCCCGGAAAGCTTCTCAATGTCCACATTCGGAAGCTCCGAGAGCTTGGTTTTAAGTCCGCCGAGGTTTTTAAAATACGCGATCCTCTCCGCCAAAGCCTCGGTGCTGCCGAGTCCCACTCTATGACACAGCGTTTCAAGACGCTCATCGGCGTTTATCCTCACAAGGCTGTCAAGCGTAAAGGCGCATGCCTCACCGTGGGGCAGATGATAATCCGCCGAAAGGGGATAGCTGCAAGCGTGGCTTGCGGCGGTCTTGGGCTGCGCAAAGGCAAGTCCCGCAAGCAGGGAGGCAAGGGACATATTGCATCTTGCCTCGGTGTTTTTTCCGTCCTTATATGCCGTTTCGAGATTTTCGAGTATGAGGTGTACCGCCTCGATAGCATAGAGGTCGCAGATCGGCTGATGATTTACGCTCCAGTAGCCCTCGAGGGCATGTGCAAGAGCGTCGAGACCGGTATTCATCGTCGTCCTCGGCGGAACGGAATAGGTGAGAGCGGGATCGACAACGGCAATCTTCGGCATGAAAACGGGATCGTTTATCGTCTTCTTCTCGCTGCCGCGGCTTATGACCGAAACCTGCGTCACCTCACTGCCGGTGCCTGCTGTGGTCGGTATCGCAATGACAGGAAGGTGCTTTTTCGGGAAAGCTGCGGCGGCGTAATAATGCTCAACGCTTTCGTCGCCGAGTACGCAGGCGGACGCAAACTTCGCGGTGTCAATGGAGCTTCCGCCGCCTATGCCGATTATGCAGTCGGCGGAGTGCTCCCTTGAAAGAGCCGTCACCGCCTCGACCCCGCAAAGCTGAGGGTTGGGTTCGACCTCGGAGAACACGGCACAGATCTCGGGAATGTCGGCTTTAAGCTCGTTTGCCTGTTCGGCAAAATGCCTTCCGCAGACTATGATGCAGCGGGAAAGGGACTCCGAGCGCAGTATCTCGCCGAGCCTTGAAAATTCACCCGCACCGAAATATATCTTAACGGGCTGGGAATAGATAAACTCAGCCATAGATCTCGTCCTCGATGCTCTCGACACAGGCGTTAAAGCGCTTGAGATTGGCCTGACGCCAATCCTCAAGACCTTCAAGCCACTCGGTATTTAAAAATGCCTTTACCATCTCTATCGCCATCTCGGGGCCGACTATCCAGCCGCCCATGCAAAGGACATTTGCGCCGTTTATCGCCCTTGCCATTCTTGCGGAATATACGCCCTCACAGGCAACGGCGTGAACGCCCTTGTATTTGTTTGCGACGATGCACATGCCGGCACCTGTGCCGCATATGAGTATCGCACGGTCAAATTCGCCGCTCTGCACCTTGGGTGCAACGGTGGATGCCACCTCGTAGTAGGGGTGGACATTGTCCTCGGTGACGGTGCCGAGATCTTCAAAATCCGCATCGATACCGGTGAGATATGCCTTTATCGCTTCCTTTGCGGCAAAGCCGGATTTGTCGCTTCCTATTGCAATTTTCATTTTACGATCTCCCTTATCTTATCCGCAATATTTTCCTCCGTAAAGCCCATGATTTCTCTTAAGTACGGCAGCTTTCCGACCTCGCCGAAGCGATCGGGAACGCCTATCGCATGGACGGGGACACACTCCGTTGCCAATGCCTCGGCGACTGCGGAATGCAGTCCGCCGATGACATTGTGGTTCTCGACGGTCAGCACCTTGCCGGTCTTGCGGGCGGAGGCTATGACCGTCTCACGGTCTATGGGCTTTATCGTGTGAACATTTATGACCTCGCAGGAGATGCCCTCTTTTGAGAGCTTCTCCGCTGCATCCAAAACATCCTTCGTCAAAAATCCGCTGACGAAAATGCTTATGTCGCTGCCCTCGGTGAGCATATCGGCTTTAAACAGATCAAACTCATAATCGGCAGGGAAGATCTCGGGGGTCTCCTTGCGGAACATGCGGATATATACACAGCCGTCGTGATCGTTTATTACGGGCAGTGCCGCACGGAGCTGATTGTTATCGACAGGCTCGAATATCACAACACCGGGGACGGAGCGCAGAACGCCGATGTCCTCCATGCTCATGTGAGTACCGCCGTTGAGCTCCGCCGCTATACCGGGGTCTGTTCCGACGATCTTGACATTCATCCCCGCATACGCAACGGATATGGCTATCTGATCGCAGATCCTGCGGGTGGCAAAGGGGGTGAAGCTTTCGATGTATGGCTTAAAGCCGTAGCTTGCAAGTCCCGCAGCAACGGATGCCATGTTCTGCTCCGCTATGCCGCAGTCGAACATCTGCTTGGGGAAGCGTTCATACAGTGACCTTGTTCCGCTTGCCTTGGCAAGATCGGCATCGAGAATACAAACATGGCGGTCATTTTCCATAAGCTTTGCCATGCACTCGGCGTAAACGGCTCTCATTTCCATATCAGCACTCTCCCCTCACTTCTTTTATGGCTTCCTCTGCCTCGGCTTCGGAAAGATTCATGTTGTGATTTCCGGCACCCTTTGCGATGACGGATGCGACACCGCAGCCCTTAACGGTGTTTAAGATAAGCATGGTGGGTCTGCCTGTGCCGAGATTCTTCTTCGCCTCGCTCACTGCGGCGGAGACGGCATAAACATCGTTTCCGTCATTTACCTCGATGACGTTCCAGCCGAAGGCACGCCACTTATCGCCAAGCGGCGCAATATCGCAGACCTCGGCAACAGTGCCGTCTATTTGCAGCTTGTTGTAGTCGGTGAAGCCGATGAGATTGTCGAGCTTCTTTGCGGCGGCAAACATCGCAGCCTCCCAGATCTGACCCTCCTGCGATTCACCGTCGCCGATGAGGGTGAATATAAAGGCTCCGTCCTCCTCAAGCTTTGAGCCGAGAGCGGCACCGACGGCGCAGGAAAAGCCCTGACCGAGACTGCCTGTGGTCATATCTATACCGACGGTGCGGTTCATATCGCAATGGCTGGGGAGGGAGGTGCCGCTCATGTTCAAAGTGAGAAGCTCCGCCTTGTCGAAATAGCCTCTGTTTGCGAGAGTGGCGTAAACGGCGGGGCCTGCATGACCCTTTGAGCATATGAATCTGTCACGACCGTTCATTTTGGGGTTTTCGGGGTCTATGTTCAT
Organism: uncultured Oscillospiraceae bacterium; assembly: GCA_964562265.1. Classification (GTDB taxonomy): domain Bacteria; phylum Bacillota; class Clostridia; order Oscillospirales; family Oscillospiraceae; genus F23-B02. The sequence continues at coordinate 9,357 of CAZLSN010000017.1, forward strand.
CTGCTCAAAATACAGCACCGCCAAAAGCTCCGTCACCGAAAGGCAACCGCCGAGGTGACCGACGCCGAGGTGACCGATGCAGCGCAGCGTGTCACAGCGAATGTCCTTGCATATCTCCTTCAAATCGTGTTCCAATTTGATTTCCTCCCATTTGATAAAAAGCTTTAATCAATTCGATTCTAATATCTGTACGCCTCTTTGTCAAGAAATAAAAGCGTTGACAGCGGGGTATTTAAAGGCTATTATTAGCACAGACAGTTAACTTTGTTAATCAAAGAGGTGCGAACATGAAAAGCTTTACCCCGATATATGTCCCCGTCGGTGCGCCGACCTTCCATCTTGAAAGTGCTGCAGAGCAGTTTGAAAGGTCGAAAAAGCTCCTTTCCTCCATTGACGAGGGCTTTGTCTTCCCCGATGAGATGCTGCTTACGCTCGATCTGCTCACCGCTTTTCTCGACGGAGTTTCCCCCGATGTCGTGGTGTTTCAGAATATAACCTTTGCAAATGCCGCATTCGTATCCGAGCTCAAGCGGCGTTTTGATTGCCCTGTTTTGCTGTGGACTCTCCGTGAACCGGTGATCGACGGCGGCAGGCTCCGCCTCAATTCGCTGACCGGTGCATATTCCGCCGCAAACGCAATGCACGCTTTCGGTGACGATAGCTTCGGCTACGTTTTCGGTTCCCCCGATGAGGCTCGCACGAGGGCGGAGATAGCCTCATTCATCGAAGCGGCAAGGCTCAAAAAGCAAATGCGTTCTCTGCGTATGGCTGCTGTCGGTCATACTCCGCAGGGCTTCGGCTTCGGCAGAGCCCTGGATACGGAGCTTATGAACAAGTTCGGTGTGGAGCTTGTGTCCGTCGAGGCAAGGGAGCTGATAGCTTTGGCAAAGTCGTATTCCGATGATGAGTGCGAAGAGTATCTCAAAAAGTCGGAATGTGCAATGTGCGGTCTTGCCAAAACGCCCGAAAAAAATCGCCGTGACTATGCACGGCTTTACAAGGCTTATTCCGAATATGTGAGCAAAAACGGTATCGGAGCACTTGCATCACGCTGCTGGCCGGACTTCTTCACCGATTTCGGTACCCCGGTATGCTCGGTGCTGTCCATGCTCGGCGATGACGGTGTTGCGGCAGCCTGTGAGGCGGATATCTACGGTGCCTTGTCCATGTGGATGGGTATGTCTCTCAGCGGCTCACCGACGTTTTTCGGTGATCCCGTATCCCTCGATGAGGGCGACAATTCGATCACCTTCTGGCATTGCGGTGCAGCCGCCTGTTCGCTTGCAAGGCGAGATACCGGAGCGGTCGTCGGCGTTCACCCCAATCGCAAGATAGGCCCTGCGATGGACTTCGGCTGTGAGGCGTATCCCGAGGTAACGGTGTTAAGAGTGGGAAAAAAGCCGGACGGCAGCTTCAGATTCTTTGTGTGTGAGGGCGAGGCTCTCGATAAGCCGAAGCAGTTTACCGGCACCTCGATAGTAGTCCGCACGAAAAACGATTGCAGAGGCATCGTAGAGCGCAGCGTAAAAATGGGCTTTGAGCCGCACTTTGCGGTAATTCGCGGTCACCACGCCGCCGCACTGAAAGATCTTGCCCGCCTTCTGAATGTCGAGATCTGCGAGTTTTAAAACAAAAATCGCCGCACGAAAGTGCGGCGATAGGATAGTGAAAGCTTTGGCTGAAACATTATAATATATCAAGTCGACGAAGTAATACACCTTCGGTGATGATATACAGCACTTCGTGCTGATGATATACAAAGCCTGTCGGCTTGAATAAAAAATCCAAGTCCAAAAGGACTTGGATTTTTGGTTGCGGAGGAGGGATTTGAACCCACGACCTTCGGGTTATGAGCCCGACGAGCTACCGGACTGCTCCACTCCGCGATATGCAGCCGCTCTCTTTAGAGCCTTTACAGTATAGCACAGCGCGGGGGCTAAGTCAATAGCCAATTTTAAAAAGCCGGTATTTTTATTCTGCGGCATTGATCTGCTCTATGCGGTAGCCGTCATAGTACACATGTATAAGCGTCGCACCGCGCTGCGATGAGCGATCGGCGATACCGGGGTAGGCGATGCAGTCGATGGTCTTTGAGTAAACAAGGTCTATGCCCTTATACCTTATCGCCGCATTATTCAGGTGATCGTGACCCGCAAAGACCGCTTCGGTGCTTTGCCCCTCAAGCATGGCTGCAAACATGCCGTTATCGCTTTCGGAGCATCCGAAATTCTCCTCGTTTTTGCCGAACAGATACTCGGCATCGGCACAGCCGCTTTGAAGGGCGGCATATGCTTCGGCGTATGCCGGCATGGGGATATGCATGAACACAAAGGAGGGGACGGTCTCTCCTTCGGCGGCTGCGATCTCACGCAGCGATTCAGAGTACCAGCGCACTTGATCGGAATGTACGCTGTCGTACACCTTTTTGCCCTCGGATGAAACGGCATAGTCGTTCGTGTCCATAAGATACAGCACATGGTTCAATGAGCCGTCGGAGTTTTCGAGCCTTATGTACTGATTGTATCTGCCGTAAATGTCGGGCTGCTTATCGGCGTAAAGCAGGGTTTTGTCCTCATTCCTGAGTTCGGAGAGATAGCGGGAGATGTCCTCACCCGACCATATTGCACTTTCCTCCGTGTCGTGATTGCCGAAGACCACTGCCCACGGGATGCCGACCCTGCCCATGAAATCGGCAAACTGCTCAAGAGCGTTCAGATTGTTGAGTGTGAAGCTTTGGGCGGGGATGGGGTAGACGATGTCGCCGGTGACGATTATGAGATCGGGTTGTGCCTTTTGTATCATTTCAAAGCAGGTATCAAGGGCCATGCGGTCGGGGAAGATCGTGGTAAAGCTGCCGCAGTAGTGTATATCGGTAAGCTGCAAGATACGCAATTCACCGCCGTCGGGGGACATTTCGCCTCTGAGCGTATACACTCCGCTGACGGGGTCGTATGACAGCTCGGCAGCAGGGGCATCTATCGCCTCGTAATCCATCGTGCAGATGTATGCACTGTTCAGGTACGATCCGCAAATCACCGCAAGGACGCACAGCAGCACAACGATGCAGCACGCCGAGGCTCTGCGCAGCAAAAGCAGAAACCGCTTTTTGCCGCTGCGCCTTTCTATCCCTCGATCTGCGGCATAAAACAGCGCAAAAAGCACAAGGGCGATGAGAGGAATGTAAAGGTATAGCATGAAACTGCCGAAAACGATGCTTGCGGCGGTGTAGACCGCAATGACAACGAGCCAGTAAATGACCCACAAAGCGGCACCGCGGCGCTTTTTCTCTACTCTTGCATTTGCGCTGCGATCTCCTTCCGTGTCGATGCGGGAGAGTATTGCCCTTCGCAGGAAAAACGACACAAGCTCTCTGATGCCGAGCCCGAAGGTGAGAAGCTCGACACAGATAAACGGCAGCACAAGCTCCGAAATAAGGATCTCCGGTAGTGTCAGCGCAAGTATGAGTCCGACTGCGATCGACACCGCCGAATACAGGCAGGTGGGCAGCGCAGCCTCACGCTCGAAGAAAAATTCACCGTAGGCGAAAGCGGCGTCAGCATCGAGACGCAGTCCGCAGCTTGCAGCCTCCCGAAGCTTAAAAAGCGCACATACACCGCAGAGCAGAAGCAGCAGGGAGACTATAATAAAGTACAGCTCCATCTCCCGCTGCGGCACGACTACTGTATAGCTTTTAAGCGGATCCCCGGGCAGAAGCGTTTGCAGGGCATAAGTCAAAAGCGGCAGCGTCGCAAGCAGCATCACCGCAGTGCCGATATGGGAGGCAGCACGAATGATAAGTCCCCGCACCCTGCGGGCAAGCTCCGAGCTGAGCGGTATATTGTTTTTTATCGCATCATTAAGCTGTTTGCTTCTTTTCATTGTATGTCTCCGATAAACGATTTTTTGCGCTGCTGACGGTGAAAAGGCAGACGATGCCCCGGCTTTTCGGGAACATGGTCTGCCTTTTTCAAAGCCGCCTTTTCGGTATGCGTGTTCCTTCAGTACAAACGGCGTTTGTACTCCAGGGTGTTGCCGTCAAGCTTTATAAAGCTGTAGTTGTAAATATCGTAGCCGACCTCGATAAGATGCCCGTCGAGGTATGCGCAAAGGCTGTGAGCAAATTCAAAAACGCCTCGTTTTTCATCGTAAACACGGTCGTTAATAACAAGCTCATTGACCGATCTCAAACGCCTGTAGCAAATGCGGTAGCCGCCGAAGCTTGCCTGCGCATGCACCCTTGCGGAGCTGCTTTTTTCCGCACGGCGCAGGGGCTTTGTGTTCTTGCCGGAGCGCACGATCTCCTCAAGGCGGGCTGCCTCCTTGCGCCTATTTGCGGTTGAGACGAAGAAGTTTATGATAAGGTATATGCCGCCCACGATCATGAATACGGCGAGAGCGGTATAAAAGCCTTTACCGTGCATGGTTATGAGCATGTAGACACCGCCTGCTATCACGATGACGGCGATGATGAAGGATGCTATCGGATTGCCGGAAAGCACCAGATTCACAAGCTGATTTCTGCCCTTTGCGGGGCCGTTGTTATCGTTAGGATTCATTTGCACAGCCTCCCTTTTGGGACATATTATCACATTGCGCAAAAGATTTCAATGCTATACGGTTTCGGCTCCGGCAGAAAGTATTCTCATACGGATAAACTCCGGAACATCGTCGGCGGATATTCCGAGAACATGGGAGAACTCGTCGTTCAACATATGCTCCGCTGTCTTGAGATACTGGGCGTCGATATTGTGGAAATGCTTTTTGTTGTTTTTAAGCTCCTCACGGCGAAGATAGAGCATCGAGATAAGACGCATAAGCTCACGGCGGTCACCGGCCTTCACCACGCTGTCGCAGTAGCTTTTCCTGCCTGCATCGTCGCTTATCCACGGCAGTGCGTCACCGCATACCTCGTCGATTATCCAGCACAGCTCGGTTTTCGAGAGCAGGGGGCGCATTTTCGCCGTCAGCTTCTCATTTCCCGTCGGAACATACAGCACGCTTCTGGGATCGTTCACCGGCGAAAGGACATAATATTCGCCCGTTTTGCTGCCGAATTTCATCCGTGAGATCTCCTTTATCTCACACACTCCGTTCGTCCCGTACACTATCGTCTCACCGACGGAAAACATAATTTTTACCTCTGAAAAATATATATAAATCACTGATTTTCTGCCATTATTATAGCAGATTTCGGGGCTTTTTTCAAGGAACAAAAATCGCCGTTTTCTTTGCAATATCAGCAAAATATGTTGACTGAAAATCCCCGCTATGCTATACTAACATTTAATTCTATAATTGATTGGAGCGTGTTGATCCTAAATGGACGGAGACGGTAGTCTATTATCGGTAATCATTATTCTTCTTGTTTTGCTTTTGCTTGCGGCATACTTTGCGGTGGCGGAAACATCGATAGCATCAGTGTCGAAGACCCGCATCAAAATGCGTGCAGACAGGGGTGACAGCAGGGCGAAGAAGACCCTTTGGATCCTCGAAAACTTCGACCGTGCCATAACCACCATCCTCATCGGCACAAATATCGTACACATATCCGCAGCGACGATCGTAACGGTCACGGTGACGAATCTTGTCACCGCGGCAAACGGCGATGTCGGCGCAGCGGTAACTGTGAGCACCTTCGTCACCACCCTCGTGGTCTTCTTTGCGGGTGAAATGCTTCCGAAGAGCATCGCCAAGAAATACGGCGAAACGCTGTCACTTGCCGTTGCGGGTTCTTTGAGCATATTCATGAAGCTGCTGAAGCCCATTGCCGCAATCCTTACGGCGATAGGCAACTTTGCGGCAAAGTTTGTGAAGAGCGACCCCGAGATCTCGGTTACCGAGGATGAGCTGTACGATATTATCGAGGACATGACGGAGGACAAGAAGCTTTCCTCCGAGCAGGGTGAGCTTATATCTTCCGCATTGCAGTTCGGCGGTACGACGGTCGAGAGCGTTCTGACCTCAAGGGTCGATCTTGCGGCCATCGATGTAAATACCGATCCCGAGGACATCCTTGCTTATGTCCGCAGCGTCAAGCATTCGAGACTTCCGGTCTATGAGGGCAGCATTGACAATATCATAGGCATACTTCAGATACGCACCTACATAAAGGCGTATCTCCACGGTGAAAAGGACGATGTCCGTTCGCTTTTGGATGAGGCGTACTTTGTGCATGAGTCGATGATGATCGACGATCTGCTTCCCATTATGAGCAAACGCCGCCTCAACATGGCAGTCGTAACGGACAGCTACGGCGGCACCCTCGGCATAGTAACGGTCGAGGATATTCTGGAGGAGCTTGTCGGTGAGATCTGGGACGAGGACGACGATGTGTCCGAACCCTTCCGCAAGCTTTCCGACGGCGGCTTCGACTGCGAAGCAGAGATGGCACTGACGGATGTTTTCGAACTTTTGGAGTTTGACGATCCCGACGAGGACGACGATATATCCAATAAGCTGCTCGGCAAATGGGCATATGAGCAGTTTTCCGCCATCCCCTCTGTGGGCGACAGCTTTGAGTATCACGGCATCTGTGTTACGGTCACGGAAATGGTGCATAACCGTATCATGCGGCTGACCCTTTCCCACATCGAGGAAGGAGGTGAGAGCGCATTATGATAGGCTATTATATCCTTGCCATAATCATCTGCGTCTGTTTCTCCAACTTCTTCTCATCCTCCGAAATGGCGTACTCCGCCTGCAACAGGGTGAGACTTGAAAAGTCGATGGAGGACGGCTCCAAAGCCGCCGGAGTTGCGGTCAAGATAGTCGATAAGTTCGACGATACGCTGTCTGCTATCCTCATAGGCAATAACCTTGTGAATATTGCGGCATCCTCTCTGGGCTCCCTTGCGGTGATCGAGCTTTTGGGCGACGATTACGCATGGGTCTCGACCCTCGCCATAACGGTGCTTGTCATCATCTTCGGCGAGACCATGCCGAAGATAGTCGCAAAGGGCAGCGCAAACCGCATAGCTCTGCGCCATGCGTACTTTATAAGAGTTCTGAGCATTATCTTAAAGCCGCTCATCTGGCTCGTTGTCGGACTTGTCCGCCTTATCTGCCTGCCTCTCAAGGGCGAGGACAGGGGCGACGATGACGATGCTGCGGTCGAGGAGCTTTCCTCGATAATCGAGACAGCCGAGGATGAGGCTGTGCTGGATGAGGACAGGTCGGAGCTTGTTCAGGCGGCGATCGATTTTTCCGACATCATGGCGTCCGAAGTCATGACTGCGAGAGTCGATATGCTGGCTCTCGATGTCGATGACGATTGGGACGAGATCCTGAAGGTGATCGACGAATCGTCCTTCTCCCGCATCCCTGTTTACGAGGACGGCGTTGACAATATCATCGGCGTTTTGTATCTGAATCATTTCCTCAAGGCCCTTGCCGGAGATGAAAAACCCGACATTCGCAGCCTGCTTATGCCGGTGTGCTATGTGTATAAGACGATGAAGCTGCCTGCGGTGCTAAGTGAGCTTCGCCATGCAAAGCAGCATCTTGCCATAGTCGTTGATGAGTACGGCGGCACCCTCGGCGTTTTGTCGATGGAGGATGTGCTGGAGCAGCTTGTCGGTGAGATCTGGGACGAGACCGACGAGGTCGAGGAAGAGGTCGTCGAAAGACCCGACGGACAGTTTGAGCTGGACGGTGACATGGTCATATCCGACTTCGTTGAGCTTATGGAACTCGGCGAGGACGATTTCGACTTTGAAAGCGATACCGTCGGCGGCTGGACGATAGAGATGTTCGGCTGCTTCCCGAAGGTCGGCGATTCTTTCGATTGCGGCCGCTTCGGTGTGACCGTGCTTGAAATGGATGGTCTGAGAGTTGAAAAGATCCTCGTGAAATTAAATCCCCCCACCGAGGAAGAATAAGAAATTAAAAGCTCTGCCGAGAATGCGGCGGAGCTTTTTTGCAGCGAAATGACTTCGGGTGCTTGGCACTTGAAAAAAGCGGCGGTATATGATATTGTTTATACATTATTGATTTTATGGGAGTGCGAACATGGTTTTACAGGAATCCGGTGAGATGTACCTCGAAACGATATACATTCTTTCAAAAAAGATGCCCGCCGTGAGGGCGATAGATGTCTGCGAATACATGGGCTACTCCAAGCCCAGCGTCAGCCGTGCGGTGGGACTGCTTAAAAGCGGCGGCTATATCACCGTCGATGACGGCGGATATATTAAGCTCACCGAAGCAGGGGAGGATGTTGCCGGCAAAATGTATGAGCGGCACACGACCCTGACGGGCTTTCTCGTCCGCCTCGGCGTCGATCCCGAGGTGGCGGCGGAGGATGCCTGCAAGATGGAGCATGTCATCAGCGATGAGACCTTTGATGCGATAAAACGCCACGGCGCAGAACACAGCTAAACCGAAAAGATTTAAGCAGAGGACTTTCCTCTGCTTTTATTTTTTCGCAAAAACTATTGACAAACGCGGCGAAGTGCATATAATAACATATGAACATTCGTTCATATATCGAATTAACTCAGGAGGGAATACCCATGAAAAAGAGCTACAAAATAGAGGTGGATTGCGCAAACTGCGCCAACAAGATGGAGCAGGCGGCAAAGGCGACCGAGGGCGTAAAGGATGCCGTCGTAAACTTCATGATGCTGAAGATGAATGTCGAATTCTGCGACGGTGCCGATGTGAATGCGGTCATGAAGAATGTCCTCAAGAACTGCAAAAAGGTCGAGGACGACTGCGAGATCTACATCTGATATGACAAAGAAGCAGAAGAAGGTGCTGCGCCGGATAATCGCAGCGGTGCTGATCTCGGCGGTCGCACTCATCTCCGCGCTTGAGGGGATGCCGGAGAAGCTTTTGTTTTTCGCCTGCTATCTCGTCATCGGCTATGACATTCTGATAAAGGCGTGTAAGGGTGTAATAAACCGTCAGCCCTTCGACGAAAACTTCCTGATGGCGATAGCCACGGTCGGTGCGATAGCACTCGGGGACTACGCCGAGGGAGCGATGGTAATGCTGTTTTACCAGATCGGTGAGCTGTTCCAGAGCTATGCCGTGGGAAAGAGCCGCAGAAGCATCGGCGCACTGATGGACATTCGCCCCGACAGCGCAAACCTCGAAGGCGAAAACGGAGAGTTGAGCGTCGTATCGCCCGATGAGGTGCCGGTGGGTTCCGTGATCGTCGTCAGGCCCGGCGAAAAGATACCGCTCGACGGTATGGTGATCGAGGGCAGCTCGACGCTGAATACCGGCGCACTCACCGGCGAGAGCCTTCCCCGCGATGTCTCGGTTGGGGACGGCGTTATAAGCGGCTGCATTAACCTCACGGGGCTTCTGCGCATTCGCACGGAAAAGGAGTTCGGCGAATCAACGGTATCGAAGATACTCGACCTCGTGGAGAACGCAAGCTCCCGCAAATCACGCTCCGAGAACTTCATATCACGCTTCGCAAGGGTCTATACCCCCGCCGTATGCTTTGCGGCACTTGCGCTTGCGCTGCTGCCTCCGCTTTCCATCCTGCTCATGGGCGGCAGTCCCGATTGGGGCGATTGGCTGTACAGAGCCTTGACCCTTCTCGTCATAAGCTGCCCCTGCGCACTGGTCATAAGCATCCCCCTAAGCTTCTTTGCGGGAATAGGCGGAGCAAGCCGTGAGGGTGTTTTGATAAAGGGTTCAAACTACATCGAAACGCTGTCGAAGGTTTCGTGCCTTGTCTTCGATAAGACCGGCACCCTGACCGAGGGCAGCTTTAAAGTGACGGAGCTTCACCCCGAAGATACCGACGAGGAGACGCTTTTGCGATTTGCCGCACTTGCGGAGACCTACTCCACCCACCCGATCGCAAAGAGCCTTCGTGAGGCGTGGGGCGGAGATGCATCGGCGCATGAGATCGAGGACATAAAGGAGCAGGCGGGCGGCGGTCTGACCGCCGTGGTCGATGGCGCAAATGTGGCGGTCGGAAACGCAAAGCTCATGGCAGATCTCGGCATCGAATGCACGGAGCTTACCGCCGTCGGCACGACAGTACACACGGCGGTAAACGGCAAATACCTCGGCTGCATCGTCATATCCGACACCGTGAAGCAGGGCTCCGCTGAGGCGATAAAGGCCCTGAAAAAGCTCGGTATCGAAAGAACGGTCATGCTCACCGGTGACAGTGCCGCAGTGGGGAATGCGGTGGCAGAGTCACTCGGCATCGACACGGCATACTGTGAGCTTTTGCCGGCGGATAAGGTCACAATAGTCGAGGAGCTTATGCGGAGCGGAGCGGGGCTTGCCTTCGTTGGCGACGGCATAAACGATGCACCGGTACTGTCGAGAGCGGATGTCGGCATCGCAATGGGCGCACTCGGCTCAGATGCGGCGATAGAGGCTGCGGACATGGTGCTGATGGACGACGATCCCATGAAGATCGTCACGGCGATAAGGCAGTCGAAACGCTGCCTGCGGATAGTGTACGAGAACATTTACTTTGCGATAGGCGTAAAGCTGCTGTGCCTCATCCTCGGTGCCTTGGGCATTGCCGATATGTGGCTCGCGATATTTGCCGATGTCGGAGTCATGGTCATAGCGGTCTTGAACGCCGTGAGAGCATTAAAATCGTGACAAATCTCCATTCCTGTGATATAATCATAATATCGGAGGTAGAGGTATGAAGAATGAGATCGACAATGGCTGCTGTCAGGCTGTCGAGGTGCATGACGAGCTTCTTGCCATAATAAACGAAAAAATGCCGGCGGAGGAAAAGCTCTTCGATCTTGCGGAGCTGTTCCGCGTTTTCGGCGACACTACGAGGATGCGCATACTGTTTGTCCTGTTTGAGGCGGAGGTTTGTGTGTGCGACCTTGCCGCTGCACTGAATATGACGCAGTCGGCAATATCGCACCAGCTCAATCAGCTCAAGCGCAGCAAGCTTGTAAAAAGCCGCCGCGAAGGCAAATCTGTGTTCTATTCGCTTGCGGACGACCATGTTCGTACGATCGTAAGCCAGGGCATGGAACACATAAACGAATGATTATTGAAAACGACACGGTAGTTTGCCGTGTCGTTTTTCGCTTTGTCGGAAAACGGGAATGGGTTTTCCGACATTTTTTTGCAGTCCGCTGCGCACATAATTTGTTTGCTTTAAGCGAACAAATTCCACACTTACAGACCGAGAAGTATTTTCTGCCGGGTAATGCCCCGACAGAAAATGAATTCAAATATCTTTTCCGCTGTCAGCAGATAGGCTGACTGAGATGGTATACAAAAAAGGAGAGGCTTTCGCCTCTCCTTAAATTGTTAACTTATATCAAATTACTTGATGTTGCCCTGATCGTTAACGGTTGCGTTGGTGGTTGCGGGCATTGCGCCGATGTCGTTGGAAACAACGATGTCACCTGCGTAGAGAGCTGCAACGAGTGCGAGGTACTCGGCCTGACCGAAGTTGTCGGTCCACTGAGTGGTCTCAAGAGGAATCTGAACGTAGTTGAGGGTTGCGTCGGTGCCGCTTATGAGACCGAGGGTGTCGATCTTGCCGGCGTAGTCTGCCCAGTTGCCAGCGATGATGCCCTTGAGGGTATCAACGGTGGTGGGGTAGAGGCCCTTCATTGCGGAGGTAACGGTCATGCCTTCGC
>CAZLSN010000018.1:0-20228 GCA_964562265.1 uncultured Oscillospiraceae bacterium
ACGGCGGATTCGCCTTCCTGCTCGTTTACCTCGTCCTCGCAGCATTCGTCGGTCTGGCAGTTATGATCGGCGAGCACGCAATCGGCCGCAGCACCGGCATGAGCCCTGTTGCAGCATACCGTAAGGTCAGCAAGAAGTTCACTTGGCTCGGCTACCTGGCAGTTATCGCCCCGTTCCTGATCCTCTGCTTCTACATGGTCCTCGGCGGCATGGTCATGCGTTACGCTTGCAGCTACCTCACAGCAATGGTCGGCTGGAACACCTGGGGCGTTGAGAATATGACCGACTTCTACGGCGTATTCCGTATCGACGGTATGCAGATGGTCATCTGGACCGTAATCTTCATCGCAATCAACACCATCATCGTATGCGGCGGCGTCGGCGGCGGTATCGAGAAGTTCTGCAACATCGGTATGCCCTGCCTCTTCGTCATCCTCATCATCGTTATCGTTTACGTCGCAATTCAGCCCGGTGCAGGCGGCGGCTGGGCATTCATGTTCGGCTGGAACATTGAGCCGCTGAAGCAAGACTTCCTCGGCGTTTTGAAGACCGCAGCAGGTCAGATGTTCTTCTCCCTGTCCCTCGGCATGGGTGCCATGATCACCTACGGCTCCTATATGCAGAAGAAGGAAAAGCTCCAGAGAAATGCAGTTATCGTTGTTTGCATGGATACCCTTGCAGCAATGATGGCAGGTATGATCGTTATGCCCGCTTGCTACGCATTCCTGGGTGGCAACACCTCCGGCGGCCCCGGCCTCCTCTTCAACTCCATGCAGATCGTTTTCGATAACATGGGCGGCTTTATAGGCAACCTCATGGGCTTCCTGTTCTACTTCCTCGTTTGGATCGCAGCTATCTCCTCCTCCATGTCCCTGCTCGAAGCCATCACCGCAACCAAGATGGACTCCGATATCGCAAAGGGCAAGGCTCCCAAGAGAAGGCTCACCGCTCTCGTATTCTCCATCATCATCCTCGTCTTCTGCCTGCCCACCGCACTTGACGGTATCGGCATGGGCGTAGCAAACGGTGCTGTACTGCCCACTCCCGCAGAGTTCTTCGGCATTGAGAATGTAATCACCTGGAACGACTGCTGGCTTGACTTCTACGATGTTTTGTCGGAGGGTATCATCATGCCTGTAGGTGCAATGATCATGTCATTCTGCATAGGCTGGCTGTGGATGCCTTCCTGGAGCAACGGCGGCAAGTGCCAGAACCTCATCTTCAACGAGATCGAGGCTTCCGGTCACAAGATGTGGGGCAAGACCTTCTTCGAGATCTGCTTCAAGTTCATCACTCCCATCGGCATGCTCGTTGTCCTTTACGGCCAGATTTCAGACTTCTTCGGTCTGTAATCTAAAACTTGAATTAAAAAACAGGTTCGCTTTTGCGAACCTGTTTTTTGCTTATCTGCATATATAGCCCCCAGTTTCTGCATATAAAAAGAGATTTTATATGCAGAAACGCTATGACTTAGGCAGAAAGCCGAGAATACCGCTCAGTCTCTAAAAGAAAAAGCCTGAAAAATCGGCACGGTGCAGGGAAGACCCGATGCATCGTGCCGATTTCTTATTTGACTCTGGTGAAGGTTTTGGGGAAGGATTCGGAGGTGTTTAAGGCTCCGCTCGTATAGCTTTCGCTGATGGAAAGGGTCGTGTCGCTGAGTTCGGTATAGACCCAATATGTGCTGCCTGTGGGGTTTGCCTTGGGGTCGGTACTAATGAGTATCTTGCCGTCCTCGACCTTGTATCGTCCTTCGCTCACAGCAAACATTTTGTCGGCGGAAATGTCCTCAAGAAAGCCGTTGAGTATCGTTTCGGGGGTGGTGTTCATCTGCTCACAGAAGGCATCGAAGCTGCCGTACTGACCGGCGTATGCCACCTCGCAGAAGCGGCGCATTCCATCCTTGTATGCCGCGGCGAAGCGATCGTAAGCCTCACGGCTGCTCTCTTCGTCAAAGCTGTATTCCATTTTGCCGTTTTCGAGGAAGGTGAAGTGAGCCTTGAATTTATATTCCCCAAACTCGAAATAACTGCCAAGCTCCACATCGTCACCGGTTGAAAGGCTAATAAGCTGCTCGGTGACATCGAACTCCGCCTCCCATGTGCCGAGGATCAGTGCCTCGTCGCCCTCTGGACCGGAGCAGGCGGATACGCAAAGCAGCAGCGAAAACGCTGCGACCGCAGCGGCGATATGTCTTTTTATCTTCATGTCAAGCACTCCTTTTGTTTGCACCATTATAGCACCTAAAGTCACCGCATTGCAACACAAAGCACTCGCTGTCATTTCCGAATATTTCTCGGTGCAAAAAAACAATTATCGTCAGCGGCGTATGACACACTTCGCCAAGTTACATAAGTATAATTATAATACTCTTATGTAAACCACGAGGTGTGATATGGATGTAAAGGAAAAGGTTGCGGCATTGAAAACGGTGCCGAAAAATGAAAAAAATTCTGCAGAGCTTGCCCGTGTCGCTTATACGATGCTGAGTTTTCTTGCGGGCTTTTTGGTCTCGGCGGCAAGGCTTTTGGGCAGCGGAAGCCCCTTCGGAGTTGCCGCCGTCGCCGCAGCGGGATCGGGGATATACGGCATCGGCTGCCTGCTGGGTGCCGTGCTGGGCTACATAGTAACGGGCGGCATATCATGGGGCGTGAGATACGCCGCAACGGTTATGATAGTCTACACCGCACAGTTTGCGATGCAGGATACAAAGCTTGCGTCGATGAGACTGTTTTCACCCCTTGTTGCTGGGGCGGCGATGCTTGTAACGGAGCTGTTTTTGCTCTTGGGCTTTGGCAGCGTAAAGCCGCTTTCGCTTGGGCTTTCGGCTATGGAAACGGTGCTTGCCTTTGCCTGCTGCATCTTTTTCAAAGAGGCACTTTCCGATGAGGAGCGCACGACCGAGGGAGCGGAGCAGCGGCATTTAAGTGCCGTGCTGCTCAGCTTTGCGGTGCTGTTGATGTCCGTTTCAGGCTTTGAACTCTTCGGCATTTTCTCCGTCGGACGGATCGCGGCGATGCTTGTTTTGATGACCTGCACCCTGCGCTGCGGCGCGCTTTACGGCTGTACCGTGGGTACGGTGCTTGGAGCGGCGATGGATCTTGTACATGGCGGAGTGCCGATCTTCACCTCGGCGTACACGGTGTCGGGACTCATATCGGGCATGTTCAACCGCAGCGGCAGACTGCCGTTTTTGCTTGCGTTCATACTTGCAAACGCAGCCTCCGCACTTTGCACATGGCAAAGCGCAAATGATGCAGCGGGACTTTACGAGGCACTTTGCGCCTCGGCGATATTTGCCCTCCTGCCCTCGGGATTTTTGAGCCGTGCCGGTGCGATGTTTCAGGAGACTGCGGCAGGGAGCGGCGAATCGGGACTAAGACGCTATGTCGCAAAGCGGGTGTCGCAGCTCGCTTCGGCATATGCGGGAGTGTATGAGATGGTTCGGCGCAGCACGGATGAGCAATATAACGACACCGACCCCGCAAGGATATTCGACCGTGCCGCAGACTCCGTATGTGTCGGATGCAAGGACAAAAACCGTTGCTGGAACAGGGAATACATGAACACACTGTCAGCAATGAACGATGCGGGCAATGCGATAAAGGAAAAGGGCAGACTTTCTCCCGACGATATTCCGGAGCATTTCTCCCGCCGCTGCCTGAAGCTTGAGGGCTTTGCCGCAGCGGTAAATACCGAACTGAGGGCTGCTGCCTGCAGGCGGCAGTATGCTGCGAATTTGAACGAGAGCAAGACCGCAGTCTGGCAGCAGTACGGCGATATGGCGCAGGTGCTTTCCGAGGTGTCGAAGGAGCTGGGGAGCATAAACGGTGCCGATCACCTCTGCGAAAGGCGGCTCATGCGCTACCTGCGAACTCTCAATGTTGAAGCCGACACAGCGGTGTTTCGTGACGGCAGAGGCAGGCTCCGTGCCGTCATCGAAAGCGGCGACCTTACGCCGCTTCTGCGCACGGAGGATCATCTCGAAAAGCTCTCCGAGGTCATAGGACTCAGACTTTCAAAGCCCAAATGTCAAGACGGCAGCGAGAGACTTTTTCTCACCGAGGCGGAGCCTTTGGCGGTCAGCGTCGGGATCGCGGCAATGAAGAAAAAGGGCGAGAAGGTCAGCGGCGACCGAGGCACATATTTCAAGACGGATTCCGGTGTGCTGTGCGTCATACTCTCGGATGGCATGGGGAGCGGTGACGAGGCGGCTGCCGAAAGTGCGGAGGTCATAGCGATACTCGAAAAATTTCTGAGAGCCGGAATAGAGCCATCGCTTGCGATGAAGACCCTAAACTCGGTGATGCTGCTCAGAAGCGGTGACAATTGGGGCTTTGCGACAGTCGATCTCATGTGCGTCGATCTTTTTACCGGTGAGACCTGCTTTTACAAATACGGCGCCGCACCGAGCTATGTCATGAACGGCAAGAGCATAAAACGCATAAAGGGCGAAAGCTTTCCGCCGGGACTCTCCGGCAAATGCGATGCCTCACCCGATACCGTGCGTATGCGGTTAAAACCGGGCAGCACCGCAATAATCGCCTCAGACGGTGTTCTGGGTGACAAAAACGACAAGTGGCTGCGTGAGGTGATGGACTCTGCAAGCGACGACATGAAGCTGCTTGCGAGGGATACGCTCAGGGAAGCGGAAAAGCTCTACGGCAAAAACGACGATATGACGGTTTTGGCGGTGAGAGTGGAGGCAAGAGCATGAATATAGGCACCGAAAAACGGTTAAAATCAGATAAAACGGGAGCTTATAAGGAGGGAAGGGATGTGGTGAAGGGCACTGCCAGAAGGGTTATCGTCGTAAGATCGCCCGATCCAAATGTGTTTGAGGAGGCGATATTCCTTGTGCGTGAGGAATATATGCGCTCCCCGGGGGTAACGCAGACGCAGCTATTAAATGAAGCGAGGATGGCCGCTGCTGGCTATATCGGCGGCATAAGTAAAACGAAAAGGAACATTAAAGTACCGCTTTTAATGGCGGCATCCGGCGTAGGCGGCAGCGGCATCGCCGTCGCCCTGATGCTCCTCCTTGCATGAAAAAAGACAGAGTTTATACTCTGTCTTTTTTGCTATATGTATCACTCTGTTGAATACCGATATTCCATGCCGAAATCACATCTGTCATCAAACTCGGAGCAGCTTGTGATCTCAGCACAGCAGAAAAGTCTTAGAAAATCAAGTAATCGCCGCAACTAAACCGTGGGTTTAAAATCAGCTGAACTGACTATACCGATCACTGTTTACAATAAGCTGAAAAACAGTTGTATTTGCAACTGGTTTTTTATATCACATGGTGTATAATATGAACAGGTGATTATATGAACGAAAAAACATTTAAAATAAGCGGTATGCACTGTGCAGCCTGTTCCGCAAGCCTTGAGCGATTCATGGGACGGCAGGCAGGCGTGGAGCGTGTATCCGTAAACTTAACGACCGAAAAAATGGACATCGTATACGATGACAGTTTGACGGTCGATAAAATTTGTGAGCTCGTAAAGGGACTTAGCTTTTCGGCAGAGGAGTATGTTTCAAGTGATGCTCTTTCAAAGGCGGCAAGACAAAAGGAGGAGCAGGAGAAGCTCAATGAGCTAAACTCCATGAAAAAGCGTGTGATCCTTTGCATATGCTTTGCATTGCCGCTGCTCTATGTTTCGATGGGGCATATGATAGGTCTGCCCCTGCCCTCCGTCATATCGCCGGATGAAAATCCACTGATATTTGCGATAGTCCAGCTCATCCTCACGCTGCCGGTGCTGTACGGCGGCAGAAACTTTTATATTAACGGCTTCGGCAGCTTAATTAAGCGTCACCCCAACATGGATACGCTCGTTGCTGTAGGCACATTTTCCGCACTGTGCTACGGAATATATGCCCTTGTGAAGATAGCCTTGGGGGATACCTCTTTTGCACACAATCTGTTTTTCGAAAGTGCCGCCGTCGTTGTGACCTTGGTGCTTCTCGGAAAGTATCTTGAAGCAAGAAGCAAGCACCACACCTCCGACGCCATTCGTGCTTTGACGGAGCTTTCCCCCGAGACCGCAACCGTAACTCGCCACGGTCAAACCGGTGAGATACCGGTATCGGAGCTGAGAGAGGGCGATGTGGTCATCGTTCTGCCCGGCGGAAGATTCCCCTGTGACGGTGTAGTGACCGAGGGTATTTCGAGTGCCGACCTCAGTATGCTGACCGGCGAAAGCCTCCCCGTGAGCATTGAAGCCGGAAGCACGGTCACGGGCGGAAGCATAAACGGTGAGGGCAGGATAGTATTCACCGCCACCAAGGTAGGCGGCGATACCGCACTTGCTCAGATCATCCGCATGGTCGAGGATGCCCAAGGTAAAAAAGCACCCATCGCCAAGCTTGCCGATAAGGTCGCAGGAGTGTTTGTTCCCGTTGTCATGGGGATCGCCGTGCTGTCTGCCCTCATATGGGCACTGGTGGGCAAGGATGCCGAGTTTGTGCTGAATGTATTCGTATCGGTGCTTGTCGTTGCCTGTCCCTGCTCACTCGGTCTTGCAACGCCGACTGCCATAATGGTCGGAACGGGCAGGGGAGCGGAGCTCGGTGTTTTATATAAGAGCGGTGAGGCATTGCAGGCACTTGCATATGCCGATACCGTGGTGCTGGACAAGACCGGAACGCTCACCGAGGGAAAGCCCATGGTAAAGAGGATCTACTCGCCCTCTCTCGATGAAAACGAGCTTTTGGGCATATGTGCCGCTGCGGAAACGGGCTCGGAGCACCCTGTCGCAAAGGCGATAGTCCGCTGTGCCGAGGATCACAAGCTCAGCCTACCCGAGGCTCAGAGCATTGTTGCACTCCCGGGCAGAGGCATTGAAGCCATTGTAAACGGGAAAGAGCTGCTTATCGGAAACGCAGCTCTTATGAGTGAAAGATCGGTCGACATCACCGATCTTATCGCCGTTGCGGACGAAATGGCGGAGAGCGGCTGTATGCTCATGTATGCGGCGGTGGACGGTTTGTCCGCCGGTGTGTTCGGTGCTATAGATGAGCTCCGCAGCGATAGCGTCAAGGCAATAGAAGATTTGCATAATATGCAAATAACGTCAGTTATGTTAACCGGAGATAACGAGAAAGCAGCCTCCGCAATAGCAAACAGCGCAAAGGTAGACCGCTTCATAGCCGGTGTTATGCCCGACGGCAAGGCAGCGGAGATCGAAAAGCTCAAAAGCGGTGAGGGCAAGATCGCCATGGTGGGTGACGGAATAAACGATGCACCTGCACTTGCGTCTGCGGATATCGGCATCGCCGTAGGCAGCGGAACGGACGTTGCGATAGAATCAGCCGACATCGTGCTTATGGGCGAGGGGCTGACTTCGCTTGTGACCGCCGTGAGATTGTCCAAAAAGGTCATGCTGAATATTAAGGAAAACCTGTTCTGGGCATTCTTCTATAACTGTGTCGGCATCCCCTTTGCGGCAGGTGTTCTCTATGCCTTCGGAGGGCCGTTACTCAGCCCCATGATAGGCGGTGCCGCAATGGCACTGAGCTCCATCTCCGTTGTATCCAACGCCTTGAGATTAAAGAGATTTAAGTGATTTAAAACTAAAAGCAAAACGGGTCTGCTTGGGGGTGCAGACCCGTTTTGCTTACCGCAAAGTTTTTTAAAAGTGGGGATCGAATAAAAGTAAAAATTGTGGGGGGATGTATGATGCTGTGCCGTCAGCAACTTACAATTCAATAATAATTTACTTATTTAAAAAAGTCAAGAAATTTCTTTAAAAATCTAAAGATAAAAAGTTATAAAAGCCCACCGCAGGTGGGCTTTTAATTTTTTGCTGTTATTAAGAGCCGATTATCCTCTTTGCGCCGACATAATTGCGGTAGTAATAGCCGGTATCGGCAAGCTCGGTTATTATGACCTTGCCCTTGCCGGTGGCGGCGTGGACGAATTTGCCGTCGCCGATATATATTCCGACATGGCCGATGGGGTGGGTGCTGTCTTTAAAGAAGACCAGATCGCCGGGCTGAAGCTGAGACTTTTCGACATAAACTCCGTTGTTGTTCCACATTCCGGTCGCACCGCGGTAGAGCTTGTAGCCGTACTGCTGATAGACATAGTAAACAAGACCGGAGCAGTCAAAGCCCTTGGGTGAGGTGCCGCCGTAAACATAGGGAACATCGAGGTATTGCAGAGCGGTCTTTGCGATCTGCTCACCCTGAGAATTCTGAGAGCTGAGGCTTATGTATTTCGCACTCATAAAGCCGGTGACATTGCCGCTTTTAAGCCGGTACCAGTCGCCGCTTTTTCCTGTGACGGTGAACTGAACGCCCTTGTTGTAGTAGCCGACGATGGAGTAGCTTGTACCGGGGCCGCTTCTGAGCCTTACGCCGTTTGCGGTGACGGTGCCGATCTTGTTGTCAACGGTATCGACCTGGGGCGCAGCGGGCTGGGACGAAGCCAAAACAACGAAGTCGGAGAACACATAGCCGTAAAGTCCGCCGACACTGACCTGATACCAATCGCCGTATACTCCGGTGACGGAGAGCTTGTCGCTCTTGCCGATCTTCTTAACGGAGGAGAAATCCTCGGTCGAGGGACCCATTCTGAGATTGACGCCGTTTGCGTTTAAGCTTGCGGACTTTGCCGCAGAATAGCTTTCCTTGGGGGTGATGCGGACATAATCGCCCGACATGTAGCCTACCTTGCCGTTGTAGCTGAGCTTATACCAGCCGTTTTCGGAGGAAAGCACCGTAACGGCAGCACCCTTCGAGCAGGAGCATATGATGCCGTAGCTCGTTCCGGCGCCGGTTCTGAGCCTTACGCTTGTGCCGATGACCGTTGCGGCGTAGCCCTCGGCTGTGACCGTGGGGGTCGAGGGAGCCGGAGTCGGAGTGGGGGTGGGCGTAGGCGTGGGCTGCTGCGCCGATGCAGTAGTAAACTTCACATAGTCGGAGCTGATGTAGCCCGATTTGCCGTTTACTGTGACGGCGTACCAGGATCCAACCGCACCCGTGACCTTGAGATCGGTGCCTTTGTTCAGCGTTGTGATAATGGAGCTGTTTGTTCCCGCACCGCTGCGAAGTCTGACATAATTGCCGGTGACCTCACCGCTGCCGAAGTCGCCGCTTACGCTGTCCTTTGCGACAAGATACTGCGACGCTGCGTATGCGACGGTGCCTTTGTAATTTATCTTACTCCAGCCGCCGCTTTCGGATATTACGATGACCTGCGCTCCCTTGGGCATGGTGAGCAGAATATCGGAGGAGGTGCTTGCTTCCTTGCGGAGATTAAGTGCCGTATTGGTGACGGCGCCGCCCTCGGACTTGGCATATGCAGTGATCGCAAAGAGCGATACGCACATAAGCAGCGCAAGGAACAGACTGAGAATTCGTTTTTTCATTATATATTCTCCCTGTGTGAGTTTAATAATCGACAATTCGTAATCAAATTGTAACACATAAGTCGAATTATGTCAACAAAACACGAGACCCTGCGGCAAATCATACTGTAAACTTTCCGTGAATGTGGCCGCTGCGCTACTTTTTGTTTTCATTTTGAGCATTCTGTGCTATACTTTAAAAAGACAAAAAATGCGAAGGGATAACGCAATGAAAATACATGGACTTAAAACGAGGATAACGGCAGCGGCAATGGCTGCCTTGATGCTCCTGCCGCTTTCCGGCTGCTCCGAGTCGGAGCCTGTGCAGAAGCAGATTTTCGCAATGGACACCGTTATGACGATCACTGCATACGGCAGCAATGCCGAGGACGGGATCGACGCCGCAAAGGGTGTAATTACCGCAATGGATACCATGCTCGACCCCGAATCCGAGGACAGCTATACATGGCAGATAAACAATGCCGACGGCAGCAATGTCATCATACCGCCGCAGGTGGCGGTGATGCTCAAGACCGCATATTCGGTCTATACCCGATCCGGCGGTGCGCTCGATCTCTCGGTCTATCCCATCTATCTTGCATGGGGCGGCTTTAAGGAGGAGACCGGCAGAGTGCCGACGAATCCCGAGCTTAAAGAGCTTCTTACCCATCTCGGCTTCGGCAAGATGGATCTCACGAGCTTTCCCGGTGAGGAGAACTATTCCGTTCGTCTGCCCTCGAGAACGCAGATAAGCTTCGGCTCTGTGGCAAAGGGCTGTGCCGCAAATTATGCCGTCGCCGCAATGCGTGATGCGGGGGTCAAAAGCGGTATCGTGTCCCTTGGCGGCAATGTACAGACGCTGGGCTTAAAGCCCGACGGCTCAAACTGGACGATAGCGGTCGAGGATCCCAAGGACACCGGATCTTACCTCGGCACCTTGAGTGTCGGTGAAACGGCGGTGGTCACAAGCGGCGACTATCAGCGTTACTTCACCGCCTCCGACGGTACCGTTTACCACCACCTTATAGATCCCGATAACGGCAAGCCGGTTGAAAATACTTTAAGCTCCGTTACGATAGTCTGCGAGGACGGCACCTTGGCGGATGCACTGTCCACCGCTATGTTCGTCCTCGGTGAAAATTCGGCGATAAAGTATTGGGAGAACTATGGCGGCTTTGAGATGGTACTTGTCACAAAGGACGGCAGAGTGCTGTGTACCAGCGGACTTATAGAGTACTTCTCGCTCACCAATACGAGCGATTACATCTTAAGCGTTGTTGACTGATGACGGACAGGGACTTTTTCAGGCAGGATGCAGTACCGCTTGCCAAGGCACTCTTGGGCAAATACCTTTGCCGCAAGATATCCGACGACATAGTGATCAAGCTCAGAATAACCGAAACGGAGGCCTACCTCGGAGTTGATGATACCGCCTGCCACGCTCATAAAGGGAAGACGAAGCGCAGCGAAATGCTGTGGCGTGACGGCGGCACGGTGTATGTCTACCTTTGCTACGGTATGCATAGCTTAATGAACATCATCTCCGGCACCGAAGGCGATCCGCAGGGTGTTCTTATCCGCTGCTGTGAGGGCTATTCGGGGCCCGGCAAGCTCACAAAGGCATTGAGCATAGACCGAAGCTTGAACGGTGAGGATATACTGAACTGTCCCGGGCTTTGGATCGAGGATGGGGACAAAGAAGTTGACATAATATCGGACAAGAGAGTAGGTATAGCCTACGCTGAGGAAAAGGACAGAGAAGCGTTACTGCGATTTAAGATGAGGTAGCTATGGCATATTCCGATACCGAGGTCAGATATTTAAAGGGCATAGGCGAGAAAAAAGCCCAGGCGTTTTTGCGTCTGGGCGTTAAGTCTCTCCGTGACCTTGTTTCTTTTTTTCCGAGAAAATACGAGGATCGCAGCCGCTTTGTGCCGATCGCCGCAGCGCAGGACGGCGACACCGTGTGCATCCGTGCGCTGGTTGCGGATGAGCCGAGGCTGCAAAGAGTAAGGGGCAGGCTGGAGCTTGTGAAGTTCCGTGTGGTGGATGAAAGCGCATCGGTTGACATAACTTATTTCAATCAACCGTATATCCGTCAGCATATCCACAGGGGCGACGCTTGCAGGCTCTACGGCAGGATAGTCCTTGCGGGCGGACGCAGAACCATGACGAACCCCGTTTACGAAAGGGAGGGTCAGCCCGGCGGAAGCATGGGACGCATAATGCCCGTGTACCCTCTGACTGCGGGACTCAATCAGAAAGTCGTGGCAGCGGCCGTGCGTCAGGCACTCGATGCATGTGCCGATGAGCTTCCGGATGTGCTGCCGCAGGAGGTCAGGGTGAGGTATAAGCTTGCGCAGGCGGGCTTTGCCTATGAAAATGTCCACTTCCCGACGGATTTCACGGCACTTGAGCTTGCGAGAAAGCGACTTGTTTTCGAGGAGCTTTTCGTCCTCGCCTGTGCAATGGGCAAGCTTCGGGAGAATAATCAAAAGGCGGACGGCATAAAGCTCAGACAGCCCGATATGGCGGAGTTTTATTCGTCGCTGCCATTTACGCCGACCAATGCGCAGAAGCGTGCGATAGCCGATGCGCTATCCGATATGTGCGGCGGCAAGGCGATGAACCGCCTTGTTCAGGGTGATGTCGGCAGCGGCAAGACCCTTGTTGCGGCGGCACTCATATGGGCTGCGGCAAAAAACGGTCTTTGCAGCGTATTCATGGCACCTACCGAGATACTTGCGCAGCAGCACTTCGAGACACTGAGCTCTATGCTGACGGGCTTCGGAATAAGGATCGTTAAGCTCACCGGTGCGATGACCGCCGCCGAAAAGCGGAAGGTGAAAGCACAGCTCAAAAACGGTGAGGCACATCTTGCGGTCGGAACTCACGCCCTGTTTTCGGAGGATGTGGAGTACGCCTCGCTCGGACTTGTGATAACCGATGAGCAGCACCGCTTCGGTGTCGATCAGAGGGCGGCACTCATATCCAAAGCACAGCGGCCGCATGTGCTGGTCATGTCCGCAACACCGATACCGAGGACGCTTGCGCTCATAATATACGGCGACCTCGACGTGTCGGTGATAGATGAGCTGCCCCCCGGCAGACAGCAGGTCGAGACGGTGCTTGTCGGTGAGGCATTGAGACTGAGGTTAAACGGCTTCATACGCAAGCTTGTGGGTGAGGGCAGGCAGGTTTTTGTCGTCTGTCCGATGATCGAGGAAAACGAGGAGCAGGATAAGCTTCGCTCCGCCGAGGAACATGCCGCGGAGCTCAGCCGCTATTTTTCGGATCTCAAGGTAGCCTGCATACACGGCAAGATGAAGCCAAAGGAGAAGAACTTGATAATGTCGGAGTTCGTCTCGGGGAATATAAACATCCTTGTTTCGACGACCGTTATCGAGGTCGGCGTCGATGTTCCCAATGCCGCACTGATGATAATCGAAAATGCGGAGCGTTTCGGACTTAGCCAACTCCATCAGCTCCGAGGCAGAGTAGGCAGAGGAAAGCATAAGAGCTACTGCGTCCTTGTGTCTGATGCCGACAATGAACAGACCGTCGCAAGGCTCAAGGTCATGACCAAGACAACGGACGGCTTTAAGATCTCGGAGGAGGATCTGCGGCTTCGAGGCCCCGGTGACTTTTTCGGTTCACGGCAGCACGGATTGCCCGAAATGCATGTCGCAGACCTTTGTGCGGATATGAATGTGCTTAAAACGGCACAGACGGCGGCGAATGAGCTGCTTGCAGACGATCCTGAGTTATGTAAACCTGAACATGAAATGCTGAACCGGGCAGTAAAACGCCTTTTTGAATCAAACGCAGATACAATGAACTGATTATGCAAACCAAACCATAAGTAAAACGGGAGGCAGCGCCTCCCGTTTTGCTGCGAATATTCCAGCGTTTTTATACTATCTCGACATTTTCGACGCCGTATCTGAGGATGATGTTTATAAGCTCGTTTCTGGAGTAGTTTGTTGCGGAGGCAAGAGCGTCGATGGCAGAAAGGGTATCCTCCTTGATCCGGACGGTGATGACACGACTGCCATCCTCACCGCGCTTTTTAAGCCTTAGGGGTTCATTCATATGTCAATCCACCTTTCGTAGTATACTTACAATTATAGATTGACAATCACTGCAAAAATATGTTACTATTGTGCTACAACATGATGGCGGAATGTGTCACAACAAGAATGGAATTGCCGTCACATACGGAGCGAAAGCCGCATAAAACGTCTTATGATGCCTTGACGCCGATGCTCCATTAAGCACAAAAGCAGGAAAGCAAAATGCTTTCCTGCTTTTGTCATAATACTGATCGGAAGAGCAGCGTATAGACGAAATAACTTGGCTCTCCCAGAGGGAAAGCCAAGAGGGGTAGCGACATTTTAACAACTGTCCTGCGACGACTTAGATCGTCAGCAGCTTTAATCCCCATCGTAGGTGACGGGTTTCCCGTCCCGCTTTGTCGGCAATTATTTCGGGTTGAGCAGTATAAAAACAGCGGCACAAGGAATTTGTCCTTATGCCGCTGTGCCTGAGTGTTGTCGATTTTCCGTGATTCTTACTTGAAATATCTTGCGAGCAGACCTTCGAATGCCTTGCCGTGACGGGCTTCGTCTCTTGCCATCTCGTGTACGGTGTCGTGGATAGCGTCGAGGTTGTACTTCTTGGCAAGCTTTGCAAGCTCGAACTTGCCTGCGGTTGCGCCGTTCTCGGCATCAACACGGAGCTCAAGATTCTTCTTGGTGGAGTCGGTGATGACCTCACCGAGAAGCTCTGCAAACTTTGCAGCGTGCTCTGCTTCCTCAAGTGCTGCCTTCTCCCAGTAAAGTGCGATCTCGGGATAACCCTCACGAGCAGCAACTCTGCCCATTGCAAGGTACATACCGACCTCGCTGCACTCACCCTCGAAGTTCGCACGGAGACCGGAGATGATCTCTTCCTTGACTTCCTCGGGAACATCTGCGCCGAAAACCTTACCTACGCCGACAACATGCTCTGCTGCCCAGCTCTTTTCCTCGGCCTGAACGGTGAACTTCTCACCGGGGACATTGCAAATGGGGCACTTCTCGGGGGGAACGTCTCCCTCATGAACATAACCGCAAACGGGGCAAACCCACTTCTTCATAATTTTTTCCTCCTGTAATTATAATCAGATAATTTTTTTAAAAGTTTAGCCTTAGCTTGTCTTTATTATAGCTGAGTGATAGAAAGAAAAGTGTAGCGCGTGCCACACTTTTTGCTATAGTCTTTTAATATTTTGAGAAATTTCGCTGAGTGCCGCAGCAGCCTCGGTGTCGCAGTCGGTGTTCCTTGCAAGGTCGCCCAGAGACAGCATACCCACCAATGCACCGTCACGGCACACCGGCAGCCGACGGATCTTCGCATCCGCCATCAGCCTTGCTGCCTCACCGATATGCGCCCTCTCGTCTATCGTTATCGCACCACGGGTCATGGCATCGGCGACCTTCATCGAATTGGGCGATACCCCGAGGGCGGTGCTGCGAACGGCGATGTCACGGTCGGTTATCATCCCACGCAGTCTGCCCGAATCGTCGCAGACGGGAACGGCACCGATATTATACTGCCGCATGAGCCTTGCCGCAGCGGTCAGCGGCTCCTTTTGACCGACGCTTATTATGTGATCGCTCATAAGATCGAAAACCTTCATAGCATTACCTCCGCTATGATCTTAGCCGAAAGCGGCGATATTTATTCCGCGAGTGCAAGCAATGCCGGAGCGGCGGCGTTGCCGAAGAGCCGGATCGCCGCAAGTGCCTCCTGAAGCGTGTTGCCGTTGCTGCCGACCTCGATGATGAGTGACGCAGCTGTAAGCTGCTGATTGTAGCGGTACTTCACAAGCGAGATCGGCCGCATGAGGCTTGGGTACTTCGTCGATACCGCATTTTGCAGATACACCGCAAAGGCAAGGTTCTGCCGCCAATCGGGGTGACTGAGTCCTGCGGCGTCGGTTCCGACAAGCAGCATCACCTGAGAGGCGCAGACTCCGTCCTCGGCGGCGACGGTCTTGTACAGCACATCGTTTGTGCCGAGAGCGTCACGGTGCAGGTCTATAATTATTTTAATAGTAGGGTATTGCTTTAAATGCTCCTCGGCACTTGCTCCGCTGCGCTTGTATGAGCCTGTGTAGCTGGGATAGTCATACACTCCCGTGTCGTGGATGACATTCAGACCGTAGCCCTCGAATATCTCCGCAAGTTCATTGCCTATGCGGATGACATTGCAGCTTTGATCGAGGGTGCGGCTGTCACCGCTTGCTTCGTAGCGATCAAGCCCCGCCGGAGTGTATGCCTCACTTGAATGAGTGTGGATTATGAGTATCTGCGGAGCGTCGGGATCGAGCTTTAAGCTGCATCCCTCTTTTAGCACAGCATCAAAGTCGATGGCGTAGCCGGTGGAGTTTTTGATCGCAAAGCCGCCGCTTATCGTCGTGGGGACTATTTCCGGTGACGGTGAGGGAGAAGGCTCCTCCGACGGCGGTGAGGGGGAAGCACTAGCTGTCTGAGCCGAAGAGTCGATAAGATGCTCAAAGCTTGATGTGAACACCGCCGCATCATCATGCAGTGCATTGAGAATGTCATCAAGCCCGCCGAAGCGATAGCAGAGCACAAGTCCGAGTATTGCAAGTCCGAGAACAATGGGCAGCTTTGTCCGCCTCAATCTCTCACCCCCTCCGTGCATGATATTCCGCCGACAGGGGAAATATATCTCTGTACAGGAGAGAAAAAATGTGCTACATTGTAATAAATCAACTGCGGAAAATGTCGAGGCAACTCGAATTATGTAAACCGCATTATGAATAATTCGGAGGTATAAAAATGCATATTTCATACAGGCCCAAGGGCGTGTGTTCACAGCGTATGGACATCGATGTTGAGGACGGAATCATCGAAAAGGTGGCGGTCGAGGGCGGTTGCAGCGGCAATCTTCAAGGTATTTCGAGCCTCCTTGTGGGGATGAAGGTCGAGGATGCCATAGCCAGAATGGAGGGCATAAGGTGCGGTTTCAAGGACACTTCTTGCCCCGATCAGCTTGCAAAAGCATTGAAAAACTGCATATAAAATTGCCAATTTAGTTTACATAACTTTTTTGCATAACCATATCGGTTAACATAAAGTATTACAAATGATTAAGAAATGTAATAATTTTTACTGTTTTTTTGCAAAATGTTGTCGTTTTTAAATTTTTGTGCAACTTGTACAAGGCACAAAATCAAGTGTTTTTAGCTAAAAAACACCCCTAAATCTTGTGCGCAATGCGATGCTCATGTTAAACTTGCACAATTTCGACCGCGCTCGATTGTGCAAAATACATATTGCGGCACCCCTGTTCAATCCGATATAATACAGTTGCCTATTTGTTATAGGCCTGATCCTTCGGCGAAACACCGAAAGGAAATTTTTGAACAGGAGCGTTATATGAGCAAAATTTGCAGACTCAATATCTCACTCGTATTCGTTATCTGTTTGCTGTGTGTTCTGTTCTGCGGCTCTGCACTTGCGGACGGAACTGATGAAGTCGATTATGAGGAGGTTCCCGTTTATGTTGACGGGCTGCTCTCCTGCCGCGGCTACTCCGTGGGCGATGAGACCTATGTCTCCATCGACGCCGTCTGCGGTGTCCTCGGTTATGATTCGACAAGCTATTTCGATATAGAGACAAATACCCTGACCGTCAATGTTGCGGATATTAAGATCACGGCCTGTGCCGATGATAAGTATTTCACCGCAAACGGCAGATGCCTGTACCTGCCCGACGGTTATATAGAGATCGGCGGCACACCCGTATTCCCGCTTGAGGCGGTAGCGAAGATCTTTACCCTTGAGCTTAAGCAGACCAAATACGGCGCCTACGATTTCAGCACGGCAAACGAAGCGATCCTTGAAAGCGGAGACGAATTCTACGACGAGGAAGATCTTTACTGGATGAGCAGGGTCATCACTTGGGAATCCGGCAATCAGCTCATCGAAGGTCAGATCGGCGTCGGCAATGTCGTCTTAAACCGTATGCAGGATCCGAGATTTGAGGATACGGTGAAGGGCGTCATATTCCAGCCCGGTCAGTTCATGGTCGTCGCAAGAAAGGCGATCTACGGTGATCCGTATGAGATCAGCATAGCTGCGGCGAAGCTTGCCTTCGAGGGCTACAACACCGTGGACGATGCCGTGTTCTTCCAAGCCTGTCGCTCGGGTGACAATTGGATGTGCAACAACACGGACTATGTCATAACGATCGACGCACACAGCTTTTTCAGGTGATTGATTTAAGTGAATGATTATGATAAAATGAGCCTACTGAGGCTCATTTTATTTTTTACGGAGTACGATATGAAGGAAATTTTGGCGCAGGGCTTTGCGGAACTCGGTATAGGCTTTGACGAAAAAGCGGCGGAACGCTTTGAAAAGTATTTCGAGTATCTGGAGGAAAAGAACAAGGTCATGAACCTTACCGCGATAAGCGGGAAGGAGGATGTCGCACGGCTCCATTTTCTCGACAGTGCAGCCCTGCTTAAATATGCCGATCTCGGAGGCAGTAGCGTTATCGATGTCGGTACCGGAGCAGGCTTCCCCGGTCTCGCACTTAAGATCGCACAGCCGGAGATGGAGCTTACGCTGCTTGACTCGCTCAATAAGCGCATTGATTTTCTCAAAGAGACCTGCGAGCTTCTGGATCTGAACGATGTCACCTGCATCCACGCAAGGGCGGAGGAGGCACCCGAGGGCTACCGTGAGAGTTTTGACGCCGCGGTGTCGAGGGCGGTGTCGTATCTGCCGCAGCTTTGTGAGCTTTGCCTGCCGCTTGTTAAGGTCGGCGGTGTGTTTATTGCGATGAAGGGCCCCGACTGCGAAGGCGAGGTAAACGAGGCAAAGCCGGCAATAGGGAAGCTCGGAGGGAAGCTCCGCCGCGTCGAGACCTATACTGTCCCCGGAACGGACATTCGCCACAGTGCCGTTATCATCGAAAAGCTGCACCCGACCCCGAAGAAGTACCCCCGCAAATGGGGACAGATCAAGAAGCAGCCGATTTAATGCGCTAAAAGTTTGTCAATAAAAAGTGTTGACAGTGCCGCCGCACTGTGATACACTTCACTCAACTAATCCGATGAAGTCCCAAGGATCGCATGAAACTGGGGATGGAGGAAGCTCTGGAGAATCCCGCAAGGGTGCCGAAGGTGTAAGGCGAAAGCCGAATCTCTCAGGCAAAAGGACAGAGGAAAGCATAAAGCTATATATGTTTTTCTTTTTACTCCGGAGCTGCTGAATTTTATTCGGCAGCATTTTTATTTTTGGAGGAATTGAAAATGGAAGCTGTTCTGGCTCAGGTACAAAGCGCATTGCTCTCGGTGGCAAGCTTTGTAAACAACTATCTCTCAAACTATATGCTCATCATCCTCTTGGTGGGCTGCGGACTGTATTTCAGCATCAGAACGAAATTCGTTCAGGTGCGCTGCTTCGGTGAGGCGTGGCGCAGTGTGTTCGGCAACATCTCACTCAAGGGCAAGAAGCACGAAAGCGGCATGAGTTCCTTCCAGGCACTCACCACCGCTATCGCCGCTCAGGTCGGTACGGGCAATATCGTCGGTGCCTGCGGTGCGATACTCATCGGCGGTCCCGGTGCGATATTCTGGATGTGGATAATCGCCTTCTTCGGCATGGCAACGATATACGCCGAGGCGGTGCTTGCTCAGGAGACAAAGGTGAAAAACGCCGACGGCAGCATCTCCGGCGGCCCCGTGTATTATATCAAGCGGGCGTTTAAAGGACGCTTCGGCAAGTTCCTTGCGGGCTTCTTCGCCGTGGCACTTATCCTTGCCCTCGGCTTCATGGGAACGATGGTCCAGTCCAACTCCATAGCCGGTGCGTGCAAAGAGGCGTTTAACATTCCGACCTGGGTGATGGGACTTGTCATCGCCGCAATATCCGCAGCGATATTCATCGGCGGCACCAAGAGGCTTGCCTCCGTCACCGAAAAGCTCGTTCCTGTAATGGCGGTGCTTTACATCGTCGGCGGACTGATAATCCTCATAAGCCGTATTCAGTACATCCCCGCAACCTTCGCCCTCATCGTAACGGCTGCGTTTGACCCCACTGCGATCATAGGCGGCAGCGTCGGTGCAGCTATATACGCCGCTATCTCTCAGGGTGCAAAGAGGGGACTGTTCTCCAATGAAGCCGGTATGGGTTCCACCCCCCACGCTCACGCTCAGGCAAATGTCAAGACCCCGCATGAGCAGGGCATAGTTGCCATGATGGGTGTTTTCATCGACACCTTCATCGTCCTCACCCTCACTGCCCTCATTGTCGTTTCGACCATGTATGTCGGTGACGGCGCACTTGCGGGCAAGATAACCGACACCGAGACCCTCACCGCAATGGGCATCAGCAACAATAACCTTGCACAGCTTGCATTCGGCAGCGTTTTCGGCAAGGGACTCGGCAGCGCATTCGTTGCGATATGCCTCCTGTTCTTCGCTTATTCGACCATCATCGGTTGGAACTTCTTCGGCAGGATCAATGTCGAATACCTCTTCGGCAAGAAGGCTGTTAAGGCATATTCCGTAATTGCGATAATTTTCATCGTCCTCGGTGCGATCTTCAAAAACGACCTCGTCTGGGAGCTTACCGACATGTTCAATAACATTATGGTGCTGCCCAATGTCATCGCCCTGCTTGCCCTTTCTGGAGTAGTTGCAGCATCGGCAAAGAATGCGAAGAAGAAATCCGACAAGCTCGACATGAAGTGAGATATATAAACAGGTTTTATAAAACAAAAATGCAGAGGATTTTTCCTCTGCATTTTTGTTTTGTTTATTCCATTGTGAAAATCAGTCTGCGTACCATG
>CAZLSN010000019.1:0-20187 GCA_964562265.1 uncultured Oscillospiraceae bacterium
GAGAACATGCCCGCACTCAAGAGCATGGACACCAAGGGCCTCGTAGTATTCCTCGGCACCTTCTCCAAGATCCTCGCCCCCGGCTACCGCCTCGGCTGGGTCTGCGCTGACGGTGAGATCCTTGCAAAGTACAACTTCATGGCACAGGCTGCTTCCCTCCAGGCTTCCACCGAGGCACAGCTCGTTGTCTCCAAGTTCATCGATATGTACGATCTCGATGAGCACGTTGAGGCGATCAAGGCCTGCTACCGCAAGCGTCGTGACGTTATGATCGAGACCATGGAGAAGGAGTTCCCGCCCGAAGCAAAGTTCACTCACCCCAACGGCGGTCTCTTCACTTGGGTAGAGCTTCCCGAGTACATCGACACCAAGGTCATGGCACAGGAGTGCCTTGCACGCAACGTCGCATACGTTCCCGGCGACGGCTTCTTCCCCGATGAGGGTCACAACAACTGCATCCGCCTGAACTACTCCTGCATGAGCGAGGAGAAGATCGTAAAGGGCATGACCATCCTCGGTGAGGTCATCAAGGCAAACATCAAGAAGTAAGATAAACCGCAATAAAAACATCCCGTCACGGAAGATGACGGGATGTTTTGCTTTGTCTCGGTATATCGGATCCGCCATCTCGGTTGCCCAAAAGGAGATTATGCGAAATGCCGAAAAGACAGGACGCAAAAACGGCTTCATTCAAGCCTGCCTCTGACGAGGGAGGCTGATTTAACCCGCCGGAGTCGAACGAATAACGGGGCGGAGCTGGGCGCCGGAAAGGGCGGCGGTGAGGGTACTGCCGATGAGCGAAAAATCGGACGCCAAGGAGTTCGGCTTGCCTTCCGGATCGTCCTGACCGAAGGGGACGAAGTAGTAGTTCTTGCGGCTCATCAGCTCCGCAATGTTTTTCAGCGACGCCGAGAGACCGTCGTTTGTGGAAAAGGCGATGACGACGGGACGGTTATTGCGAAGATGCGCCTTTGCCGCCATCGTCACCGATGAATCGCTTATGCCGTTCGCAAGCTTTGCCATCGTGTTTCCGGTGCAGGGAGCTATGATGAGGGCATCCATGGGGCAAGCGGGGCCCAAGGGCTCCGCCGAAACGATGTCGCACACGGGCTCGGTGCCGCAGATCGCCTCAAGGCGTGCGATATTATCCTTCGCGGCGCCGAAGCGGGAGTCGGTGGAGGCTGCCGTATCGCTCATTATCGGCACAAGCTCATAGGTCTTTGCAAGCTCTTCGAGTACGGGGAAGAGCTTATTATATGTGCAGTATGAGCCGCAGAGGGCTATTCCGATGCGAAGTCTGTTATCCATGATATCGCTCCTTTACTATGTTATTTACGGCGTTTAGAATAAGCTCCGCCGCACTTTCGGGGGCATATTTTGCGGGAAGTCCGGGGGCGTTTATGAAGCGGCAGCGGTAAGACAGCTCGGTACTAAAGCCGCTTTTCGACGCAAGCTCGATCACCGTGCAATCCGGTCTTGCGCTCATCTGTGCGGCGTCGGACAAAACGATGGCGGGAGCAGTGTTTATTACGGCATCGAAGCCTTCGAGCGATGTGCAGCTATCCGTAGCCGCTATGCCGCGGCAGCCTGCCATTGCAGCCTTTTCGGGTGAGCCTGTCAGCAGCGTCGGTACGGCACCCATGTCGGAGAGCATATCGGCAAGCAATGAGCCTATCCTGCCGCCGCCGATGACCAGCACCTTTTGACCGAAGATGCGTCGTGGGGAGGCGGTCATGAGCAGTGAAAGCGCAGCCTCGGCTGTTATCTGAGCGTTGCCGGCGACGAAATCGGGACGGCGCATGAGATCGAAGCAGCGGAGCCTGTCTTCGCCGCAGTCCCCGCCGCCGATGACAAGGGCGTTATACGGAATGCGGGACAAAATCTCCGCTGTGGGGTATCGAGGGGAAACGAGTGGAGCGTTCAGATATTCGCCGCGGCGGATGGGTATGGGCAGAATGTAAACATCACCGTGGGGGATGTCGCCGCAGTCGGCATCGCAAAGCGCAAAGCTTTGAACATCGCCCTCCTTCTTCAGCATTCGGCGAAGGCAAAGCATGCGCTCGTCACCGCCTATGATGACATATTTCAATAAGATCACCTCTGAATATTGTATGTGTTTCTATTTACACGGTGCCTGTTTGTGTGATAAAATATTTTGAACTATAATTTTAGGAGGGCTACGGCATGAGCAGAGCAGACGAACTATTCATTGCAAATTGCAGGGACATACTCGAAAACGGCACTTGGGACACCGATCTTTCGGTCAGACCCCGCTGGGAGGACGGCACCCCCGCACATACGGTCAAGAAATTCTGCATCGTCAATCGTTATGATCTTTCCGAGGAATTCCCCATTTTAACGATCCGCCGCACCTTCTGGAAGAGCGCACTCGATGAGCTGCTGTGGATATGGCAGGCAAAGAGCAACAATGTCAAAGAGCTGCGTACCCGCGTGTGGGATGCATGGGCGGACGAAAACGGCAGCATAGGCAAGGCATACGGCTATCAGCTCGGCGTTAAGCACCATTACAAAGAAGGCGATATGGATCAGGTGGACAAGGTCATCTGGGACTTAAAGAACAATCCCGCCTCCCGCCGTATCATCACCAGCATATACAATCATGCCGATCTCAGCGAGATGGCACTGTACCCCTGTGCTTACTCCATGACCTTCAATGTCACCGGAAACAAGCTCAATGCGATACTCAATCAGCGTTCTCAGGATATGCTGGCGGCAAATAACTGGAATGTCGTCCAGTATTCGCTGCTCACCCACATGATGGCGCAGGCGACCGGCTTTGAGGTCGGTGAGTTTGTGCATGTCATTGCCGATGCTCATATCTATGACCGCCATGTTCCTCTCATAGAGGAGATAATCAAGAACGAGCCCAAGGCGGCACCGAAGCTCATAATCGATCCCACGGTCGATGATTTCTATAAGTTCACAAGAGACAGCTTTAAGCTCGAGGGCTACGAATACGCAGACTTTTCCGCAAAGATCCCCGTTGCACTGTGAGGGCAGGGAATGGATGCGATAGTTGCGGTCTATGCCGATTGGGGCATAGGCAGGGACGGCACCCAGCCCCTTGTCATTAAGGCGGACAGGGCGCATTTCGTCGAGCTGACCCGTGGCAGGACGGTGCTGGTCGGCAGGAAAACGCTTTCCGATTTCCCGAACGGCAAACCCCTGCGCAATCGGCGGAACATCGTCGTCACAAGGCAGAACATCGAGATAGATGGTGCCGAGGTCGTCCACGGTGTCGATGATGCGCTGCGGCTTTTGGGTGACGAGTCATGCATCGTCTTGGGCGGCGCAAGCGTGTTCCGTGACTTTTTCCCGTATATCGACAGGGTCTTTGTCACGAGGATAGAGGAAACGCCACGATCCGATGTGTGGTTTACGAATCTCGACGAAGCCGACGACTGGGAGCTGTGCGACCCCGGTGAGGAGCTTTGCGAGGAAGGCATTTCATACCGCTTTATGCGATACGAAAGGAAGAAATGACGATGAAGAAAGTTGTTCTGCCGCTTTTAATCTGTCTCCTGCTGCTTTGCGGCTGTTCGAAGGAGCCGCCCGCAAATACAACGGACCCTACCGACGAGACCGTTAAGGTCATAGCTTCGGGGGAGTGCTTCACCGTTGAGGAGATCGTGAAGGACGGCATAACGAAATACAGCTACAACATTACGGATATAAACGGCAAGGTCATCGAAACGGCGTTTTGCGCCGAGAAGCCCCGTGTGTCACAGGTGGATAAAAACCTTGTGGGTATGCGCTTCACCGACGACAATCACATGTGGACCCGTTACTTCGATACGGCAAGCGGCAAAGTGTCCGAGTCCTTTATGAACGCCTTTTGGAGCGACGGCACGCTTGTTGCCTATGCGTCCTACGATAACGGCGTTATCATGGTGGTGCGGGATATTTTCGACGATGAGGGTTTCCGCAGCTCCACTCCTGCCGAGAGTACGCTTTGGAATGTGCATGTCATTGCGGCGGAGGTCTCGGAGGACGGCACCGGCCTTGTCGTCGAATATGTTGACGGCGACGGCACAAATCCCGATGCCGAGATAAGAACCGTCACCCTTCCACTGTGTGAGATACCGGAAGAGCCGGAAGAATGATCTGATTGCAAATGTATAACACGGCGGTACAGCTTCGTACCGCCGTGCTTTTTTACATCCCCTATGCCGGAATGACGGCAAATAAAAAGTCACACTTCGGTCGAAGTGTGACTTGATTTCATTTTCTCCTGTATTCGGGCGGAACATCGTACAGGATCTCATGCTCCTGCAAGGCGGTCTCACGCAGGTCAAAGCTGCCGTTTGTGCGGCTCCACTCATAGGCTGCGCCGATGGCAATACGAACGCCGAGGGTCACGATGTCCTCCGGATTTGTGGCGTTGCGGATCATGCCCCGCTGCTGACAGCTCTTTATGAGCTTCACAAACCACTCGTTGAATGCGTAAAACAGGTCGAGGATGCCGATGGGATTTTTAAGCTCAAGCGCAAGCAGCGTCCCGGTAAGGTCGGGACCGAACTCGACCGCAAGCTTAAGATAGCGATCGTACAGCATCCAAATGCGCTGAAGATCGTTCTCCGCCTCCATGAGATCGGAAAACACCGAGGAGTAGTCCTCTTTCAGATTTCGCAGCATATAAATGATAATGTCCTCCTTGCCGCCGAACACACTGTAAAACGACGAACGGGGTACATTCGCAAGCCGGCATATCTCGCTGACGCCGACGCTCTCGTAGCTTTTTTCCTTGAAAAGCTTCAGCGCGGCGGCTGAGATGGCCTCACGGTTTTTGGAGTTTACGACCTTCATGACGACCTCCTTGGACACTTGTACAAGCTTCTTGTACAGTCTATCAAAACTTGTTGCAAAAGTCAAACACATTTCAGAATCAGTTGTCAGCAAAAGACAGTATAAATTGGAGAAAACATAGATTTTTTAAGGACTTATTGACGAATGAGTGAATGATAATTTATTATCATAGTAGAACAGCACGAAGAATATCGTTCGATAACGAACGGATCCGCTTCGGCAAATGGGAAAGAGAGGAAAACAAAATGAGCTACGAAATGCTGCTGTCGCCTATGAAGATAGGCACGATGACAGTGAAAAACCGCACGGTCATGACCGCCGCGGAGGTGAGCATGGGTCAGACCAACGGTAAGCCCACCGAAGTACTCATGGACTATTTCGAGGAAAGGGCAAAGGGCGGTGTCGGACTCATCATCCCCGGCGTCACCAGAGTAAACGACACGAGAGGCACATTCTCCTTCACCCAGCTTGCGATGAGCCACGACTACCACATCGAGCCGATGAGGGAGTTTGCGGAGCGCATCCACAGGCACGGTGCAAAGCTCGGCATCCAGCTCCATCACCCCGGTCGTCAGGGCTACGGCAGTGCGCTGAACAGTCTCCCTCTGGTCATACCCATCACAAACAGAAAGCCGGAATTCGCAAAGGTGATGTTCAAGGCGGCACCCATGCTCATGAACCTTGAATTCAATCACAGCATATCGCAGTCGGTTCAGGCACCCTCCAAGGTCGAGTGCAGCTATCACGGTGCAACGAGGATGCACGCCATGAGCCGCAGCGAGATAAAGAAGGTGCAGAACGATTTTATAGAGGCGGCGGTGCGCTGCAAGAAGGCGGGGGTCGATGTCGTTGAGCTCCATGCGGGACACGGCTATCTGCTTCAGCAGTTTTTGTCGCCCAATACGAACAGGCGCACGGATGAGTACGGCGGCTGCTTCGAGAACCGTATGCGCTTTATCACCGAGATCATCGACGGCATCCGCGACCGCTGCGGAAGGGATTATCCGCTGATCGTCAGACTCACCGCCGATGAGCTGTACGACCGCATCGGAAAGCCCGGCAAGGGCTACACCGTTGAGTACGGTAAGCTTGTCGCAAAACGCCTTGAGGAGCTTGGTGTCGATGCGATAAATGTCACCTCGGCATCCTACGACGCATTCAACTACTGGGCGGAGCCGACCTCCTTCAAGGAGGGCTGGAGAGCCTATCTCGCCAAGGAGATAAAGAGCGTCGTATCAATCCCCGTCATCGCCGCAAATGTCATCCGTTCACCGGAGCAGGCGGAGCGTCAGATCAAAGAGGGCTATCAGGACTTCATGGGTTCCGCCCGCTGCTTCATCTGCGATCCCTATTGGGTAAAGAAGGTCGAAGAGGGCAGGGAGAACGAGATTCGCCGCTGCATCGGCTGCTGCAACTGCCTGAGCAAGCTTATGGACAACGGCCCCAAGGGTGAGGCGACCTACTGCGCCCTGAACATGGCGGTCGGCAGGGAAAAGGACTATGGGAATATGCCCCACGACGGCGAGGGCAGAAAGATCGTCGTCATCGGCGCAGGCCCCGCAGGTCTCACGGCGGCGCACACCATGGCACTCAGGGGCTTTGATGTGACCGTTTTGGAGAAAAACGAAAAGGCGGGCGGTCAGGTGATAACCGCCGCGGCCTGCCATTTGAAGGATAAGCTCTACTGGGCTATCGAGGATCTTCTGGTCAATGTCCGCAAGGCAGGGGCCGAGGTGCTGTTCGGCGTTGAGGCAACGCCCGATACGGTCAAGGCGTACGATCCCTATGCGGTCGTTGTCGCAACGGGCGGCGTTCCGCTGCGTCCCGCATCGATACACGGCATAGACGGCGACAATGTGGTTTTGGCACCCGAGATAATCATGGGCGAGAAGAAGTTTGAGAACAAGAAGGTCGTCGTTGTCGGCTCCGGCATAACGGGCCTTGAGGTCACGGAGTTTTTGAACGAAGCGGGCTGCACCGTCACGGTGATCGAGATGGCACCCGAGGTGGCTCCCGGTGCATGGTTCCAGCTCGTTGACGATGAGATGGAGCGCATAAGACCCTACGGCACCGAGTTTATGACCGGAACGAAGCTTGTGTCCATTGAGGACGACGGCGTTATAACCGAGGATACTGCAAGCGGAGAACGCAAAAAGATCGAGGCGGAGGGCGTTGTGCTGTCCCTCGGCGTTCGTCCCCTTGACGGCATCGTTAAGGAGTTGCTTTTGGGCGGCATCGAAAAGGTCGTGAAGGTCGGCGATGCACGCAAGAGCGGCACCATAGCCGATGCCTGCCGAAACGCATACGACATCGTTATGAAGATAAGCTGAGGAGGGCGGCAAAATGATAGAGAATAAAAATATCGTACTCACCGGAGCATCAAGCGGAATAGGTCTTGAGGTTTTAAAGCTCCTCGCCGCAGGCAGCGGCAACAGGATTCTGGCAGTCTCCCGCAATGCAAGCAAAAAGATCTTTGATTTCGGCGACAATGTTATCGTTTTCGATGCCGACATTGCCACCAAGGAGGGCGTTGACAGTATATTCGCCAAGGCGGAGGAGTGCTTCGACAAGATAGATATTTATTACAACAACGCAGGCTACCCCTACTATGAGCTGTATGATTACGAGGATTGGGACAGACTAAAGGCGATATTCGACACCAACACCCTGTCTCCGGCGTACACCTATGTGAAGTACCTGCACCACCTGAACGGAAGAGACGGACACCTCTGCTTTACGGTGTCTGCGATCGGCACCATGGCAATGCCGGGCTACGCTCTGTATTCCGCATCGAAGTTCGGTCTCCAGGGCTTCCAGGAGGGCATACGCCTCGAAATGCCGCCGAATATGAAGTTCACCTGCCTCTACCCCGTGGCGACCGATACGAACTTCTTCAAGGTCGCCGCCGACGGTGTTCAGTTTGAAAAGCCCTTCCCCGTGCAAAGCCCCTCCGTCGTTGCAAGAAAGATGGTAAAGGGCATGGAAAAGGGCAAGAAGAAGGTATCGCCCTGCGGACTGTTCACCCTGAGCCGTGTGCTTATGACCGTGTTCCCCTTCGTCCGCACGGTGTATTGGAAGCTTGAGAAGAATAAGCTCTGCCGCTTTGTGCAGAAAGTAAATGCCGTGAAAGAATAAGAGACAAAATCCTCCCCCAATGCGAAAGCGTCGGGGGAGAGTTTTGACATCGGCACAATCGGAGGCTTGGATACCGTCCCGAGAATTGGTCTTTCGGCATGTTGTTATCACCCACGATTGCTGATAAACTGAACACATAATTATGATCCGGAGGTATGCCCATGAAAAAGCTGATCTGCCTTGAGGAACACTATTCATCACAGGCGATAAGGGAGAAGATACAAAAGCTCACAGGAGTACAGGAATCGCTTACGGAGACAGATCGTTTGGCAAAAGACACCGACAGCAG
Source organism: uncultured Oscillospiraceae bacterium (assembly GCA_964562265.1). Lineage (GTDB taxonomy): Bacteria > Bacillota > Clostridia > Oscillospirales > Oscillospiraceae > F23-B02. The sequence continues at coordinate 8,252 of CAZLSN010000019.1, forward strand.
TCGCCTTGCGTATATGGATGAGATGGGCATCGACACGCAGATCCTGAGCTGTGCCGATGAGTATCCGTCGCTTTTGCCTCCGCAGCATGCCGCTTCGCTGTGCGGTGAGCTCAATGACGAGCTGTACCGTATCGTGACAAAGCACCCCGGTCGCTACTCCTACTTTGCCTCGCTTCCGCTCGGCAGTCCCGAGACAGCGGCGAAGGAGCTTGTCCGCTGCGTCAAGGAGAAGGGAGCGGTCGGAGCAATGTTCATCGGACATTACGAAGGTCGCACATATGATGACGAATGGTATTTTCCGATCTATGAAAAAGCAGCGGAGCTGGGTGTTCCGATCTATATGCACCCGTGCAGGGTCGATGCCGCCATATCGGAGCGGTATTACAAGGGCCCATGGTCTGATACTGCTGCAGCACTGCTCTCCGGCTTCGGCATAGGCTGGCACTACGATGTCGGTATGCAGGTAGTCAGAATGATGCTGGCAGGTGTTTTTGACCGCCTTCCGGAGCTTAAGATCGTCATCGGACATTGGGGAGAGGTCGTGGCGTATTACATGCACAGAATGGACGAGATACCGCAGCCCGTCACCGGCCTAAGCAAGCCCATAAGCAGTTATTTTAAAGAAAACGTCTATGTCAATCCGTCCGGAATGATGTATGGGGAGCAGTTCCGCTTTTGCATGGACACCTTCGGTACAGAGCACATTATGTGGGGAGAGGACTATCCCTATCGCAGACCGGAAAATATCCGTACCATGCTCGAGGGTTTTGGCATATCCGATGAGGATCGCAACAAAATCGCATACGCCAATGCGGAAAAGCTTTTCGGTTTGAAATAAAAACGGCGTTCGAAAGCAATAGACCAATAAGGACGCTTTAAGAGCTTCAAAAACAACGCTACACAGGAAAAACGGTGACCTTTCGGTCACCGTTTTTTTATTTTCAGAGCAGGTTTTCAAAGAGCGGATTTTTGTGCGAGAACATATCCCACATTCTCTCGGCATCAGCCATTGCTACGCTGAAGGTGTACTCATCCTTGAGTGCAAGCTCGGAGTTGGCAAAGCCGATCTCCTCAACGCCTGCCTCCAGCTTTGCTATGACCGCATCGGCAAATTCGTCCACATTGACACCGTTCTTCTGCTGACCGGGGCCTGCAAGATCGGTGTCTACCATGGGCGGAAGTATCTCGACTACCTTAACGCCGGTATTGCGAAGCTGCATACGCAGTGAGCGGGTGAAGAAGTGGATACCGGTTTTGGTGGTCGTATAGATCGGCACCCAAACAGCGGGCATAATGCCGAGTCGGGATGAGACATTAACTATCGTACCGCCATGCTTTACAAAATAGGGTGCAAAGAGCATGGAAAGGTGAATGGGTGCCTCCAGATTGGTGTTGATCTCGGCCTGGATCTTGGCAAAATCGTTATCCTCAAGGCTCAGATTTACGGGACGCTGAATACCGGCGTTGTTGATCACGACGTTGACCTCGGGATACTCGGCAGTTACCCATTTAAAGAGCTCCTTGCGTTCCTCGGCGTCGGAAATGTCGCAGCCTCTGATGATGAGTTCGGGGCACTTTTCCTTTGCCGCCTCAAGCTTTGCGACATTGCGACCGACGATGATCACCTTGCTGCCGGCAGCGGACAAGCGACTTGCAAGTGCAAAGCCGATACCGCTGCCACCGCCGGTGAGCAAAACGGTGTTACCGGAAAGATTCATTACTCAGACCTCCCCATCGTAATTGTACACGGGAAGTCCCATCTTCTTGAGCTCTCTTGCAATATGATCCTCCATGGTGTAGGCAGGACGACCGATCAGCCACTCAAGCACATTCTTGTTTGCCGCAAAGCCGTACTCGTTGTAAACATCGCGTATTGCAAGAGCACCGCGACGGGAGTAGCTGTCGTTGCTGCTGTTGATAAAGTTCTCGAAAACGCCGGAGAACATATGCTTGCGATCATACCAAATAGTCTCGAAGTCCTTGCCGGACATCTTCTTGAGCATATCCGCGATCTCATTGATGGAAAGGTAGCTCGGACCGCACAGCTCATAGGTGGCGAACCGGTGCTTATCACCCTCACGGAGAACCACAGCCGTTGCCTCAGCAACGTCCAGAACGTCGACGTAGCCGAGCTTTCTGTCGAGAGGCTTCCAGTTTTCGTACTTGCCGGAGTTGAGGATCAGCGGAACGATGACGTTGTAGGAATAGTGAAGCGGCTGAAGAATGGTGAAGTTCCAATTGTTTTGGAAGCCGACGAGCTTTAAATGCTCCTCGATCACCAGCTTCTTCTGATGCTGCAAAAGTCCGGAGAGATTCGGATGAGTGACGGAAAGCTGTACAAACTGCTTTACGCCCTCTGCAAGAGCACAGTCTATTGCAAGGATGCCCATTTCGTCCTCATCATAGAGCATCATAGGCGGAACGTATGCGACCTGATCGCAGCCACGCATAATACTTCTGAGGAATTCCTCATCACGGGCATCGCCCACTACTACTTCCTTGATACCCTCATCGAGAAGGCTGGTTGCCTTGGGATTTATATCGGTCGCACGGACCTCGAAGCCCTGTTTTGCAAGCGTGGTAGCCACAACGTGACCGACCTTGCCCATTGCACTTGTTACCAATACCATGATATAAAACTCCTTTCTCAGTTAGCTAATACGATTTTTCCGCCGACGGCGACGGTCTTGATCTTTGAGATATCCTCAATATTCTCGATGGGATCACCGTCAATGAGAATAAAGTCGGCGTACTTGCCCGGGGCGATGCTGCCTATATCGGTAAAGCCATAGCTTTTTGCGGCGATCTCGGTCGCACCGGAGAGTATCTCGAGAGGTGTAAGGCCGGCCTTTTCCATGAGCTGCATTTCGTAGTGCAGACCCTTGCCGAACTTGACCCAAGGTAGGAATATGATGTTGCTTGCGTCGGTGCCCACCATAAGCGGAACGCCTGCCTCATGGAGCATACGAACGCAATTGACGGAGTTTTGATAGTCCTCCTTTTTGTAGCCGTAGATGGGGATGTCCGCAAAGCCCTTCATCATTGCAAGCGTCGGGACGACCGGAGCCTTGCGAGCTGCTATCTTATCCACCATGTCGGCACTCATCGTTGCCTCCAGCGGCACATGAACATGAATGTCAACACCGGCTTCGATGGCGACCTCCATGGCAGGCACGGAGACTGCATGGCAAGCCACAAGCTTTCCGTGCTTGTGAGCCTCCTCAACAACGCCCTTCACCACGTCATCACCGATGATCGTCTTTGCCATCATGGGCTTATGCTCGATGATGATCTTGATATAATCGGCATTATTCTCAAGCTCCTTTTCCACAAACGCCTTGGCGTCGGTGACAAAGCCGAGAGCACGGTCGTAGGTGGAGTAGATACGCATACTGTCGGTCTTGCGAATGGCATCCGGTGACTGAATGGTCATGGCACCGGTAACGCCCTGTTTGAGGTTTGCACGGATGTTACGCTTCTTAGTGACATGGCAGTGGCCGTCAATAAGTCCGGGCATCATAAACGCACCCTTGGCATCGATGACCTGTGCTGCCTCGCACTCCTCGACGAAACGGTCACCTTCGATGAAAACCGTCGTCTTATCGCTCAGCTCTTTTCCGTCAAAAAGCCGAACATTGGTAATTGCTTTTGTTTCGGGCATATAAAATCTCCTTTCGTATTGTGTGTATTTCGACTAAGTTTATTTTATAACAATCACACAGCTTTGTCTTTATACCGGAAACGAGAATTGCGGAGAGTATTTTTCTTGCTTTTTTGTGATGAAAGCACTACACTGGATATGTGAATGGAGGTGTACGCCATGAAACTGAATTTGTGGGCAATTGCGGATCAATTGAAGGATTTCGCTGCGGTTCCGTACATTGAAGAAGCTTCCGCCGATATTGAGGGAATGCGTATTGCGGATCCGAGCGTGACGGAGCTTGAATCACGCTATGTCTATTTGTGCTGCGAGCCCGATGGAGTGCGTTTGCGAAACGGTGGGGACGAGCTGTTTCTTCCGGATGCGGATCCGGCGGCGGTCGTCAATTCTGTTTTGCATATCTTCGAGACTTTCGACGCATGGGAATCGGGGCTGAAAAAACACTCAGCCGAGGGTGATTTGGAGGCTGTCCTGAACCTCGGCGGAGAGCTGCTGGAAAATCCGCTGCTGCTGTCGGATGCGGCAGGCAGCGTTCTTGCGATGAGTGAGCGGTTCTGCGCGGAGGAGATAAACCCCTTTTGGGTGACCGCAAGAGAAACGGGACATGTTCCGCTTGAGGTTTTAAGTGCCCCCATGTACGACGAAAACGACCATCTTCATTCGTGGAACGATGCCCCCACGCTTTTTCACACTCAGGATGGTGACAAGCTCATCGGCTCATATATCTCCGTAGGCGGCAAACGGGTCTTGGGTCTGGGACTGTGGGAGTACAGCCGACCCATCCACCCTGCGGATATGCTTCTGTTTTCCGTTCTCTGCGGTGCTGTAGCCTCGGCCTTCCGTGAGATGGAGACCGAGAATACGGGACGAGCCGTAACGGATATTTTCCGTGATATTCTGGACGGAAAGAGAATAGAAAAGGGACTTTTGTCGAGAATAGAAATAAGCTGCAAAAAGCCTTGGCGGTTTGTACTGATAGCAAATCCTTTCCGTGCGGACAGCATATATAAGCAAAGCCTCATCCACAGGCTTGAGCGGTATCCGAGAAGCAATCTGAGCTTTCTTTACGATGATCATGTGATGGTGCTGATCTCGGATAAGGATGCCGAGCTGCTGGCGGAGTCCATATCAAGCGAAAACGGGAAGCTGTATTACCAGATCGTTTTGTCACTGCCCTTTGAGCGGCTTGAGGATATGACCGCACGCTACCGTCAATGCGTTTATGCAATGGAGCAGACGAACAGCCGACCGGGTATTTACCACGGTGAGAAGTATGCACTGTCATACCTGCTCTCACGTTTTGCACTGCTCAATGAAGAGCAGGCACTTTCCCATCCTGCACTGGATATCCTGCGACGACATGATGCGGAGAAGAATACCGAGTATTACAAAACGCTGTTTGTTTATCTTCTCCACGAAAGAAGCATCCTGCTCGGTGCCTCGGAGCTGCACATACACAAGAATTCTTTCCTCTATCGCATACAAAAAATCAGGGAAATGATAAATGCGGATCTCGACGATCCGAGGGAGCGCAGCTACCTTTTGCTGTCGTTTTTAATGGAGGAAAAATAAACGACCTTGCAAAAGCAATGTCGTGGTTTGAGTGCATGGGTGTATTTTTGATTTTCAGTGATGCATTGCGTCTTGCACAATGTGAAGTTAAGTGTGCCTTGCGGCACAGTTAATTGAAAAAAGCACTTGCTTTTAGCAAGTGCTTTTTTCTGGTACGAGTGGTGATATAGAAATTACAGCTTCCGAATTCCGGAAGAAAAATCAAATCGCAAACCAGCGAAATGCTTGCGATTTGAAATGGTGCCGGTGGCCGGACTCGAACCGGCACGGAGTTGCCCCCAGAGGATTTTAAGTCCGCCGTGTCTACCATTCCACCACACCGGCATATTGCACGGAAGCCGAATTGCTTCCGCGCAGCTATTTTACCATTTGACCGCCCGACTGTCAACAATTATAACTTGCGTTATTTGGCATAGTTTGATATTATAATCTATTATAAATAATTTATTAAAGTAGTGTTGCAGATGAATTACAGTAAATGGAGTGCCGCCAAGGTTTGCGGCAGCGCACCTGCTTCGCTTACGGAGGCGGGGTATACGCCCCTGCTTGCCGCAATGCTGGAGGTGCGAGGTATCGATGATCCTACGGCGGCGGAAAAATTCATAAACGGCGGTGCGGAATGTCTTATCGATCCCATGCTCTTTAAGGACATGGACAAGGCGGTTCGCCGCATCAAGCTCGCCATCGAAAAAAACGAGATGCTGGCTGTATACGGCGACTATGATGTTGACGGCATAACGGCGACCTGCCTGCTCACCGATTGGCTGCGCAGCAAGGGCGCAAGGTGCCTGACCTACATTCCGGACAGGATAGGCGAGGGCTACGGCATAAACTCCGCAGCTATCGACAAGCTCGGCGAAAAGGGCGTCAGCCTTATCATCAGCGTTGACTGCGGGATAACCGCTGCAGCGGAAGCGGAGCATGCAAAAAGTGTCGGCATTGACCTCATCATCACAGACCACCACGAGTGCCGTGAGGAGACGAGGCCCGATGCGCTTGCGGTGATCGACGCAAAGCAGCCCGACTGCCCCTACCCCAACAAAGACCTTGCCGGAGTCGGTGTAGCACTGAAACTGGTCTGTGCGGTCGAGGGTGCGGCGACGGCGGCGATCGAGCGTTATGCGGAGCTTGCAGCCATCGGCACGGTTGCCGATGTCGTACCGCTGACGGGCGAAAACAGATACATCGTCCGACGGGGCATCGAGCTTATGGAGCAGAGCTCCCGACCCGGCATTGCAGCTCTTCTGCGTGAATCGGGAGCGGGAGAGAAGCGCATGTCTGCAACGACGATAGGCTTCTCGCTTGCACCGAGGCTGAACGCCGCCGGAAGACTCGGCTGCGTTCCGATAGCACTCAGGCTTTTGATGACCGACGACCCCGCTGAGGCAAGCACGCTTGCGTCTGCGCTTTGCGACCTAAACCGCCGCAGGCAGACCCTTGAGATGGACATATGGGAGGACGCAAAGGGCATGATGAGCGGCAAAGCTCCCGGACTCCCGATAGTTCTGTCCAGCGAGAAGTGGCACCAGGGCGTCATCGGCATTGCCGCATCAAAGCTTGCGGAGCAGTATTCGGTGCCGACCGTCATGATATGCCTCGATGGTGAAAAAGGCAAGGGCTCATGCCGAAGCTGCGGTGACTTCAATCTTTTCGATGCCCTCTCTGCCTGTGCGGAATATCTCGAAGGCTTCGGCGGTCACGCTTTGGCGGCGGGACTTAACATACGCAGAGAGAGGCTCACGGACTTCTGCCGTGCGTTCGAGGCATATTACGAAAGCAACAAGCCAACGGAGCTTCCCGAGCTCTGCTGCGATCTTGAGATCACGGAGCCGGAGCTTTTGGATATGGACGGTGTGAGGTCACTCGGCTGTCTCGAACCCTTCGGAAACGGCAATCCAAAGCCCCTTATGTCCATTCTGGGCGCAAGGCTTGAGAGGATCTGCGAGATCGGCGGGGGACGGCACCTGAGAATGACGGTGACCTACCGCGGCAGGAGCTTTGAGTGCGTATTCTTTTCACACAGCGAAAAGGATGTGAATGTGAGTGCGGGTGAGCTTGTCGATATAGCCTTCACCCCGCAGATAAACGAATTTCGTATGCGAAGCACCGTGCAGCTCCAGCTCACGGCGGTGCGGCGCCACGATCCGAGGGAGCTTTGCAGAAGCATACTCGACTGCGGCGAGATCCCGGAGGACAGGGCGGCTGTCTACTGCCCCGACAGGGCGGACTTCATAAAGGTCTGGAGGCGGCTGCTGTCACTCGGCGGCAGGGTGGCGGACGATCCCGATGCGGTGCTGCGGCAGTGTCCCGTGGGGATACCGCCGGAGAGCTTTTGCCTGTGTCTGCTTGTGCTTATGGAGCTTGGTCTCATGCGCAGGGGATCGGGCGGCGGCATATTCGGAGCGGGACTTGTACGGGATTCGGCGAAGGTAAATCTTGAGGATTCGTGCCTTATAAAACGGCTCAGGAGAAAAAATGCAAGACGACAGAAGTAAGGAAGCACAGCGGGGGACTCTTGACCCCGACGCGATGTTTTCGGAGCTTGAAAATAAAATACGCCAGAATGCGGCGGAGATGGACCTCGGCAGGATAAATGCGGCATATCAGATGGCAAAGCTTGCCCATGCGGGACAGCGGCGCAAGGAGGGCTCACCCTATGTGACCCATTGCGTCGCAGCAGCGGATATTGCCGTCGATATGGGGCTGGACGAGGACTCGGTCGTTGCCGCCCTTCTGCATGATGTCATCGAGGATACGCCGCTTACCCATGCGGATATTGCAAAGCAGTTCGGTGAGGGCGTTGCGGACATAGTCGAGGGCGTCACCAAGCTGACGAGAGTGCAGTACACCAGCAAGGAAGACGAGCAGATGGAGAACCTGAGAAAGATGCTCATTGCGATGAGCAAGGACATCAGGGTAATCCTCATAAAGATCGCCGACAGACTGCATAATATGCGGACGATGGCGTATCAGACGGCGGACAAGCAGCGCATAAAATCGCTTGAAACGATGGAGATCTATGCCCCCATCGCTCACCGCCTCGGTATGCAGAAGACAAAGTGGGAGCTTGAAGACCTTGCTCTCATGTATCTTGACCCCACGGGCTACAAGGAGATAACCGGCGTTTTGAATGAGAGAATGGAGACGCTGGAAAGCTTCATGAGTTCCATGGAGGCGAAGATCAAAAAGCGGCTTACGGAGGAAGGCCTTGAGGTCACGATATACAGCCGCATAAAGCACATATACAGCATATACCGCAAGATGTACGCCCAGAAGCTCGACATAAACGGCATCTTCGATCTCTGCGCCTTCAGAGTAATCGTCGATACGATACCGGACTGCTACAATGTTCTCGGCATCATCCACGATATGTTCAAGCCCGTACCCGGCAGATTCAAGGACTATATCTCGACCCCGAAGCCGAATATGTACCAGAGCGTGCATACGACGGTGATCGGAAGTGAGGGCATACCCTTTGAGGTGCAGATACGCACATGGGATATGCACCGCACTGCGGAATACGGTATCGCAGCCCACTGGAAGTATAAGATGGGCGATACCGGAGTTAAAAGCGGTGACGAGGAGAAGTTCGCATGGGTACGCAGACTGCTGGAAAGTCAGCAGGAATCCGATGCAACGGACTTTTTCCACAATCTGAAGATAGACATGTTTGCCGACGAGGTATTCGTGTTCTCGCCCAAGGGCGATGTCATAAACCTCCCTGCCGGTGCAACGCCGATAGACTTTGCCTACAGCATACATTCGGCGGTCGGCAACAGCATGGTGGGCGCATCGGTAAACGGCAGGATAGTGACCTTCGACCATGTGCTGCAAAACGGCGACATCGTTGAGGTACGCACTGCCAAAAACGCACCGGGGCCGAGTCGTGACTGGCTGAATATCGCAAAAAGCGGATCGGCAAGGACGAAGATAAAGCAGTGGTTTAAGAAGGAACGCCGTGAGGAGAACATCGTCCGAGGCAGGGAGATGTTTGAGGCGGAGCTTAAAAACAGAGGCTTAAAGCTTGAGGATATAACAGACGATGAAGTCCTGCCGCTGCTGCTGAAAAAGGTAGCCTGCTCGAATCTCGAGGAGCTTTACGCCTCGATAGGCTACGGCGGTATGACCGCAACGAGAAGTGTAAACCGCATGAAGGATGAGCTGGCAAGGCTTCATCATGCGACGGAGAAAAAGACCGTTCTCGACAAGGTCACAGAGGCTGCCGAACGCAGAGAGACACAGGCGCAGAAGAAAACAAAGCCCATCCACGGCGTACTCGTTGAAGGACTTGACAATTGCCTTATAAAATTCTCACGCTGCTGCACACCGATACCCGGTGACGAGATAGCGGGCTTTATAACCCGTGGGCAGGGCGTATCCATCCACCGCTGTGACTGCGACAATTACCGCCGCAGAAAGGACGCTCCGGATTCCGAGGGGCGTTGGATACCGGTCGAGTGGGCGGAAGATATAAACGAGATGTACACGACCTCGGTAACGGTCGTATCCCATGAGCGCAGCGGCCTCATCATGGACATTGCGACGGTTTTAAACTCCCTGAACGCAAAGGTCCGCAGCATGAACGCAAGGGATGTTGACGGCAATCGTTCGATAGTGAACATCACGCTCGAGGTCAAAACGTTTGACAATCTGAGGGTCATAATAAACAAGCTGTCCTCGATAAGAGGTGTCAGCGAGGTAAGCAGAAACGGAAGGAGCAGAAATGAGAGCGGTACTTACAAGGGTTGACAGCGCATCCGTTGCGATAAACGGCAGCGTCAAGGCGGCTATAGGCAAGGGCTTTCTGGTGCTTCTCGGAGTGCATGAGGACGATACCGAGGCACAAGCGGACAAGATAGCCGACAAGATCTGCGGTCTGAGGATATTCGAGGACGAGGCGGGAAAGATGAATGTTAATCCCGCAGATGCCGGAGCGGAGCTTCTCATCATAAGCCAGTTCACGCTTTTTGCCGATTGCAAGTCCCGCAGACCCGGCTTTTCCCATGCTGCGAGACCCGACAAGGCGATACCTCTTTATGAGCGGGTGATAAGCCTTTGCAGGGAGAGAGGCTTTAAGGTCGGAACCGGTGAGTTCGGCGCCGAGATGAAGGTCGAGTCGGTCAACGACGGGCCCGTTACGATAATACTTGATACGAAGGAGCTGTAAGATATGCTTATTAAAACCATACCCGTCGGTCAGCTTGAGGCAAATTGCTATGTAGTCACCGATGAGAATACTCTTATGTGTGCGGTCATCGATCCCGGTGACGAGAGCAACGCCATTCTCGATTATATCGAGGACAACAAGCTCATTTGCCGTGCCGTGCTTCTCACTCACGGTCACTTTGACCATGTGGGCGCAGCCGAAGCCGTTGCCGATGAAACCGGTGCTACGGTGTATATAAATCCCAAGGACGAGGGCTACAAGGTCGGTATGAGCGGCATGATGTTCAGACTCCCCAAGGGCGGCGAGACTTATACGGACGGTGACGTTATACAGGTCGGCTCACTTGAATTTGCGGTCATGGAGACCCCGGGACACAGCCCCGGAAGCGTGTGCCTTGTTTGCGGTGACGCACTGTTCACGGGCGATACGATATTCCGCGGCTCCTGCGGAAGAACAGACCTTCCCGGCGGAGATATGGCTGCGGAAATGCGATCCATAAAGCGTATATGCTCTCTGCCCGGTGACTATGAGCTCTACCCCGGCCATATGGATGCATCCTCCTTGGAGCGTGAACGCCGCTTCAATCACTACTGCCGTGAGGCGATGTCGAGGTATTGATGAAAGAGATAAGTGTAAAAGAACTGATGATAAATCCGGTCACGGCGTTTCACGATGACTGGATGCTTCTGACCGCCGGAACAAAGGAGCGGGGCTACAACAGCATGACCTGCTCATGGGGACATATAGGCAATCTGTGGAGCGGCCCTTCGGCGATATGCTATGTCAGACCGCAGCGGTACACAAGGAAATTCATTGACCGTGAGGAGCTTTTTTCGCTGTGCTTCTTTGACGGGTACAAAAAGGAGCTTGCCTACCTCGGCAGTCATTCCGGCAAGGACGGAGATAAGACAGCCGCCGTCGGCTTCACCCCGATATTCGAGGACGGCTGCACATACTATGCCGAGGCGTCTCTTGTGCTTGTGTGCCGAAAGGTGTACCAAAGCACGATACGGGAGGACTGCTTTACCGATCGCAGGGTCATGGATGCCTGCTACCCCGAACGGGACTTCCACGACATGTATATCGGCGAGATAGTGAAAGTATTAAAAGGATAGAATTAACGGCTGCGTCCAAATCGGACACAGCCGTTTTTTGCATTTTAAATTAAACTCAATTTACGCTGAACAGTATATCGCCGTAGGTGGGCATGGGCCAATACTCGGAAGCACAGCACAGCTCCAGCTCATCGACGAGGGTGCGCAGGGCGTTCATCTTGGGGATGAGCGTGTCACGGCACTTTACCGCACGGGTGAAGTTCTCGGGTATGGCAGCGACCTCCTTCACGGCATCGTCCATGCCGACTGCAATGCTCATGCAGGCGGCGGACAGGGTGGAGAGCTTTGAGGCAAGCTCCGTTTCAAGTGAGGCGTCGATGCCAAGCTCCTGCTTTGACAGAGCGGTGGAGGCAAGCTCACCCGAGTATGCGCTTACCGAGGGCAGAATGTCCCGACGCAGCATGTCGAGCATGGTGAGTGC
>CAZLSN010000020.1:0-19784 GCA_964562265.1 uncultured Oscillospiraceae bacterium
ATGTTGCTACCTCTTTTCTTTATTTTTGCTATTTTTTGAATAACATTTTATATATATGAACCGTCTGCGACGGGACATATCAAAGATTTTTCGTTCTGGGGTCTACCGTATTGAGGCCGTATTTAATATACGAATCCCAGTCACGGTGCATGAACATGTCGATTGCAATGGGCTTGCCTATGTACTTGGGATCGTGGCCCTCGGCAAGGAATTTATCCAAAAACTCCTTCTTGCCGGTAGTATATGCAACGGGGATGCCTGTCTTTTCCGAAACTTCCTTGAGCATGAAATATCCATCCCGCAGCTCCTCCTCCGAGGTCTCCGTCGCAAGATTGGTATTGTTTATCATGCCGGTGATCTTCAGTCTCGAATGAAGCTCCATTCCCTCCTGAAGCTTAATAAGCTTCTCAACGGTTCCGGAGAGGGGTCTTCTGACATTGACGACATTCAAGACCTCCAGCGATCCTTCTTCGAGGTCGAGGAAGTCCTGATGGTATCTGCCGAGTGCAGTTGCGCCGACATCGTCGCCGCCGACATCAAATATAACGGTGTCCCAGTCAAGGACGAATGCGGAGGCTACTTCGGCAGGCAAAGACAGAGTTTCGATACCGGAGCAGGCATAGTTCGGAGAAACAAGCCTGATCTCCTTCTGCTCGACCATCTTGCCTCTTTCGGTCAGGCGGAAGTAGGTGTTGACCATATCGAGGTCAAGAAGCTCCGTGCGTTTGCCGAGAGCTGCCGCCTGAGTCGCAAAATTCAGCGCAAGCTCACTTTTGCCGCTGCCGTAGTTACCAATGAGTACTTTTACTTCTTTCATCACATTGCTCCTTTGCGGAAAAACCGCATTGCGCAACAAACGCATTTTACTGTAATAAGTGCATTTTAGCATTAACGCAATTTTCAGTCAACAATTTAACCCGTTAATTTGCAGACAATCACCATTAAAAAGCAACAAAAATAAGCCCGATTTTTTGTTACTTTAGCCAGTAGCGGCTTATGCGGAGCATTTTTGCCTTTCTTTCGATTCACTTTTGCCGTTTTTGTTCGGAAATTGTTTTTTTGATTATTTCAAATACATATTATTATTCTGTAAAAAATAATGTTTTTGTTTTAGTGCAATCGGGCAATAACGGCGTATACTTTGCCGACGCCGCAAAAAAATCTTTTTACCGCTTGAAATATAGCTCCGTCGGTGGTATACTGTTTTAGCTACGGAGAATTAGCTCAGCCGGTTAGAGCGCTCGCCTCACACGCGAGAGGTCAGCAGTTCGAGTCTGCTATTCTCCACCAGAAAATCGACTTGTGAAAACAAGTCGATTTTTTATTCAAGACGACAGGCATGGTATCTCATCACGCCTTGGCGTATGTATCATCGCATAGGCGTATATTCCTCAGTTTATAAAAAACCCAAGTCCGAAAGGACTTGGGTTTTTTATATCCAAAGCGCAACAGACGGCGGCAAAAATGCCGCCGTCCATCGCAAAATTGGAAAGAAAGGGGGGAAATGAACTGAAAAGTAATACTTATTTTTTAGAACTCGAGGGCTGCGTCGAAGGCCTCTCTCGTTGCCTCAAGAGCACGGCGGGCTTCCTTCGCATCGCCTACCGTTATCATGCGGATGCCAAGCTCATCGCACACAGCTTGGATCCCGCTTGCGCCCCTGCTCTTGCAGCCGACGGCTATAACGGCGTAGTCGCAGTCAAACTCATGCTTCTCACCGTCTTTTTCACCTACGACCTTATCCTCTTTTATCTCCGTAACCTTAATATCGGTAACGCAGGTGATCTTCTGATCTTCAAGCTCCTGCGACATGCAGTACTTGCGTGCGGAGCCCATGTCGGGGCATATGCTGCTGCCCATCTCGAGTATCGTCGGCGGGGTGAGGCCCTGCGAAACGAGGAGATCGGCGGTCTCGGCACCGACCATACCGCCGCCTATCACGACGACCTTGCCGGAAACCTTCGTCTTGCCCTCTATGACATCGTGGCTGTCCGCCACATTGGGAAGCTCTACGCCCGTGATCTTCGGTACGATGGGTGCCGAACCTATGCAGTTGAACACCGCATCGGGGTGCAGCTCTTTTACAAGCTCACCCGTTACGGGAGTGTTGAATCTGACATCGATACCGAGCTTCTTGATCTGCTCACCCATCTCGACCGCAGCCTTCTTCATATCCAGCTTGCGGGGAGTGCTGCCTGCCAGAACGAACTGACCGCCGAGGTGGTCGCCCGCTTCACAGAGGATGACCTTATGTCCCTTCCTGTGGAGGGTGCGTGCAGCCATCATGCCCGCCATACCGCCGCCGGCTACCAGCACGGTCTTGGGAGCGTCGGTTTTTTCGATAACGCACTCCGCCTCACGACCCACTGCGGGGTTGCGGAGGCAAGTGATGTGCGGCATATCGAGGTTCGCAAAACCGTCGAGGCAGCCTTCATTGCAGCCGCAGCAGCGGTCTATCTCATCAATGCGTCCCTCACGGACCTTGTTCATGAACTCGGGATCGGCAAGCTGGGCACGGCTCATTGCGACCATGTCAACAAGGTCATCCTCGAGTACCTTCTCGGCAAAGTAGGGATCGTTTATGCGTCCCACTCCGATGGTTATCATACCGGTCTCCTTGCGGACACGGGATGCCATTTCGAGGTTGAAGCCGTGGGGCAGGTCAACGGGCGGAACTTCGTATTTGTTCGCCGCGGAGATCATGTTGCCTCTTGAGAGGTTCAAAACATCGACTCCCGCCTTATTTGCCAGCTTGCAGAAGGCTATGCAGTCCTCGATGGTGAGGCCTTCAAGATAGTCGTCCTGAAGGCTCATGCGCATGAAAAGAGGCATGCCCTCGGGCATGTTGGCGCGCACGGCCTCAATGCACTCCAAGGGGTACCTTGCACGATTTTCAAACGAACCGCCGTATTCGTCGCTGCGGTGGTTGAATGCCTGTGACATGAAGGAATGGAGCAGGTACTGGTGGGCGCAGTGGATCTCGATGAGATCAACGCCCGCTTCGACGGCACGGCGTGCCGCTTCGCCGAAGGCTATGCGGACCTCTTCCATTTCCTCTCTGCTTATTGCGTCGGGAACCAGCATTGCCGCTTCACCGTCAAAGCAGACACCCAAACCGCCCTGATATATCTGGATGCCTGCCTTGCCGCCGACTTCGTGGATGGAATCGACAAGCCGCTTCAGTGCGGGAACATACTCATCACGAGCCAGAGAAAGGAACATCGATGCGTCACTGCCGTCGTGGACGCCGGTGACTTCGATCATGTTGAGCGTGCAGCCGCCCTTTGCTCTTGCGACATGGTAGGCAATGTGCTTATCGTTTGCCAGTCTGTTTTCGGTAAAACGGGTACCCATGGCAGTCATGATGACACGGCTGTTCAGAGTCAGATCCCTGATTTTTATCGGGGTAAATAATTTTTCAAACATTGCTGTAAGCTCCTTTTACGGAGAAGTATCCCGCCGTATGCGTGACGGGATACTTCCGTGGTGCCTTGCTTTATATTACTTGGTGATCTGCTTTACATACTCGGGATCGTTCATGCGGCGTGCTGCTGCAAAGCCTTCCGCAGCGGCCTCAAATGCACGACGAACTTCCTTTGCATCGCCCAGAACCTCGAAGCCGATGCCGAGTTCCGCACATGCTGCCTCGATGGGTGCGTAGTCCTTACTTACGCAGCCGGTGGCAATGATGGCGTAATCGTAGGGGAACTCAACGGTCTCACCGTCGCAGGTGGCGATAACCTTGCCGTCAACGATGTCGGTAACTTCGGTGGAAACTGCCTGATGGATGCCCTCTTCCTCGAGGATGGTGGCGTGTGCCTGCTTACGAGCGGAGCCGAGGTCAACACCGACAACAACATTTCTGTTGATGAGGGTGACGTCGTTCTTCTCGGGATCGGCAAGCTTTACATACTCGCCTGCCAGAACGCCGGTGCCGTTTGCGCCGACGACAACGACCTTGCCGGAGACCTGTGCCTTGCCTGCAAGGACATCACGGGCCTGAACGACATTGGGCTTGCCGACTGCGAAATCGGGAGTCTCGGGAACTGCGCCGACACAGCAGAATACGGCATCGGGCTTGATCTCTTTGACGAGTTCGGGAGTTACGAGGGTGTTGAGACGAATGTCAACGCCTGCACGCTCAAGCTGACGAGCGGAGGACTCGATCGCCTTCTTGTACTCTACGGAACGCTCGATTGCGCCGCCGAGGAGCAGTGCGCCGCCGAGTTTGTCGCTTGCTTCGCAGATGATGGGGTTGTGGCCTTCCTGCTTGAGGATCTTTGCAGCCATCATACCTGCGGTGCCGCCGCCGGCGATAAGTACGGTGCGAGGAGTGCTTGCGGGCTCGATGGGGCACTCGCCCTCGAGGCCGACCTGCGGGTTACGGGTGCAGGAAATGTGAGGCATCTCGAGGTTTGCGAAACCGTCGAGGCAGCCTTCGTTACAGCCGATGCAGCGGTTGATGTCGTCGAGACGGCCTTCACGGACCTTGTTGAAGAACTCGGGGTCTGCGATCTGAGCGCGGCTCATAACGACCATATCGACCTTCTCAAGTGCTTCTTCTGCGACATAAGGATCGTTGATACGGCCGACGCCGATGACGATCATGCCGGTCTCCTTCTTGAATCTTGCTGCCAGCTCAAGGTTGAATCCGCGCTTCATGTCAACGGGCGGAACCTCAAACTTGTTTGCTGCAGTAGCCATGTTGCCGCGGGAGAGGTCGAGAACATCGACGCCCTCTTCCTTTGCCAGCTTGCAGAATGCGATGCAGTCTTCAACGCTGAGGCCGGGATCGAGGAAGTCGTCCTGGAGGGAGGTTCTGATGAAGAGAGGCATACCCTCGGGCATGTTCTCACGAACCTTTCTGATGCAGGCGAGGGGGAACTTTACACGGTTCTCGAAGGAGCCGCCCCACTCGTCGGTACGGTGGTTGAATGCGGGAGAAAGGAAGGAGTGGATGAGGTACTGGTGAGCGCAGTGGATCTCGATGAGGTCAACGCCTGCCTCGACCGCACGGCGTGCTGCGGGGCCGAAGGACTCGATGACTTCCTGGATCTCCTCTTCCTCGAGAAGGTCGGGCATCAGCAGGGGGCATTCGCCGTCGAAGCAAACACCGAGGCCGCCCTGGTAGATCTGGATACCGGCTTTGCCGCCTGCCTCATGGATGGCGTCAACAAGACGCTTTACGCCGGGAACGTATTCGTCCTTTGCGAGAGAAAGGAACATGCATGCGTCGGTGCCGGGATGTACGCCGGTGACCTCGATCATGTTCAGGGGGCAGCCGCCCTTTGCCTTTGCAACATGGTAGGCAATGTGTCTGTCGCTAACCATACGGTCATCGCTGAAGCGAGTGCCGCATGCGGAAAGCATTGCACGACCCTTGAGGGTGACATCACGAATGGTGATGGGGCTAAGAAGCTTTTCAAACATTTTTTTGATCTCCTTAATAAAAATTTTAGTGAAGCATTTGCTCTGGACTGAAAATCAGTAAACTACCCAACCGCCGTCTACGACGATTTGGTCTCCGGTGATGTAGGATGCATCGTCGGAGAGAAGGAACAGAATCACGGCTGCCTGCTCGTCCGGGCAGCTGTCACGCTCCATCGGAGCCTGCATCTTGCCGCAGCACATCCACTCGTCTATGTAGTCTGCCGTATCAACGCCCTCTTCGATGAGCTTTGTAAGCTTTCTGCCATAGGCAAGGCTGGAGTTTATGTTGAGCGGGGTGCCGCTGCTGCACGGTCCCGTGGAATTGCAACGGATATTCTTGTGGGCATATTCCATTGCGATCGCCTTTGTGAGACCGATAACGGCATGCTTCGATGTGACATAGCCGCAGGCACTGGGAAATGCTCGCACGCCTGCCACGGAACTGAGGTTGACAATGGCACCGCCTTTGTCATGCTTCAGCAGGTGTTTGAGCTCTTCGCGACAGCAGTAGAACACCGCATTCACATTGATGTCCATTATCCGCAGCCATTGCTCGGTGGAATACTCATCTACTCTGTCGGGGTCGCTGGCAACGCCTGCGTTGTTGACAAAGAGCTGAATGTCACCGAATTTTTCTTCGGCGGTTTTGATGAGACGGACTACATCATCTTCCTTGGTCAGATCGCCCCGGACGAAAATTGCGTCGCTTCCGAGACTTTTTATCTCTTCGACGACTTCCCGTCCACGCTGCTCATCCCGTCCTGCCACAACGATATTCGCACCTTCTGCGGCGGCACGCAAAGCGGTCGCTTTGCCGATGCCCGATGTGGCACCCGTGATGAGTATTGTTTTGCCTGCAAATCTTTCTTTGAAGACGGTCATACCTCACCTCCGTGAATTAAGTTTATCTATATTAGGCGGCAAGTTCAGCGGAACCGCCAAATATACATTTTAAATTATCAGCCTTCGATCCTTATGTCGGTCAGGATCTCATCCTCGCCCACCATGCAGTGAGCCAGCGAAAGCCGATTGTAATAGTCTATCGAAGCGTTCTTTGCCGCTCCGGCCGCTATTGCGGCGCAGTACATGAATTCCTTTGACAATCCGCAAAGCTCTCTGGATACATCCTCTGCGGTCAGAGACATTGCGGTGACGGTCGGTTTGCCGTTTATGAAAGTGCAGACGGCGTTTGCTGCGGCAGTTAGTATGTCCTCCTTGCCGGCGATGGGCGTTACCTCGGCACTGCTGGCAACGACCGTATCATGCTCGATCAGGATGTAGACCTTTACAGTCTCGCCGGTATCGATTAGGGAGAAGGTACCGATACCGTTGTACTGATGCAGCTTGCCAATATGCTGCGGATTGAGATAGTGCATGGAGGATGAATCCGATGACTGTTTATATACATATAAAAGATGATACAGCGCACCTTCGGCGGAGTTGCGTGCCTTGTCATCCATATCGGAATTCAGCCAGTCACGCGTAAGCTCACAGAACATCCCCGCACAGGCGGAGATCTCGTAGGTGTTTACAAAGCCCAGCCCTTTTACGAGCTTTGAAAGCTTTCCGTGGAAGCTCCTTTTGAGCCATGAAGTGTAGATCGAGATGTTTCCCGAGGTCTCAAGGTTCTTGAGCAGTTGGCTGTTGCCGCAAAGCATATCGAAGTAGCAGGATACATACTGCTTTATCGCTATCTGCTGATTTCCGGATTCGGCAAGGGTGCCGAGGATAATGTCCATGCAGGTATCAAGATGCTTTAAAAGTACATCCTCGACAGAATTGTAATTGTTATAAAAAGCCGTTCTGGATATGCCGGCCTTCTTTGCAAGCTCCGTCACGGAGATCGCAGGCAGGGGTTTGTCCTGCATTAAGCGGACCAACGCAAGAAAGGCACATTCTTGGGTAAATGATTGTTTGGAACTTATCGGCTGCAAAGCACTCCCCTCCTATACACTTGTTTAGCTTCTGTACATATATCAGTTTAATTCAATTTGTGCATATTTTTCAATAGCAATAGTTGTTCTATGTGTTTTTTTTAGCAGACTGAGCAAAAAGTCCAAGTTTACAGATTCGTGAAAAATGTAACATTTTTTTCGCAAAGTCTTGAAAGGCATTTTTTGCTCGTGTATAAAGTACTTGAGTTCAGCGGAATTTTCACCGGCACACAGAAAAGTATCAGACAAGAAAGGAATGATCAAAGAGTTATGACTGATCTGAAAAACGCAAAGATTTTCACTCCTATTAAGATAGGCAACCGCACTTTCAAGAATCGTATCATGATGGCTCCTATGACCCTCTCCATCGAGTCCATGGACGGCACCGTAAGCGAAGAGCTCCAGAAGCACTATGTTGAAAGAGCCGAAGGCGGCGCAGCCATTCTCGAAATGGACGCAGTCACCATAGACCTCGGCTACCTTTACAAGGGACCCACCACCTGCCTTGACGATGACAGCTACATTGCTCCCTTCAAAGAGTTCACCGACAAGATCCATGCTGCAGGCGGCGCACTGTTCCCCCAGGTCACCCACCCCGGCCCCGAGAGCATAATCGGCTACTTCGGCCAGAATCCTCCCGGACCCTCCGTTTACATCAACGACAACGGTCACTACACCCGTGAGATGGACAAGGACGAGATCCAGCTCGTCATCAAGCAGTACGGTGAGGCTTGCAAGCGTGCAGAGCTGGCCGGCTGTGACGGTATCGCTCTCCACTGCGCACATGCTTACATGATGCCCGGTGCATTCCTGTCCCCCCTGCGTAACTTCCGCAGCGATGAGTACGGCGGCAACATTGACAATCGTGCCCGCTTTGTCTGCGAAGTCATCGACGAGATCCGCAAGAATGTTTCTCCCGACTTCCCCATCATCATGCGTGTATCCGGCTCCGAGCGTTACCCCGGCGGCAACACTCTCGACGATATGCTTTACATTCTCCCCAAAATCGTTGCTCACGGCATAAGCGCGATCGAGGTCTCCGGCGGTACTCAGTTTGAGGCACCCTGGGCCATCATCCCCAGCCATGGCGAGCCTCGCGGCGTCAATGTCAAGGAAGCCGCCGAGATCAAGAAGGTCGTCGATGTTCCCGTATTCGTAGTCGGCAAGCTCGAGTCCGTTGCTTACGGCGCAGACCTCGTTGAGCGTGGTCTCGTTGACGGCATCACCCTCGGCCGTCCCTTCCTCGCAGATCCCGACATAGTCAACAAGACCTATGAAGGCAGATTTGAGGACATCGCTCCCTGTGCTTCCTGCTGCGGCGGCTGTGTTGGCGCCCGTACTGCAGAGGACCAGGTCGCAAAGTGCAACATCAACCCCCGTCTCGGTCGTGAGGCTCAGTACGGCAGAGACCTCGGTAAAGCCGAAAAGAGCAAGAAAGTCCTTGTTATCGGCGCAGGCCCCGGCGGTCTGATGGCTGCAAAGACCGCAGCAGAGCGCGGTCATGTCGTCACCGTTTGGGAGAAAGCACACACCTGCGGCGGTCAGGTCAACATGGCTGCAAAGGCTCCCGGCAAGCAGGACGATATGAAGTGGATCCAGTATCTGCTCGTTCAGTGCAAGAAGCTTGGCGTCACCGTTCTTACCGATAAGGAAGCTACCGTTGAGGCAGTCAAGGAGTTCGCTCCCGATGCAGCTATCGTTGCAACCGGCGCAGTTCCCTTCATCCCCAACATCCCCGGTATCGACAAGCACGAGATCGTCACCGCTCAGGACTTCCTGACCGGCAAGCACCCCATCATCGAGGGCAAGGTCTGCATCCTCGGCGGCGGCATTGTCGCTCTGGAGACCGCAGAGGTCGTTCAGCAGTTCCATCGTTACCACGGTCACGATGACCTCAACATGGACATCATCGAGATGCTGCCCACCATGGCAAAGGATCTCGCCGCAAACATCAGAGAGCCTATGATGCGTCGTCTGAAGTCCCACCACTTCGGCATGTACACCAGCACCAAGGTACTCGAGTACCGCGGCAACACCGTCCTTGTTGAGAAGGCAGACGGCACCCAGGTCGAGATGGGACCCTACGATCACATCCTCTTCTCCATGGGCACCAGACCCAACAACACCCTCAGCGAAGAGCTTGAGAAGTTCGTTCCCGAAGTCAAGGTCATCGGCGACGCAAAGAAGGCTGCCCTCATCGTTTGGGCTACCCGTGCCGGCTTTGACGCAGCTATGGAGCTGTAATTCGAGACAACTGTTTTAAACAACAATAACAATTACGAAAGGAGATCTCAGTTATGACTTTGGAAGAAAGAATCCAGCGTCTTGAGGACATTCAGGAAATCAATTATCTTTTGAGCAAATACTTCAACAATCTGGACATCCACAATTGGGATGCCATTGCGGAGGTTTTTGACATCGATGTTCACACCGAATACTGTGACGGTTTCATGGTATACGAAGGCCGTGAGGATGCCGTTGAGTTCCTTCGCAGCTGCATGCTTCCCGAGCAGATCTCATCTCACCTCGGCCATTGCTTCCAGATAGACATCATCGATGAGACCCATGCAAAGGCAAAGGTTTACCTCGAGGATAACCTCATCAACTTCCTCGGCCACACCAATCAGCACGGCACCGCTCTGTATGACGATGAGTTCATTAAGCGCGACGGCAAGTGGTACATCTCGAAGATCGGTTATGAGCGTGTCTACGAGGAGCAGTACGCCCGCAACGAATACAACAGCGGCCATGTCGGCAATGTTCAGTATCTGAAGCAGGCCGGCTACGATGTCGATGAAATGCAGAAAAGGTGATCCCATGGCTTATGTTTCTGTAATCACCGGCGGCACCGGCGGAATGGGTCTTGAGATCGCAAAGCGTCTTGCGAAGGACACCAAGATCCTCCTCTGCGGCAGACGCGAAAGCAAGCTTGCCGAAGCAAAGGCAGTGCTGAGCGATTTTGATTGCGTTGAGTACGCTGTTATGGATGTCATTGACCGTGAGGCTATAAAAGCTGCGGTCGCAAAGGCTCAGGAGATGGGCGAGATCCGCAATGTGATCCACGCTGCCGGAGTCAATGAATATACGAACGGCAAGCCCAACGATCCCGGCTTCATCCTTGAGAACAACATCAAGGGCGCACAGTACATGGCAGAAGCATTCCTCCCCGTTATCTGCGAGGGCGGATGCTACCTGAACATCGCCTCCATGTCCAGCTACTACAATCCCCTGCCCGATTTCCTCGATTCCTTCTATGAAGCGATGAAGGGCAATTTCGAGCCCGTTAAGGAGCTGGTCGGAGACAAGAGCGACAAGGCTTACGCCGTCTCCAAGATGTTCATTCGCTGGTACACCCTCAGCAGCATTCAGAGAGCTGCCGACAGAGGCGCACGCATCGTAAGCATAAGCCCGGGTCTTATCTGGACTCCGATGGCAAAGGAATTCGAGAGCGTTATCCCCGGCTCGATGACCGCTTACGCCACTACCCTCCCCGTACCCCGTATGGGCGAAGCTACCGAGATAGCCGATCTGGTGGAATCGATCTGCGATAACGGTTACATCAACGGCTGCGATATTCTTATCGACGGCGGCAATATCGGCAATCTGACTTTTGAGCAGTTCGACGAATTTTAATTCTCAGCGGCTCGGCTAAAATAACAGGAAGGAAATTTCACAATGGCAAAAGTATCCGTCATCACCGGCGGCGCCGGTGGCATTGGTATCGAAACCGTTAAGCTCCTTGCGAAAGAGGCCTCCGTTCTGGTCGTAGACTTTCAGGAAGAGCGCATCAACATCGCAAAGGAAGAGCTCAAGGATTTCGATAACATCGAATATATCCAGGCAGATGTCTCCAAGATCGAGGATGTCGAGAAGGTCGGCGCAAAGGCAAAGGAAATGGGCGATGTCCTGCATGTCATCCATGCCGCAGCCATCAACGAGGCTTTCATCGACTACCGTCCCACAGCAACGGAGATAATCAACAATAATGTCCGTGGCGTCATCAACATGAGCAAGGTCTTCTTCCCCCTCGTCGGTGAAGGAAGCTGCTACCTCAATGTTGCCTCCATGTCCAGCTACTATGCCGATTACACCCTCATGGTCGATCAGTATAAGGCTGCTCTCGAAGGCAATATGCAGCCGCTCATCGATGCCTGCGGAAGCGACATCAACGGCACCGAAGCTTACAGCGTTTCCAAGCGTTTCACCCGCTGGTACACCATGGCCAACATCGACCGTATGAGCGAGGTCGGCGCACGCATCGTAAGCATCAGCCCGGGTCTCATCTGGACTCCGATGCCCCAGGCAGTCGAAAAGCTCATGCCCGGCGTTATCACAGGTTTTGCATGCACTTGCCCCGTTGAGGGCCGTATGGGCAAGCCCGAGGAAGCAGCAGAGCTCATCGACTTCCTGCTCCACGCCAAGTACATAAACGGCGAAGATGTTCTCATAGACGGTGGTATGCTCAACCACTGCGCTATCGAGCAGCTTTGGGACTGATTCTCAAGTCCCCACAAACTCATTTAAAACGGGTCTGACCCGAAAAACACAATTATAATTTTATTAGGAGGAAACAAAAATGGCATTTTCCGTAAACGACAAAGTTAAGAAGCTCGTCAGCGATCCCCGCGCAAAGGCAGTTCTCGTAAAGCATCATCCCGCACTCGTTGCAGACCCCACCTTCCCCATGACCTATGGCATGTCCTTTAAGTCCCTGGCAGCATTCCCCCAGGTCGGCATGGGTCAGGAGATGCTCGATGCAATCGAGGCTGATCTCCAGGCTATCGGCGACTAAGTTTAATCACCCAAACATTTAATCAACACTAACAAAAATCTTTTAGGAGGATATTAAAATGGCATTTTCCGTAAACGACAAAGTTAAGAAGCTCGTCAGCGATCCCCGCGCAAAGGCAGTTCTCGTAAAGCATCATCCCGCACTCGTTGCAGACCCCACCTTCCCCATGACCTATGGCATGTCCTTTAAGTCCCTGGCAGCATTCCCCCAGGTCGGCATGGGTCAGGAGATGCTCGACGCAATCGAGGCTGATCTCCAGGCTATCGGCGACTAAGTTTTGCAATGTGGCGTGCCGCAACACGATAAACGGGTTTCCGGCACGCCCGATTTTTAATCGTCTTTGAGAAATCTTTGACTAAGGAGACCCTCATGGCAACTTTTAACATTCCCTTTAATGAAGAATTCAGAGGCTGGGTCATTGAAGTTATCAAAAATGTCAGGCGTCAGCAGTACACTCCTGAGCTTCTCTGCGAACACCAGAAGGTGCTTGAATGCATGTACTTCTACTGGTGGAGCATGGATATGAAAAAAGAAGAGTACGCTACGGAACTCTTTGCGGATGATTTTATGTATTGGAACGGCAATCCCGGTACCACTGACAAGCGCGAGCAGGCTCTTGTCTCCAAGTGGTGCAACCGTGTGATGCAGACCATGCACATGGGTCATCAGCCGATGATATGGTTCATCGACGACACCCATGCAAGAGGCATTTTCCAGTACGAGGATCATATGTGCTACTTTGACGATGCCGAGACCTGTGAGGGCTGGGCTGTCTATTGTGAAGACTTTGTGAAGGAAGACGGAGTTTGGAAGATCAGCCGTCATCGTATGGCTTATCGTCAAATGGACGGATTCTATCGTGACCCTATCCCGCCTGAAGGCTGGATGCCCGAGGATTGGGAAGAACCCACATACTAATTAGGAGAAATAAACTATTATGAAAAAAACCAAACATCCCGCATGGCGTATGCTCGTGGCTGCCTGTTTGCTCATAGCCGGCGGTCAGGGCATCCTGTCCAACACGCAGGGTATTTTCATAGCCTCCGTTTGTGCCGAGCACGGTTTCAGCAGCGGCGCATTCACCGGTTATGTTTCCGTCAGCTCTGCTGCGATGATGGTAGCTATGATATTTGCAGGCAAGGTAGTTAAGAAGGCTCCCTTCCGTCCCCTCCTTATCATCTGCTCCATTCTCGCCTGTGCTCTGTTTATGAGCTATGCACTCTACTCCTCCCTCTGGTGCTGGTATGTTGTCGGTATCATCTACGCTTTCGTAATGGCGATACCCTTCTACATGGCAGGCCCCATGCTCATCACCAACTGGTTCGTTAAGAAGCAGGGTCTGGCAATGGGCATTATGATGTCCATGACCGGCATCTTCGGTGCTATATTCAGCATCCTCGGCGGTGTCATCATTGAGTCCGCCGGCTACCGCACCGCTTACATCGTACTCGGTGCATGCGCACTCGTACTTGAGCTGGCAGGCTCCTTCATGGCTGTCGCTCATCCTGCAATGAAGGGTCTTAAGGCCTACGGCGCAGACGAAGTCGAGATCGAAGAAGTTAAGGCAGAAAGCGCTGAAGTCGTCGAGAGCGGTGTTGCATCTGGTACCGCACTCAAGTCTCCCGCGTTCATCCTCTGCTACATCTCCCTCTTCTTCCTCATCTTCCTCGCTTGCTTTGCCCAGATGCTGCCCACCTTCGGTGTCAGCCTCGGCTATGACATTACCTTCAGCTCCTCCCTCTCCAGCTTCTACATGATCGGCACCCTCGTCGGCTCCTTCGCTTTCGGCGCACTCAACGACAAGATCGGCGCAAAGAATGCTACCATTCTCGCACTGGCCCTGCTCGCCTTCTCCGCTGTCGGCGCAGTTCTGACCGGCAAGATGCTTATCGGTCTCATCGCATGCATCATCATCATGGGCTTTGCCGGCGCCTCCGGCGGCACCCAGCCTGCGATCCTCCCCAGCAAGCTCTTCGGCAAGAAGGACTACGCCTCCATCTACGGCGTTGTTCAGACCTCTGCCGCACTCTCCGCAATGGTAGCTCTGCCTGTTTACGGTGTTATTTATGACGCAACAAAGAGCCTCTCACTTGGCCTCTTCGGTGCAGCCGCACTCTGTGTTGTTGCTATCTTCTGCGTCATCGCGGCATTCAAGAACGCAAAGACCCTGCCTTGGGAAGACGCTGCACAGACCGCAGCAAAGGAATCCTGATATTCATGACCCCCTAAAATTATTATCCACGCGGAAAAGTCGCTTTTGTCAAACGGCAAAAGCGACTTTTTTCATATTTATTATAAGGGAATAATCATTCTGAAATCCGCTTTCCGCCCCCGCTTTCTCTAATTAGGTGCGGCAGCATAAAAAACAGTGGCACAAGGAGATCCCTTATGCCACTGTGATTATTTGTTTCTCTTATTCGTATATGAGCGTCAGCATCATAAATTCTGCGCCGACCTCGAAGAAGGGCGGACATGTGCCGTTTTTGGACTGCATCATGCAAAGCTGCTCTCCCGACGGGGCTATGAGTATCGGGAACAGCCCGCCGACTCCTATGCCGGCATTATCGTAGAGGTCGAGATAAATGCATTCGCCCTCGATCCACCATGTGCCTTGGCTGCTGCGTGAAAGCACCATAGTGCCGTCTTCCGATTCAACAGGCTCGTACACCACAGCACCGCCTGCGCAGTTTTTCGCGCTTTCGTCGTAGCCGAGATGCAGCACCCAGCCGTTTTCACATTCCCACTTCGTATTCGCAAGACCGAGAGCCGTCGGTACAGCCCAAAAGTCCTCGGGCAGATAGTCGGTTCCGTCCTCCGGCTGACCGTAGTATGTGAAGTCGTACAGCAGAGCATAGTCATACTCATCCGTCGGGATGAACATGCTGCCATTGCTTTCATCTATCGTCGGGTACCAATTCAGGCTGCTGCCGTCGTCGGTCGATGCGCATATGACGATGTCCGTCTCATCGGCAAGGTCGCCGTGGTTAACGAAAACAAGGAGCGGTACGGCATTGTCACTCTCGTACAGTGTCTCGCCCATTACGGGTTCGGCTCCGTTGCCGAGTTCCTTCCATTCCACGGTCTTCACCGAGATCGTCACATAGTCGTCTCTGGGAATCACGCAAAAGAGATCGCCGCTGTTACCGAAGATGTAAGCATCGGGTATCTCGCCGATGAAGGGCAGCGTTTCCGCAAGTGCGGGAACATTGTCATTAAGCCATGAAGCCGAAAATTGACGGGCTTCCTTTTCGGTGAGGTTTCCGAGATAGGCGGCACCTATGAGTTCGTTTACAAGACAGCTTTTCAGCTCGTCAAGCGACTGCTCCGCTGCTTCGCTGAAGCTCGGCGCCTCGGGCTGCTTATCCTTATCGGGTGCAGGCTTTTTCTCCGTATCGCCGACGCAGGCGGTGAGCATGGTCAAAAGCAATGCAATCACAATGACAAGAGCTATGATATGTATCCTGCGTTTCACACGACACCTCCTCAGAATTTACCGCTGCGTCCGCTTCCGCCTCCGCCTATCCTGCTGCCGCCGGATGAGCTTTTCTGGATCTTGCGGCGGGTCTCGGTGGTATGCGTGTAATTGTCAAAGCTCTGCGAAAGCACAAAGCCGCCGGGAGTTACATAGGTTTTTGCCTCGGTCTTGTGATGTACGGTCTTCATCTTGCCCTTTAAGACAAGGCAGATAAGAAGTGCAATGACGCAGGAAACGCCTATCGCGATAAGCACATCACCAAGGTGGCTTTCGGTAACGGGATCGCCTTCTTCCGCAAGTGAAAGGTATTCGTCACATGCAGTAAGGAAGCTTTTGCAGCCGGCATACCAATCATCCTCACCGAACTGCGGAAGGAAGCTGTCTTCAAGCTGCTCCTGACCGTATTCGCTGAAGGCATATTCTGCATAGCTGCCGTGGACAAACATCGCCCAATCGCGCTCATACATGCTGAGAAGGAGCATTATGCCGTCATGCTCATCACCGACGCCGAAGCTCTCGTCATAGTAATTGTACAGCTCTGCGGTGACATCGAAAACATCACCGTCACCGTACTCGGTATAGTCGTCGAGTATGACTATGTACACACCGCAGTCGTACTCCCTTGTTATCTTTTGAGCCATAAAGTCAAGCTCTTCCCACTCGTCATAGCTGAGAAGGTCGGCACCGTCAATGATATTGGCGGTCGAGTTCTCCGCAAATGCGGGGACCGAAACGCCGAGGAGCAATATGACTGCGGCAAATATAGCAAGTATCCGTTTTTTCATAGTCGCTCCCTCCTTTACAGCAGCATCAGCAGTGAGCCGATCACGCTCAGGGGTGCGGCAATGGCGGCAAATGTCGCCCAGAACTTGCCCATGCTCGTGGGCAGATCGCCGACAAGCTTTCCCGTTTGACCGTTCATTGCGAAGAGGTAGTCCTTGCCCTGCCATTTTGTGTTGAGCATCCACACGGGCAGCAGCGCATAATGCACCTTGCCGCGGCGAAGCTGAGTGCTGCCGCCGACTCTGATGCAGGTCATGTAGCCGCTTATCGTGCCTTTGAGCGATTCCTCCAGCGTATTGACGCAGCGTTCATCCGCCCTGTTGCTGCTCTCTTCGGCACTCACATCATAACGGTCTGCCAAAAATCCCGGCAGATACGCCGTTGAGAAGGGCTTTAGCTCCTTGTAGTCGTAGGGCTCAATGGAGTCCATGTGATCGTCGGGCATCTTTGTCGAGGCATCGACGGGGATCTTCTCGAACTTTATGGAGCCTGCACGGAATACATTGAAGTGATCCGTTCTCGTTATCTCGACATCGCCGGTGCGATGGACATGGGTGCGGGTAGCGGCATAGCGTGCCGAGCCCTCCGCCTCACCGTCAAACAGCCAGAACGGAACATAGACGCCCTTTATCTCCTGCACATGGTTCTCAGCGGAGAAGGACTTGGGCAGAAAGGGCTTGCCCTTGTAATGCTTTTTGAGGGCATTTACCGCATCCTCCTTGCTGAGTTTGAAGGGGATCACAAACTCGGGCTTTAAGGCACCGGAAAACTGTCCCGGAACTACCGAGGGGTTTCCGCAGTAGGGGCAGCTCGTTGCGGCGGTCGATGCATCGCAAATGAGCTGCGCTCCGCAGCTTGGGCAGGAGTATGCCTTCATGTTTGCGGCATCCTCGCCCCAGTCGCTGCTCATACCGGAGCTGTCCCATTCGGTCTCCTGTGTTTTTTCTTCGGCTGTCTCGAATGCGGTGGCAGCCTTTTCGTTCTTTTGTGCATACAGTGCCTCGATGTCCGCGACCTCAAAGTTCGAGCCGCAGAAATCACACTCCAGCTTACCGGACGCTCCGACAAAGTGGAGCGGTCCGGTGCAGTTGGGACACTGGTAATTGGTTACCTGTGTAGGCATTTTTTATCTCCTTTTAGGCAGATCAATCAAAGTAATCGGGCATTTCGGCATTTGCTTCGATGAGGGGCAGATACCAATCATAGTAGAGATCGGGATATGCACCATCACTGAGGTCGCTCCAGTCGGTTCCCCAAGGACGGAGGTATGCCGCGAAGGTGTAGCTTCCGTCACTGTCGGTATAGGTGCCTTCGATGCATATGAGATCCTCAACTGCCATATCTGCGGGGTCGCACACTATATCACCGCCGGTGATTACAAGATCCATAAATTCGCCGCTCTCAAATACCATGCTGCCGTGTACGGTGCCGCCTTGCTGAGTGAAGCTGACATCTGCAAGGCAGACATTGTCATTAGCCTCGTCCCAGATCTCTATACTGCCGGTCAGGTCGCTTTTTGCGCTGATACGGGCACAAGCATCCCAAGTGTAGCCTTCAAAGTCGGCATAGTAGCCGTCTGCCTCGGAGATGCCCCACCAGCCGAACCAGTCACCTTCCCACCATGAGATCCAATCGTCGGAGACTTCTCCGCCTGTCTCGCCGCCTGCTTCACCGCTCAGAAGCTGAGAAATGCTTGCAAAGCTGTCAAGCTCTTTGGGATCGAGCGTAAACTCGGCAACGCCGCCGTCGAAGTCGTCTATCGTAACGGTGATCTCGTCATCGTAATTGAGGTTGCCCTGATAGTCAACCGCATTGAGGAGCCAGCCGACATAAACCTCTATGCTTTCACCGGGGGCAATATTTTCGTTGTTGTGACCATCCTGAAGCTCGGTGAGGGCTGCAACATACATGAATTCATCCGCCTGGGATGCCTTATCATAGAAGGTGAAGCCGTAGGATGCATCGGCATCGCTGTTATTGGTGAATTCCATGGTCACTATAACAGATTCAAAGCCGTCCTCATCGGGGCAGATAGCCGCGCTTTTTACCTCAATCGTAAAGTCGCCTATCGTGTAGACGCCTTCCTTGTCCTTGTCTTTATCCTTATCCTTGCCGCCCTTATCGTCACCGCCGCATGCGGCTAATACAAATATCAGGGAAAGTGCTAAAAGGACTGCAATCAATCTTTTGCAGAGTTTCATAGTCATTTTCCTTCCTGCCGTTTTATTCGACTTGATCGTGTTTTTTTAATCAGGGTCTGGGGCTGCCGCAGTAAGCGCAGAACTTGCTGTTGTTCTCACCGCCGCAGGCAGGACATACCCAAGGTCCCTGTGCAGGTGCCTGAGGCTGCTCATACTGAGGCTGCGCAGGTGCGGCATATGCCGCTGCACCGGCTGCAACATTCTGAATACGACGGACTTCCTCGCAGATCTGCTGGGTCATCTCGTAGTACTGGCAGTACTCGGGGGCGCACATGGGATCGAAGCCGTTGTTTGTAAGGCTGCCCAAAATGCGGTTGAGGCTGCTCTTGCCGCCGAAGCCGTTGTTCATCGCACCGTAGGAGCCGTACTTGATCTGAACGAGAGAGGGGTTGACTCTGAACTTCATCTCGTCAAAATACGGGGTGTTTACGGTGATGATGATGTAGAAGTTGTAGTTGTAATTATAGCGAGGGGGATTGTAGCTCACTCTGGTATCGTTGGGACCGTCACGCAGGATCTCGTCACGGTTCTCCTCAATGTCCATACGGCAGCCGATGACGCTTGAGTAATCGACGACATCGGGGTTTGCCTCGGAGAGCGAACGGGCGTCCGTTACGATCATCCAGCGATTTGTGTCGTCGGTCAGAAGTCTCCAGCTCTCACCTACGCTGCGGCTTGTCGAAAAGCGTGCTACCTTTTGACGGTTCTCTTCCCTGTATGCAAGCTGCTGCTTTATCTGCTCTACCGTGGAGTGGCGACGCTCTTCAAACCAAGGGGAGAGCTTTCTCGCACATTCCTTGCAGAGATTTCCGTCCTCGAGCTTGCGGTTGCCGAGAAGTCCTATCTCGCCGCCGCAGACCGAGCATTCTTTTTTTTCGAATATTTTTCCGAATATACCCATATGTCATTCCTCCTGTTTATAAGCCGAGAGGTTTTCCATGCCTCCGCGATCGCTTATTCTGTCGGTGATGAAATGTCTGTACAGCTTGCTGCCTTGCAGAAAGCGTCTTAGCAGGGCAGCAAGCGAAGCTCTTATCATCAGATCAAATCGCCGTTATCGAAGGGGTCGCCGCACTCGGGGCAGAACTTGGGCGGATGTGCCTTATCCTCGGGCTCCCAGCCGCACTTGTCGCACTTGTACTGCGGTATACCCGCGGGCTTCTTTGCAC
>CAZLSN010000021.1:0-19569 GCA_964562265.1 uncultured Oscillospiraceae bacterium
AATGCTCGAGTTCGACGGCTGGGCAGGCAAGAACTCCATCCAGCTCGACTTCAACATTCCCGAGCAGCTTGAAAAGTGCAAGGAGCTTATTAAGCAGGCGGATGTCGTCACCTACTCATACCAGAACGGCACCCTCGACAAATTCGGACTTTCCGAAGCCGATATAAGGGCACTCAACCCCAATGTCATATATGCAAACCTCATGTGCTTCTCCGACAGCGTTTGGAAGGATCGTCCCGGCTGGGCTCCCTGTGCGGAGGATATAACCGGCCTGTCCGTCCGCAACGGCAGCATGGAGGAACCTGTAAACCTCAACGGCGTTCCCCTCGATTACTTCCCCGGCTTCATCCTTGCCCTCGGCACCCTGCTTGCCATCGCAAAGAAGCTCAAGGAAGGCGGCGGCTACAAGGTCACGACCTCCCTTACCCGCGGAGCACAGTATCTGCATGAATGCACCGACCTCTGCGAAAAGGGTCTCGACGGCGATTTCAGTTCCACCGTTGCGGAAAGCTGCGACGAAGAAGTGTGGGACGATGTCCGTATCCATGTCAAGGGCTGCGCTACCGGTGAGGCAGGCTTCCCCGCACCCGGTGTCGTGAATACCGTTTATCCCACGAATCTCAAGAATATGCGCTTCGTTGACGGCTGCACCGGCTGGAATCAGAAGTAAAGAATCGGCACTCAATAATAACAGCGGCACAGGGACGAATCCCTTGTGCCGCTGTTTTTTTATGTCCCGCCGCTGTGCCGAATGCGCTGCGACGATTTGTCCGTCGGAACTCAAATCCCCATCGCAGTCCCTCTTCTCGGAAGAAAATTCGGAGCGGGGGACCCATCCCTGCCGAGTCTGATGGACTGCGCAGAAAAATCACGGCGGCATAAGGAATTTCCTTATGCCGCCGTGCAAATGAATGCGATTTTTCTGCAAATATATTTTTTACGCCTCGGTGATTATGCGGCGGATGACCTTTGCGCAGCGTTCCTCGTCGTAAATAACGGGGACGGGGTAAACGGGATTCGCTTCCTTGAGGGCCCACTGAACCATCTGCGGAATATCCTCTTCCTTTATATTGTCAAAGCCGGTGGGGAGCTGCATACGCTTGTTCATCGCACGGATCTCGGCGATAAATGCCTTTGCACGGGTCTCCTCGTCGCCGGAGGTGGCAACGCCGGTGATGGTGGCAAGGTGGGAGAGCTTCTTGTAAACAGCAGAGCCGTAGTCCTCAAGAACTATGGGCAGGATGACTGCGTTTGCAAGACCGTGGGGGGTGTTGTACAGACCACCGAGGGTGTGTGCTATGGCGTGGACATTGCCGACACCTGCTCTCGTGAATGCAAAGCCTGCCTTGAAGGAGGCTGTGAGCATTTCCTGTCTTGCTTCCATATCGTTGCCGTCGTTATATGCACGCTCCAAGAATTTGAATATCGCAACGGTGGCTTCTTCGGCGAAGCGGTCGGTCTCCTTGGTGGTGTATGCGTTGCAGACATATGCCTCAACAGCATGGGTAAGAGCATCCATACCGGTGGTGGAGGTGGTCTTCGGGGGGAGATTTCTCGTCGTCTCGGGATCCAAAACCGCATACTTGGGAACGAGAGAAATGTCCATCAGTGCAGCCTTGTGGTGGGTCTCATCATCAGTGATGACTGCGGCGATCGTAGTCTCGGAGCCGGTACCCGCTGTGGTGGGAACGGCGACGAAGGTGGGCATGGTGTGCAGTACACGGAAGAGACCTGACAGCTGCTGAACGCTGCGCTTGGGATGAAGGACCCTTGCCGCTGCACCCTTTGCCGCATCCATGGGGGAGCCGCCGCCGATGGCGAGGAAGCCGTCGCAGCCGTTTTCAAGGTACATGGTCTGGATCTCGTTTACGACCTTGACCGTGGGGTTGGCAGCGACCTGTGAATAGTGAACGGCGTCTATACCGTTTGCCTTGAGATTCTCGATTATCGGGGGAGCGATGGTCTTACCGACAGTACGGCCGGTGACGACCATGACCTTCTTGTTGCCGTGCTTTTTGAAAAGGGAGGGGATCTCGCTTACGGAGCCGGTACCCTTGACGACGATGGGCTTACGCCAGGGGAGAAGTCTTGCGCCGACATCGAAAACTGCCTGAAACGAACGATAGAATATATTCTTGCATGTAGACATAGCTGCTCTCCTTATTCATTATTGTACACTATGATTATATATTGAAGCACGGTCGCAGTCAAGCGCAAAAGCACCGCATGTCGGCAGTACTATCAAAATATGCCAGAAAGCTTCCCTTAAATTTGGGGCAGAGATTGAAAAGATGAGGGAAACGGTGTATAATGCATTAAATCTCAAAAAGCGAGGCAGACTATGAACGAGAACGAAAACTTCGATTTAGACCTTGCCGAAGAAGAAACGGAGAGCGCACCCGTGGAATCGAGACGGGAAAGGCGCAAAAAGAAGTCACGGGGGAAAAGGGCAGCCGTGACGATCATATGTGTCCTGCTTGGACTCATACTGCTCCTTGTCGCCGCATTTTTCATCCTTCGTGAGATCGGCAGAGGCAGCATGACGAACGACGGCGGCAGTGTCGATTTCTCATCGGTGTCGGATGCGTATCAGGACTCCGAGGGCTATGTCAGGTATAAGGACAGGCTTTATAAATACAACAGCGACATAAGCTGCGTTCTGCTTATGGGCGTTGACGATTACGAGATGAGCGACAACGGTGAGCGTCATCAGACCGATGTCAATGTTCTGGCGGTCATGGATCCGGTGAATAAGAAGATAAGCCTTATCGCAATTTCCAGAGACGCAATGTGCAATCTGGAAATCTACGACGATGATACCGGAGAATTCGTCGGCATGGCAAAGGCCCAGCTTGCGCTGGCGTACAGCTATGCGGACAATGACGAGGAAAGCTGCGCTTTGACGGTCAAGGCGGTGTCCGACCTGTTTTACGGCATAGAGATCCCCGCTTACGCCTCGATCTATATGGACGGACTGAGCGAGGTCGTGGACGCTTTGGGCGGCGTAAATGTCGTTCCGGAGACGAGCTTCGGCAGGTTCACGGCAGGCCGGGAGGTGTGCCTGAAGGGCGGCCTCACGGAGGCCTATATCCGTCCGAGAGAGCATACCGTTCAGGGCAATAACGAGCGTATGCAAAGGCAGAATCAGCTCCTTCGGGGCATGGTCGTCAAGGCACTTGAGATCGCGAGAGAGGACCCCACTCAGGTCGTCGATATTTACGGCAGCGTCAGTGATAATGTGACGACGAGCCTCGGACTTTCAATGATGGTTTACCTTGCGGCAGAGGCAGGCGGAATGAGCTTTGACGGCAATATCCACATCGTCGAGGGTGAATCCGTGATGGGCGAGGGCAATCATGCCGAGTTTTATGTCGATGATGACGCCCTTTTTGAACTTGTGCTTGACATTTTTTACATACCCGTCAAAGAGTAACGGTATTTTTTGTGAAAAATGATAGTTGCATTTTTTTGGTTTATAGTGTAGTATTGTTGTGTAATTTCAGAAATTGTATTCTGCGGAGGAGATCATAATGAAAAAGATAGTCAGTATTCTTCTTATACTCGTTCTCGTTTTCTCTATGAGCTGCATCGCTTTTGCTGAAGATGTTCAGAGCCCTGAGCATGACAACACCGACCCCGGTACCGATACCCCGACTCCCGGCCCCAAGACCGGCGATACCAATGCCGTCTACTTTGTCATCGCCCTTGCAGTCCTTGCACTCGGCACTGCACTCTTCTGCGGCAAGAAGCTCATCACAAACAAGTAATAATTTGTGCAATAAACTCCATGGATGCGCTCGGTCGTACTCATGGAGTTTTTTGCGTTTTGGGAGAAAAGCGTGAAAAAGAAAAAAAGCAAAAAGACACTGTATATCATCCTGCTTATCGTCGCTCTTGCGGCACTTGCCTTTTGCGGCTGGTACCTTGTGAACTATGTTCTGGCAGTGAGCGTGTCCGATGAGGTCGAGGGCAATGGCCCCGGTGAAAATGTCAATACGGATATTCATGTTTCGACCGTCGAAAATCCCGTTGATTTCGAGTCGCTTAAAGAGATCAATCCGGACATTTATGCATGGGTCTGCGTTCCGGGTACGAATATAAGCTACCCCGTTTTGCAGCGTGAGGGGAATGATAAGTACTATATCCGCCGTGCGGAGGACGGTACCCATGCAACGGCAGGCTGCATATTCAGCGAGGATATAAACAGCAAGGACTTCACAGACCGTGTCACCGTGCTGTATGGGCATAATCTCCGCTCCGGTGAGAAGTTTGCCCAGCTCAACAAGTTCTCGGACGCAAGATTCTTCGAGAACACCCGCCACATCGTTGTGTATCTGCCCGATAAGGAGCTTATATACGAGGTCTTTGCCGCAACGCCGCATACCTATGCGCATATTTTGAAGAACAACAATATGAACAGCGCATCGGATTTTTACGCCTTCTTCAACGACCTTATGTATAAGCGAAACACCAAGGCAAACTATCTCGAAAACTGCACTCTCGATTTCGGTTCCGACCGCATCATAGTGCTGTCCACCTGCTTGCAGGGCAACAACAATCAGCGTTATCTGGTACTCGGAAGACTAATTGCCGAAATTCCGACGACATAAACAATATAAATGTTGACAAAGTGCCGCATATGGTTTAAAATTGCGGCGAAGCACATAGGGGGGCTGGGTTTTCCCGGCTGAGACGGAGATAATCGATTCTCCGCCACCCTTGAACCTGATCCGGGTAATGCCGGCGTAGGAAACGAAAATCTATATTTAAAATCGTTTTCCTATGACCGCATTGCTATGGCAATGCGGTTTTTCACATGATAGGAGAAAAACTATGAAACAGTCACTGAAACTCAGAGCCTTGTGCGAGGGTGCGATCTTCACCGCCCTTGCAGTCATCCTCAGCCTTCTGCCGGTGTACAGAATGCCGCAGGGGGGATCCTTTGATCTCGCGATGCTGCCAATATTCGTTTTCTGTGTGCGCTGGGGCTTCGGCCCCGCCATGCTCATGTCAACGGTGTTCGGCATACTGCAAATGCTCATCGAGGGCGGTATCGCCATCGGCTGGCAGTCGATAGTCGGCGACTTCCTCGTTGCCTATGCCGTACTCGGCGTTGCAGGTCTTTTCTCCAAGGCAAAGCACGGCTTCTTCATCGGAACGGTCGTGGGCTGCTGTGCGAGATTCCTCGTTCACTATGTCGTCGGAGCGACGATCTGGGCGGAGTATATGCCCGAAAGCTTTTTCGATATGACCATGACGACGCCGTGGCTGTATTCGGCACTGTATAACGGCAGCTACATGCTTGCGGATATGATACTGTGCCTTATCGTCGGCGGACTGCTGTATGTCCCGCTGAAAAAGTATATCTGCGGCGAAGACCTCGGATGAGAAAAAACTGTTGACATTCGCAGATCGAACAGTGTATAATAAGCTTCCGATGCTTTGAGCATCGGGGGCTTATTTTGTCAACTACTTCGGCGGCAACGCCGATGTTGAGTATTTATTTTTGAAAGGAGTGCTAAAGAAATGCTTCGTACTTTCCAGCCTAAGAAGCGTCAGCGCAAGAAAGAGCACGGCTTCCGCAAGAGAATGGCGACCGCAAACGGCCGCAAGGTCCTCGCCCGTCGCAGAGCAAAGGGCAGAGCAAAGATCAGTGCCTGATCTGAAACTGTTGTATTTCGCTGCGGAAATTTGAATATTTTTTAGGGCGGAGCGATCCGCCCTTTAGGTGTTTGTGCATTTCCGCACGGTGACGGTCATCGGGGTGAAGCAAGTGGACGCAAGGTTCAGTCTCAAGAAGAATTATGAATTTCGGCGCATTTACTCAAAGGGCAAAAGCGTGGTAACACCGTACCTCGTCGTTTATTCAAGACGAAACGGAACGGATCACAATCGCACGGGATACACGGTATCGACGAAACTGGGCAAGGCAGTTGTGCGCAATCGCATACGCCGCCGCCTTCGTGAGATATACCGCCTCAATGCGGCAAAGCTCAAATGCGGCTATGATATTATTATTGTAGCGAGAGGACGCTGCGTTGACGGGGACTATCACAAGATGGAAGCTGCCTTCTTGAAGGCCTGCACCGAAGCGGGACTTTTAAAGCCGGAGGAATGTAAATGAAGAAGCTGCTTATAAAAGCGGTGAGGTTTTACCAGAAATACATTTCGCCGTCAAGACCGCCGTGCTGCCGCTTTATTCCGACCTGTTCACAGTATGCTCTCGAGGCATTGGAGAAATACGGTGCCTTGAAGGGAGGCTGGCTTGCCTTAAAGCGTATTTTGAGGTGCCATCCCTTCCACATCAAAGAGCAAAATATGTTCGACCCCGTACCGTAACGGGGAATACTACCAAGGAGTTACCTAATGGGATTTTGGGACTATATAGTTTGGCCCTTTGCCAGACTGCTTGAGTTTCTGTATAACACGACACTCAATTACGGCATAGCAATTATCCTGTTTGCATTAGTGGTCAACATTATTCTTCTGCCCTTCATGGCAAAGAGTAAGAAGAGCATGATGCGTACTACCCGCTTCCAGCCCATAATGAAGGAGCTGGAGGAGCGTCATAAGGGAAACCAGCAGAAGTACCAGGAAGAGGTCATGAAGCTTTATCGTGAGAATCACATAAGCCCCATGTCCGGCTGTCTCTGGTCACTGCTGCCGTTCCCCATCCTCATCGCACTTTACGGTGTTATCCGTCAGCCGCTTGAGCGTATGATGGGTCTTAGCACCAAGGATGCGACCGCCATTGAAAAGTGGGTCGAAAAGACCCTCGATATCGACCTTTCCGGTTGGGGATCCTACAGTGAGATCGGCATTGCCGATGCGATCCACCAGAACTGGGATAAGGCGATCGACGCCCTCGGCGATTTCGGCGGTAAGCTCATGGATCTGGATTACAGCTTTTTGGGTCTGAATCTGGGTCAGAAGCCCGACTTCGCAATTTGGGATCATTTCGGTCAGCCCGACTTCCTCCCCGCACTCGGTCTGTTCCTCATCCCCGTTATCGCCGCTTTCCTCTCATGGGCATCCATGAAGGTCAGCCAGTGGAACAATCCTCAGCCCGCAGGCAATGCGGCAGGCTCCATGAAGATGATGAATATCATGATGCCCATCATGTCCATCTGGATCTGCTTCGTTATGCCCGCTGCACTGGGTGTTTACTGGATCGCAAACAGCATCTTCGGTATGGCAAGAGACTTTGTTCTCACCAAGCACTATAAGAAGAAGCTCGATAAAGAGGATGCAGAGCGCATAGCAAGAGAAAAGGCAAAGGCCGATGAGATCGAACGCCGCCGTATGGAGACCGAGAAGCTCCGTGCGGAGGGTGCGACTACCCGCAATAAAAACAGCAGCAAAAAGAATGTTCAGGCGCAGCAGAAGCAGGCACAGGAGGAACGCCGTGCCGCAGCAGAGAAGGCGGAACGCATTGCAAAGCGCAGCCGTCTGGG
Organism: uncultured Oscillospiraceae bacterium; assembly: GCA_964562265.1. Classification (GTDB taxonomy): domain Bacteria; phylum Bacillota; class Clostridia; order Oscillospirales; family Oscillospiraceae; genus F23-B02. The sequence continues at coordinate 7,455 of CAZLSN010000021.1, forward strand.
ACTTGACGATGCGGAGCAGGATCCCGCACAGGTCGGCTCACGCCGCTACGCAAGAGGCAGAGCATACGACCCCGAACGCTTTGTAAACGAAGCTCCTGCGGTCGTTGCTGCCGAGCCCGAATCGGAAGAAAACACCGAAGCATGATTTTTGGAGAACGATAATATGATAAAATCTTTGGAAATGCGCGGACGCACCGAAGATGAAGCAATAGCCGCAGCCTTGAAGGAACTCGGACTCGACCGTGACGATGTATCCGTCCAGGTCGTCGAAAGAGCAAAGTCCGGCTTTTTGGGCATAGGTGCTTCACCCGCAGTCATCCGTGTTGAATATGAAGCTCCCGACGAGCCCGAGGAAGCAGCACCTGCTGCCACTCCCGAGGTCAAAGTCGAGGAGGCACCAGCCGCTCCCGTTGACGAGTGTGAGGATTACAAGGCCATAAGAAGCTTCCTCACCGGACTGCTCGAGCGCATGGGTACCGAGGCTCAGATCGAGATCAGCCCCCGCGATAAGGGCGTAAGCGTCAATCTTTCCGGCCCCGGAATGGGTGCGGTCATAGGCCGCAGAGGCGAGACTCTTGATGCTATCCAGCACCTTACCAATTATGTCGTCAACCGCAGCACCGATAAGCACCTGCACATCAGCGTTGATGCCGAGAGCTACCGTGCCAAGAGGGAGGAATCCCTTGTTCGTCTTGCGGAAAAGATGGCGGCAAAGGTTATCAGATATAAGAGAAGCATGGCACTTGAGCCCATGAACTCTTATGAGCGTCACATTATCCATACCGCCCTCCAGAATTACGAGGGCGTCACCACGAGTTCAACCGGTACCGAGCCGAACCGCCGTGTTGTCGTGTCTTATGACAGACCGCACAACCCGAGCAATAAGCCGCAGAGCCGTGAGTGGGCATAAATAATCAACTGTGAGGTAATAAACATGATACTTGAAAAGATCCGTGATATTCTTTCGCAGCAGTTTGAAGTATCTCCCGAGGACATCACCGAGGATACCAATATCGTTGATGATTTGGGAGCGGACTCCCTCGATGTCGTTGAGCTCATAATGTCCGTTGAGGATGAGTTCGGTATCTCCGTTCCCGACGAGGATGCCGTTGAGCTGACCACCGCCGGTAAGATCGTGGAGTACATCGAAAGAAACCAGTAATAAGTATAAAAAATCGCTGAGCGAAAAGCTCAGCGATTTTTTATGCCTGTTTATCTAAATGGAGGTGAGAAGAATAGGCAACAAAACATATGGCTATATAAGAGTATCGACAAAAGATCAGAACGAGGATCGGCAGCTTCTTGCAATGCATGGCAAAGGGCTCGCCGATCCGTTTATCTATATCGATAAGCAGTCGGGAAAGGATTTTAACAGACCTCAATATAAAAAGCTGATCAGAAGACTCAAAGAGGGCGACTTGCTGTATATTCAGAGCATTGACCGACTTGGACGGAATTATGAAGAAGTGCAAAATCAATGGCGAATACTGACAAAAGAAAAGGGAGTGGACATTTGCGTTATAGACATGCCGGTTTTGGATACGAGGCAGGGCAAAGACTTGTTGGGGACATTTATTGCGGATATTGTGCTGCAAATACTATCTTTTGTGGCACAGAATGAGCGGGAATTCATACGAAAACGCCAAGCAGAAGGCATTGCCGCCGCAAAGGAAAAGGGAGTCAAGTTCGGTAGACCGCCACAACAACTGCCTGAGAATTTCCACAATGTATATCATCGTTGGAAAGAAGGTGAAATCACCGGTATAGCGGCGGCAAAAGAATGCGGAATGCCGCTATCGACATTCCGCTACCGAGCAAAAAACTACTTCGATGATTAATTGAGGCAGCTTCCCAAATTTGAAATAATGTGTACTTTTTTGTAAGTTTATTTTTTCTAATAAAAATATTATAACGCATATTACTGTCAAAATCTACCCCCCATAAACATGAAAAAAATCTCCAATTTCCCCAAAAAAGTACAGCAATATGCCCATACAAAAAAGTACACATTATTATAAACGGAGGGAGCAAGTGTGGGGGAAGGAATTCTTCGATTTTATAAAACCAAAGTGCGAAAAGAGTATAAAATTGCTTTTATCTCGACATTTCTGATCGCGTTGCTGATCCATATCTATAAGTTTACAAATACCCTGCCGAACCACGATTCTCTTTACAGTTATTATTCGGATCAAAATGTTTTAGGCTCCGGCAGATGGGCACTTCAATATGCATGCGGAATAAGCTCATATTACGATTTGCCATGGATAAACGGCTTGCTTTCGTGCATCTTTATTGCTTTGACCGTTGTGATAATTATCTCGATTTTCAAATTGAAAAACCCGATTCTGATAGGAATGGTCGGAGCACTGTTTGCGGCATCACCTGCTACTACGGAGACGCTTTTCTTCCTGTTTACGGCGGATGGCTATATGCTTGCAATGTTGCTTGCTGCGGTGGCGGTACGACTGTCTGTGATCGAAGAAACTCGAATATTGAGACTGATTATGAGCTGTGTATGCATATGTGTTGCTTGCGGTATCTATCAAGCATATGTTTCATTTGCTTTGCTGTTGGCGGTTTGCTATTTCATTGATGTACTACTTCAAGAGAAACATAACAAGAAGGATTGCTTTAAATGGGTGCTGCGTCAGGCCGTCATTTTTGCTGTCGCACTTGCAGCGTACTATGTGATATGGAAGCTATGTATGCACATCAGCAATACGACCGCAAATGATTATCAAGGGATTTCGGAAGTTGGCACTATCAGTCCGGGAATGATAATTCAAGGCTTTAAGAGTTCAATCCTGAGTACAATGTTTTACTTTTTGCAATGGGATGTACTTGCGCACGGTTTCACTTTGTACAGCATACTCAGTATTGTGTTTCTCCTGATTATGGCTGTAGGATTGGTAATCGCATGCGCCAAAAGCGGTATTTGGAAAAGAAAATGGGCTTTTCTGCTGCTGATTCTGTGCTTGGCTGCAATAATGCCTTTTGCATGTATTTGGCATTTTGTTTCGGGTGATGTGGGATACAGACCAATGATGCTCCAGTGCCTGACATTGTTGTTCGTCTTAACTGCCGTGCTGTATGAAAGGTGGGCTAAGACCGCTGCAAAAAATGCAGTCTGTCTTTTGCTGACACTGATTGTATTCAACAATGCTCTTATGGCGAATATTAGCTATTTTTATATGAACTTGTGTTATGAACATACTTATGCGGCAGCGGTTGAGATGATGGGTAGGATTCATGAACTTGATGATAAGTATGACTTCGACAGAATTGCAGTGCTTGGGAATATATACTATGAGGTGCGCATTAAAACTGTGGACGAAGAAAGCGGCGAAATGCGGATACCCGGCAGAATACATATGCTGAGCAGCTTGCTGGAAGAAAACTTGCTGTTTGATTCCGATCACACAACAAAATTCTTAAAGGCAACATTCGGCCTGGATTTGGACTCTTTAACTCGTTCTGAAAGAAACGCATTGCTTGATACAGATGAAGTTCAGAACATGGGCTGCTGGCCGTCGGGAGATTCCGTCGCGGTGATAGATGACACCTTGGTTATAAAGCTTTCCGACAAAAAGGAGGCGGAGTGAGATGCTTTCAGTAATTATTCCGTCGTACAATGAAGAAGTAATGATCGAAAAGGCTGCTTCTGTAATCAGTGGGGTCTTGGCAAATGCCGATATTCCCTGTGAGCTTATTTTTATCGATGATGGCTCTAAGGACAAAACATGGGCTAAAATTGCAGCAGTTTCCTCAATCAATCCTGCTGTTCGTGGCATACACTTTTCCCGAAACTTCGGAAAAGAAGCGGCGATCATGGCGGGGTTGGCAGGAGCGCACGGTGAGTGCTGCGTAGTAATAGATTGCGACCTTCAGCACCCGCCGGAGAAAATCGTGGCAATGTATCGTTTGTGGGAACAGGGCTATGAGATAGTCGAGGGACAGAAGTCCGATAGAGGGAATGAGGGAAGGCTGCACAGCCTTGCGGTTAAGTGGTTTTATTCGCTCATCGGCTCAGCAACCGGATTTGATATGGCAAATGCCTCCGATTTTAAGCTTTTGGATAGAAAAGCGGTCAATGCTTTGGTGAACATGCAGGAGAAGAATGCCTTTTTCCGCGCGATGTCATCGTGGATAGGCTTCAAGACGACAAGCGTGGAATTCGTCGTGCGTGACAGAGAAGCCGGAGAATCCAAGTGGTCTACCATGTCGCTGATAAAGTATGCTCTGAGCAACATATCATCATTTTCCTCTGCGCCGATGCAAATAGTTACGATACTTGGCGTTATAATGCTGATAGTGTCGCTTGTTTTAGGCGTTGTTGCACTTGCACAGAAGATCGGCGGACAGGCTCTAGGTGGCTTCACAACCGTCATTTTGATACAACTCTTTTCCGCAAGCATCATTATGATAAGCTTGGGTATCATAGGTTATTATATAGCGAAAATATACGATGGGATAAAAGGCAGACCGAGATACATAATTGCCGATACATGCGGAGAGAAGAAGCATGAATAATCTTTTGAGCAAAGTTTTCGACCGGACATTCTGGAGGTTCATGTTGGTCGGGGTCGCAAACACATTGTTTGGAACGGCAATAATGTTTTTGTTCTACAATGTTTTTCACTTCGGCTACTGGTTGTCCTCTGCGTCGAATTATGTATTCGGAAGCATTTTGAGTTACATATTAAATAGGCTGTTCACATTTAAAAGCAAAGAAAAAGCAGCGGATACGCTGCCCAGATTCATTGCCAATATAGCTCTGTGCTACTTGGCTGCTTATGGTGTTGCAAAGCCTTTGGTTGCATTTGCCGTGTCCGGTCTTTCACAAAGCCTTCGCGATAATATAGCTATGCTTGTCGGAATGTGCCTGTTTATAGGTCTCAATTATATTGGGCAAAGATTCTTTGTTTTCGGAGGAAAAACAGAATCCGAAAAAAAGCAAAATCGCTGAGCGAAAAGCTCAGCGATTTTTTATGCCGATCAATCGATATGATGGGATTTTTCCATGAGCAGGGTTGCGGGGACATTGGGATTGTGATAATGCTCTCTGCGGTCGGTGATCTTGCCGACGGAGATCGACGAGGTGGGGCAGTATTGCAGGCAGCTCAGGCACTGCACACAGTTTTTACCGAAGCTCGGGTGACCTTCAACCATGGTGATATTGCTCTGCGGGCAAAGCTTTGAACACTGACCGCAGCCTACGCAGGTATCACGGTTTACGGCAAGCTGCTGCGCCTTGAGACCGACGATCGTGGGCCATGCGGCACTTTCGGCAACATTGATGTAGTTCTTCGGGGGAGCCTTGCTCGTCTTGCCGGCCTTAACATCGGCGGCGATCTGCTTTGCAAGCTTTTCACTGCGCTTCTGGGCAAGAGCGGGGGTGAGCGGCGGCATCATAAGACCATGGGGGAACAGCCAAATGCATGCACACTGATGGGAGATGCCGTTCCAGTAGCTGAGGGGATGGATGGAGTTGAGCTTATCGAGACCGCAGCCTGTGTAGCCTGCGTAGCTCACTACGCCGAAAGTGTAGGCGTCGATGCCGACATGAATGGCTCTTGCATATTCCTCGAATTTGCCGGGCAGACCGCCGCCGTGGCAGGGGAATACGAAGCCTACACGCTTATACTCCGTTGCATCGGTCTTGCAGGGGAAGGAGCGCATCATGATAATGTCGGTATCGCCGAGTTCCTTTGCAATGTTCATTGCGATGTCAAGGCAATTGCCGGTGCCTGAGTAACAATAGATCACATTTTCAGCCATAATATAACCCTCCGTTTGTTTTAATCTGATCTGAAAGCATTGTACTACAAAAGTTTTTGTGATACAATAGTACCGTAAAATATAAAACAAAGGTGAAGAAAATGTACCACATAAAGCAGGATAAGAGGGCGCAGATTTCGGTCGAGCTTATTTGCGACGGCCTGATTCGCTGTCTTGCGGAAAAGCCCTACGACAAGATAAGCATAAGCGATGTTCAGCGGGAATCGACGGTGAGCCGTTCGACATTTTACCGAAACTTCGACTGTCTCGACGATGTGCTGGCACTCATGTGCGATAGGGGCTTCGCGGAGGCTTTTGCGGAGCTTGACAAGAGCGAACTGCGAAAGGTCGTGTTTAAATACTGGTTCCGCCACAGTGAGCTTTTGGAGTCGCTGGTGGTGAGCCGAAAAACCGATATTATATTCGAGAGCTTTCGCCGCAGCGCAGCGGAGCTGGAGCAGTTTAAGCCGCTTTTAAAGGATCCGGACACCTACGACTACTTCATTTCCATGCTAAGCTCGTCGATCTCCGGCATACTGATAACATGGGTGGAGCATGGCAGACGGGAGAGCGAGGCGGAGCTTATGAAGAAGATAAAAAAGTGCTTCAAGGCAATGCTTGTCCTCGGGATCGTGAAATAAGAATGTCGGGACGCAAAAAACAGACAATGCATGTTAAAGCATTGCCTGTTTTTTGCTTTTCATATTATTCGCCGAAGTCTATGTTATGGCGTTCGGGCTTAGGTCTGTATTTAACGCCGGAGACGAGGCCGACAGCTGCAAACAGCGTAACTATCGACGAGCCTCCGTAGCTGAAAAATGGCAGTGTGATGCCGATGACGGGGGTGATGCCCATGCACATGCCGATATTTATGAAGGTCTGGAAGGCAAGTGCCGCAGCGACACCGTAGCAGATGAGCATACCGAAGGTGCTGCCGCAGCGGGTGCCGATCACGCAGCAGCGGATGATGATGAACATCAAAAGCGCGATTATTATTAGGCATGCGACCATGCCCAGCTCCTCACCGATGGATGCGAAGATACAGTCCGTATGTCTTGCATTGACATTGAGGGAGCCGTTGCCGTATCCTACGCCTGTCCACTGTCCTGCCTCCATTGCCTGAATGGTGCGGTTAGCCTGCCAGCGTATGCCCTCACCGGTGGGGTCAATGGTGGGGTCATAGGGGACGAGGATGCGGTTTCGCTGATACTCCTGAAGAACATTATTCCACAGTATCGGCGTTGCGGCGGCGGCCGCTGCCGCACCTATGCCCAGCCAATACCATGCAACACCTCCCGCTATCATCATTACAAGGAAGATGGCGAGGAAGATGACAGCGGAGCCCATGTCCTTGGAAGCTATCATGATTATGATAAACAGGGCAGCCCAGTGAGCCGCAAGGAGCAGGATGGGCTTCGGCTTGTTCAAAACCTTATAGTCCTTATAAACCGTCATTTGCTTTGCAAACAGTACGATGAATATGACCTTAACGACCTCGGTGGGCTGAACGCCTATGCCGAAGAAGCGGTACCATGCACGGTTGCCTGTGCCGTCATCGTGACCGAAGACGATTAGACCGAGGATAAACAGTGCGCTGAAAATACTCAGCGGGAGCCACTGCTTTGCGATAACATCGGGGTCTATGATGGTGAAGATGAAGAAGGCAAGCAGACCGAGGAACAGAGAGAAGCTCTGAACGATTATATATTTTGAGGAGCCTATGTTGGCCGTGGCACTGCGTATTGCGATTATGCCGAACACCGTGCATATGACGCAGACGACGAGCAGCAGCATGTCGGCTCGCTTGAAAAAGTCTTTAACAAGATGACGATTGCGCGTGACATTCACCGCCTTTCACAAAAACTTGTCGGGGACGGAAAGTATTTTAGCACATAATTGCACTTTACGCAATGAGGCAAACTGTGGTATAATTCATTTTCAGGAAAACAATTTGTGAATTTGAGAGGTGAGAGCCTTGCAGACATATATTACCCACGGTGAAGCCGAGACGGAGGCTCTCGCACAGAGCTTGGCAGACAGTATCCCCGACGGTACCGTTATTGCGATGTACGGTGATCTCGGAGCGGGGAAGACCGCATTCGTCAGAGGGCTTGCAAGGGGTATGGGTCTGTCCTGCCGTGTGTCGAGCCCTACCTTTACGATAGTGAACGAATACGATGGAGAGCGCACGCTCATCCATTTCGACATGTACAGGCTGGAATCCTCGGACGAGCTTTTCGACATCGGCTGGGAAGATTACCTTGCAAGAGGTGCGGTCTGTGCCGTTGAGTGGAGCGAGAATGTGGACGATGCCTTTTTCGGTGACGAGCTTATCGTCCGTATAGAAAAGCTGTCGGATAATGACAGGAAGATCACGATCGGGGAGGGAACGGAAAAATGCTGATGCTCTCGATAGAATCATCCGCAAAGGCGGCATCCGTTGCCCTTACAAGGGACGGGGAGCTTATAGCTCAGTATACCCAGTGCAGCGGACTTACACACAGCCGAACCCTGCTGCCCATGATAGAGGACATGTTTAAAAATACCGAGATCGCAGCCGGAGACATCGACACCATAGCGGTGGCGCAGGGACCCGGTTCGTTCACCGGTATAAGAATAGGCGTTTCAACGGTCAAGGGCCTTGCGTGGGCGTTGGACAAGCCCTGCATAGGCGTATCGACCCTTGAGGCGATGGCGTGGCATGGTGTGAGCGCAGGTGGGCTTATCTGCCCCGTTATGGACGCAAGGCGCAATCAGGTGTATAACGCTTTGTTTGAGATAGAAAACGGCGAAGTAAAACGCCTTTGCTCAGACAGGGCGATCGCCCTCTCTGAGCTTTGCGAGGAGCTTAAAGCCGACGGCAGGGAGGCATTCCTTGTCGGTGACGGAGCGGAGCTTACGGCGAAATTCCTCGCTGCCGCCGGTGTCGGATTCAGAAAAGCCGCAGGAAATCTCGAACTTCAAAGCGCATGGGGCGTTGCCGCCGCAGCGCAAAATAAAACGCCCGAGAGCGTACACGATCTGCTGCCCGTTTATCTGCGCCTCAGTCAGGCGGAGCGGGAGCGTCAGGAGAGAATGAAGTAGTCAATAAGAAATTTAAATAAATAATGCGCCGTTACAGGTGCGAAAGCGAAAAGGAGAGTAAATTATGAGCAAAGTATGTGTATTCGATCATCCTCTTATCCAGCACAAGCTGTCGATACTGAGAGAGAAAAGCACTTCGGTCAAGGAATTCCGTGAGATAGTCTCCGAGATAGCGATGCTTATGTGCTACGAAGCAACGAGAGATCTTCCCCTTGAGGAAGTCGAGATCGAAACTCCCGTCGCAGTCGCAAAGGTAAACCGCATTGCAGGTAAGAAGCTGGCTATAGTCCCCATCCTCAGAGCGGGCCTCGGCATGGTCGATGGCATGGTCAGCATGATGCCGAATGTCAAGGTCGGTCATATCGGACTCTTCCGTGACCCCGAGACGCTTGAACCCGTAAAGTACTACTACAAAATGCCCCCCGACATCGAAGAGCGTGACATCATCGTTGTCGATCCCATGCTCGCCACCGGCGGCAGCGCATCCGCAGCCATTCAGTTCCTCAAGGAGGACGGCGTAAAGCACATTAAGCTCATGTGCATCATCGGCGCACCCGAAGGCGTAAAGCGTATGCAGGAGGATCACCCCGATGTGGACATCTATGTTGCCGCACTTGACGAAAAGCTCAACGACCACGGCTACATCGTCCCCGGCCTCGGCGACGCAGGCGACAGGATCTTCGGCACCAAGTAATATTTATATAGTAAAAAGCGTATCCGAACGGATACGCTTTTTTCATGTCATTCACAGCCTGCGATGCGTCTTGCGACGAAGATGCCGCTTGCGGAGGCGTGGGACAGCGAATGGGTTATGCCGCTGCCGTCGCCGATTATATACAGTCCCTTGTGCTTGGTCTCAAGATGTTCATCCACCGAGACCTCCATGTTGTAGAACTTGACTTCAACGCCGTAAAGCAGGGTGTCATCATTTGCTGTGCCGGGTGCTATCTTGTCAAGCGCATAGATCATCTCGATGATGCCATCGAGGATGCGCTTGGGCAAAACAAGGCTCAGATCGCCGGGGGTTGCATTTAAGGTGGGCGTTATGAACGCCTCCTCGATGCGCTTAGGGGTTGAACGCTGACCGCGGATGAGATCGCCGAAACGCTGAACTATAACACCGCCGCCGAGCATGTTGCTCAGGCGCGCTATCGATTCGCCGTAGCCGTTTGAATCCTTAAAGGGCTCAGAGAAATGCTTTGAGACCAAAAGCGCAAAGTTCGTATTCTCCGTCTGCTTTGCGGGATCCTCATAGCTGTGACCGTTCACGGTTATGATGCCGTTTGTGTTCTCGTTTACGACTGCACCCTTGGGGTTCATGCAGAAGGTGCGCACCTTGTCGCCGTATTTGGGAGTGCGGTAGACGATCTTGCTCTCGTAAAGCTCATCGGTGAGATGGGAGAACACGACTGCGGGAAGCTCAACACGAACGCCGAGATCGACACGGTTGGAGCTTGTGGGAATGTCCATCTCACGGCAGACCTCTTCCATCCACTTGCTGCCGCTGCGGCCGACGGAAACGATGCAGTCCTTGCAGATGAAGGCGTCTTTATCGGTCGTAACCTCATAGCCGTCATCGGTTTTCACGATGCTGCGGGCGGGAGTGTCAAAGTAGAAATCGACCTTGTCCTTGAGATAAGCGTAGATGTTTTCCAGAACGACATAGTTTATATCCGTACCAAGGTGACGGACGGAGGCATCCAGAAGATGCAGATCGTTCTGAACGCAAAGCTTCTTGAACTTGGTGCCTGCGGTGGAGTACAGCTTTGTGCCTTCGCCGCCGAAGCTCATGTTGATCTCGTCAACATATTTCATAAGCTCCAGAGCGGGCTTCTTGCCGATGTACTCATACAGGGTGCCGCCGAAGTCGTTTGTAATATTGTACTTGCCGTCGGAGAAGGCACCGGCTCCGCCGAAGCCGCTCATAATGGAGCAGGTCTTGCAGCCGATGCAGCTTTTGATCGTCGTACCGTTTATGGGGCATGCACGCTTTGCGAGAGCGTGACCCGCCTCCAATACGCCGATTTTGAGCTTGGGGGAGTTCTTTGCAAGCTCATAGGCGGAGAAGATACCGCCGGGACCTGCGCCGATAATCAGAACATCGTATTTCATTGACCTTACTTACTTGCCTTTACGGTACCGTCAGCGTTAAAGAGAGGAAGGTCGTTTAAAACGATAATGTCGTCTCTGCCGATGGCGTCGCCCTCAGCCAGAACCGCCATCTTGCCGACTATGATGCCGCCTGCCTTCTTGACAAGCTCCTCCATAGCATGGAGAGACTCACCGGTGGAAATGACATCGTCGATGATGAGGATGCGCTTGCCGTTCATGAGCTCCGCATCTGCGGTATCGATAACGAGCTTCTGCATGGACATGGTGGTGATGGAACGGACGGAGACCTCGAAAACGCCGCTCATGTATGCCTTGGGGCCCTTTCTTGCGAGGAAGTACTTCTCGGCACCGCTCTGACGGGCCATTTCGTAAAGCAGGGGAATGGACTTGGCTTCGGGAGCTATTATGTAGTCATACTCGGGAGCGCGCTTTAAAAGCTCCGATGCACAGTGTACGGTGAGTTCCACATCGCCGAACATAACAAAGGCACCGATATAGAGTTCGTCGGTTACTTTGCAAAGGGGCAGATCACGCTTTAAGCCGGCAATGTCCATTTCGTAAGTCATTGTAATTCTCCATTCTGCCGCATCCTGCGGCGTACCGCCTTTTTGCGGCAGCGGCGACCGAAATCAAAAACAGAACTATTTTACATTAATAATCCGAAAAATCAAGTGCGGTCATAAAGATTTTACATATTAAATACATAACAGGCATAAACGCGTTAACATATTATGTATAAAGCAAATTAGCAGGGAAGTAAATTTCGCATTAAGAAACGGAAAATGAGAATGGTGCAAAACTTCAAATAAAAGGAAACTACAGCAAATCCGACAATCAAAATGAACTATTTTTATGCAAAACGACGAGAAAGAAGATAAAAATGTCAAAAGTTTATATTTTAACAGCTCAAAAGTATTGCGAAATTTGTGAATATAGTGTAAAGTTTATTTATAAATTTGGCGATTTGATTAACAAATACAAACGCCGGTTTTGCAGCGGCGATGTCGGTTGCCTCTGCGGATAAAAAAACAAGGAGAGAAAGCAATGGAAAACACTAAACGCGAAGGGTTTGGTTCCAATTTTGCCTTCATCATGGCTGCTGTCGGTTCTGCAGTCGGTCTGGGCAATATCTGGGGCTTCC
>CAZLSN010000022.1:0-19487 GCA_964562265.1 uncultured Oscillospiraceae bacterium
TTGGAGCTGCTGGGCAGATTCGAACTGCCGACCTCATCCTTACCAAGGATGCGCTCTACCTACTGAGCTACAGCAGCAAAGTCAATGCCCCATCATGTGGGGCATTGATGGCGACCGAGAAGGGACTTGAACCCTCGACCTCCGGCGTGACAGGCCGGCGTTCTAACCGACTGAACCACTCGGCCACGGCTCAGTTAATATAACAGATTTTCGCCGCCTTGTCAACACTATTTTGAAAAAAAGCTCACTTTTTCTTTTTGCGTTTATTTGCGTTGCTGATTTTGCCTGAGCGTTTATCCTTCAAAGCCTTTGCTTTTCTCTCCTTTTCAGCCTTGCCTCTGCGGACATTCAGCGTTATGCTGACGGATATGACTGCCACCGCAACACATATTATTATCGCTATCCAGTCGTTCACTTTCCGTTTTTCCTTCCCTATTTAAATATGTATATCAATGTGCGAAGTACAGTGCCTTGGGCAGTATCTCCACTGTAAAGCGGCTCTCGTAGATTATCTCGCCGTCAAGCGAATACGCAAAGCCTTCGGGTGCCTCGACCTCGATCTTTTTGGCACGGCGGTAGACGATTATATCCGAAAACTCCTCACGGTCAAGATGCTCACCGTTCGTGTACGGTGTGAGCAGCTTCACAAAGCGGAGCCTCGAAATGCACTTTGCAAGGCAGACCTCCATGAAGCCGTCGTCAAGCTCCGCTCTGGGAGCGCACTTAAACGATCCGCCGACATACTGGCCGTTTGCGGCGGTGCAAAGCAAAAACTCACCGTCGGGATTCAGAAGCTCTCCGTCCGCCCAGACCTTTGCCCTGTTCTTCATTGCGGTCAGCAGTGCCTTTACAACGCCCTTGGTGTATGCGTTTTTGTTGCCGTGACCGGTCTTCTCGCGCTCTGCATTGATCGTTATCGCAACCGTCGTATCGAAGCCGAAGTTCGTGACATTTATACTGTACCTGTCACCGACCTTCAGGACATCGATTGGCTTTGCCTCGGCAGTGACGAGCTTTTCAATGTCGGAGAAGGCCTCCGCTCCGCCGAAGCACTTCACAAAGTCATTGCCGCTGCCGCAGGGAACGCAGGATACGCTGACATTCTCCTTGCCGACGGCACCGGAAAAGACCTCGTTTATCGTTCCGTCACCGCCGCAGGCTATGAACCTGAGCTCTCCGCTTTCGTTCTTACAGGTCTCATTCACAAAAAGCGTCGCATCGCCGACTCCCTTTGTCACATAAACACTGCACTGCTCCTTCATGGGCAGCTTATCGATCGCTTCTCTGATCTTCTTTTCGGCACTCTCTCCACCCGCCTTGGGGTTAACTATGAATATGGTTTTCACGGCGATCCTCCCTTTCGGCATTTTTAGGTTTTTTATTTTATTATACTCCAAATATATTCATCCTACAACAGATTTTATTGTATAAATTTCTTAACACAAATTTAATGTGCAATATGTTATTCTAATCTTGGTGATATTATGAATTTTCCCAAACTGACAAGAAAGCGTCTTACCGCAAAGCAAAGGCTGCGAAACTGGATGATACTGATGCTGGTGCTTATAGTCGCATGTATCATCTGCGTGCTGCTGAGAAAAGGCACCTCCGGCACTGACTTTTATGTTTCGCTGATATTTGTTCTTGCAGTCATGGTCATATCGCTGCTGACCGACGGCTACTTATACGGCATCCTTGCCTCCCTGCTCGGTGTCATTGCGACAAACTACGCCTTCACCTATCCGTATATGAAGCTGAACTTCGAGATATACGGCTACCCGATAACCTTCCTTACGATGTTCACGGTCTCGGTCGTTATCTCGACCCTGACAACGAGCGTCAGAGAGGGCGAGCGAATACGGCATGACAATCAGCAGGCGCAGCTCCGTGCGAATCTTCTCCGTTCGGTGTCGCACGATCTGAGGACGCCGCTGACCTCTATAATCGGTTCCATTTCGACCGTCATATCCGAGGGTGAGCATCTTTCCGCCGATGAGCGCAATCTGCTCCTCGGCGATGCGAAAAACGATGCCGAATGGCTTGTGCGCATTGTCGAAAATCTGCTGTCCATCACAAGGATCAGCGGCAATGAGCAGGCAAAAATCTCCCGCTCTCCGGAGCTTATCGAGGAGATACTCGGCGAATGCGGTCAAAACTTCCGAAAGCGGAATCCCGATGTCTCACTCGACATACGAATACCGCCAGACCCCGTGATCGTCAGCGTCGATCCCCTGCTTATTGAGCAGGTCATCATGAACCTTTTGGACAACTCCGTTCACCACGGCGTCAATGTCAGCCATATCAATGTCGATGTCGCCGTGAAAGCCGGCCTTGCCTATGTTTCGGTGTCGGATAACGGTGTCGGCATTGACCCCAAGATACTCCCCGACCTTTTCAAAGGTCAGCTCTCGCCCTCGGATCAGAACAAGTTCAGAGGCATAGGACTTTCGGTCTGCCAGACGATAATCAACGCCCACGGCGGCAGCATATGCGCAAGAAACCTGCCCAGGTGCGGCTGTGAATTCACATTTACTTTGCCATTGGAGGAATCAGAAGATGAACATTCGTGATAAGATCCTTGTCGTTGAAGACGAGCGCAGCATCACAAACTTCCTGCGCACTATCCTCGTATCCAACGACTATGATGTAATTATAGCCCGCTCCGGTGCCGAGGCATATTCCATGATAACCTCGCACTGTCCCGACCTTATCGTTCTGGACCTCGGTCTGCCCGACATCGACGGTCTTCAGATCATAAAGTCCGTCCGTGAGTGGACACTGCTGCCCATCGTCGTCGTATCCGCAAGAGCGCACGAGAGGGACAAGGTCCAGGCTCTCGATCTCGGTGCCGACGACTATATCACAAAGCCCTTCGGCGCAGGTGAGCTTTTGGCACGCATCCGCACCGCCATCCGTCACACCCGTACAGGTCTTGCGAACGAGACCATCGCCACCACCGGAAAGTTCAAAAGCGGTGAGCTGGAGATCGATTACGACAAGCATCAGGTGCTTATCGGCGGCGTCAACACCAACATGACCCAAAACGAATACAAGATCGTCGCCCTACTCGGCAAATGCGCGGGCAAGGTTCTGACCTATGACTACATCATAAAGGAGCTTTGGGGTCCCGGCACCAAGGGCAACAATCAGACCCTCCGTGTCCACATGGCGAACATCCGCCGCAAAATAGAGAAAAATCCCGCCGAGCCTCAGTATATCTTCACCGAGATCGGTGTAGGCTACCGCATGGTCGAGGGAGATTAAAATTGATTTTGGCAAATAGATGCTGTATAATGATTACGGCATCTATTTTTTGTTTTCGGAGTGGTTTTTGTGAAACGCATACTCAAAGAGCATATATTCCCCATCATCATGATAAGTCTTGGTGCCGCATGTGCCGCCTATTCCGTTGAGTGCTTCCTGCTGCACAACATGATACTCGACGGCGGCGTTACCGGTGTCAGCATGATCATAAACAAGCTGTTCCACTTCCCGTTGGGACTTCTCATCGTCATTATAAACATACCGTTTTTCATCGTCGGCTTCAAGGCGCTCGGAAAGAGATTTCTGGTCAGGGCCCTGCTTGCGATACTGCTGTTTTCGTCCCTGCTTGAGGTGTTCTCCGGCTTGGGTGACGCAACGGATTCAAAGCTCCTTGCCGTCGTGTTCGGCGGTGTTCTGCTGGGTGTCGGAGTAGGCACGGTGCTGAGATTCGGCGGCTGCCTTGACGGTACGGAGATCGCCGCAATGCTGCTGTCGAAGAAGGTTAATCTCTCCACCGGCGGCATGATATTCCTCTTCAATGTCATCATCTACTCGGTCGCCGGCTTCTGCTTTTCGTGGCAAAGCACCATGTATTCGCTGCTCACCTACTTCATAACCTTCAAGATCATAGACCTTGTCGAAGTCGGGCTGGAGCAGGCGAAGGCGGCAATGATAATAACCGACAATGCCCAGTCGCTTGCCGACGAGATATACAGAAGGCTCGGCCGCACCTGCACCTTCATCAGTGCGGAGGGCAAGGTAAGCGGCAGCAAAAAGACCGTCTTGTACTGCGTTATAACAAGGGTCGAGGTCTCGGAGCTTAAACGCATAATAGCGCAGGCCGATGTCTCCGCCTTCGTCACCATCTCCGAGGTTTCGGAGATCCTCGGCAATCACATAAAAAAGAGCGCACCGGAAATCATGGATCAGGAGGCAGCCAATGGATAACAGAAAGAGCAAGGAAAATTATTACCTCGACATTGCGGATGCGGTGCTTCAGCGTTCGACCTGCCTGCGCCGCATGTACGGTGCCATCATCGTCCGCAGCGATGAGATAATCTCCACTGGCTACAACGGCGCACCCAGAGGCAGGATAAACTGCACCGACTCCGGACGCTGCGCAAGGGTCGAGATGAAGATCCCCTCGGGTGAGCGATATGAGCTGTGCCGCTCTGTGCATGCCGAGGCAAATGCCATAATCTCCGCCTCAAGGCGCGATATGCTGGGCTCCACGCTTTACCTCGTCGGCAGGGACGCTTCAACGCATGAGCTTTTGCGTGAGGCGACAAGCTGCTCCATGTGCCGTCGTCAGATCATAAACGCAGGCATCGAAAAGGTCGTCATCCGCACGGGAGAGGAAAGCTTCAAGGCCGTTCCCGTTTCGGACTGGATAGAGCATGACGACTCCCTTTTCTGGACAGAAGAATAGTTAATAGATAGAAAAAAATAAAAAAGTCACCCGATCCCTCGGGTGACTTTCGTTTTTTAATTAAGCTCAGTCGGTGACATAGGGCAGAAGAGCGATAACACGGGCTCTCTTTATTGCCTCGGTGAGCTGACGCTGATGCATTGCGCAGGTGCCGGTAGTGCGGCGAGGCAGGATCTTGCTGCGCTCGGACATGTAGCGGCGAAGCTTTGCGGTATCCTTATAGTCGATGCCGGTGGCCTTGTCTACGCAAAACTGGCAAACTTTTCTGCGCTTGCGGTTCTTGGGATTGTTCTTATCAAAAGCCATAGCTGTATCCTCCTATCAGATTATTAGAACGGCAGCTCGCCGTCATCGTCACTCAGCTCGGAAAAAGCGCTTGCGCCCATGGAGGGGCTTACGCTGTCAAAGCTGTTGTATGCGGGACGGGACTCACTGCTTCTATCGGCGCCGTCACGGCGCTTGCTTTCGCCGAAGTAGATATTGTCAACAACGACCTCCGCGCTGCGGCGTTTGCCGCCTTCACGGTCTGTCCAGTCACGGATCTGAAGACGACCGGAAACGACCGCCATGCTGCCCTTCTGGAAATACTTGCTGACAAATTCGGCTGTCTGACGCCATGCAACGCAGTCGATAAAATCGGTCTGCTTCTCACCGCCGTCTCTGCCGCCGAAATCACGGTCAACGGCAAGGGTGAAGGATGCCACAGGCGTCTGGGACTGGGTGTATCTGAGCTCCGGGTCACGGGTCAGACGGCCCATAATGGTGATGTGATTAAGCATTTTCCGTCTCCTTACTCTGCACGCAGGGTGATAAGGCGACGCAGGATGCCGTCGGTTATGCCGAGGATACGATCAAGCTCTGCCGGCAGATCGGGGGAGCCGGTGAACTTCATGAGAACATAGTAGCCTTCGGAAATGTAGTTGATCTCGTAAGCGAGCTTGCGCTTACCCATCTCCTCCAATTCATCCAGGGTACCATTGGCCTCAACGATTGCCTTGAACTTCTCGACGATAGCAGCGGTCTGCTCCTCGGTGAAGTTCGGGTTGATGATGTACATCACTTCGTACTTTTCAGTTGCTTTTGCCATGGTTTGCACCTCCTTCTGGTCTTTTGGCCCCCGTCATTACGGGAGCAAGGAATAACCCATCCGATGGACAGGCTTTATAATTATACCCTTTTTTCTCGGTATGTCAAGAGTTTTTTGCGTCTTTTTTCATCGCAGGCAGCTCCAATGCGGCAAATATCGCCACCGCAAAGGCGGATACCACGACCGCAGTGCCTACGGCACCGTCAACAAGTGCCGTCACCGCACTCACAAGGGCGCATGCGAGGATCGCCGACGCAAGGATATATGCCCTGCGGTCGATGCGCTTTTTGAGTCCGGATGCAAACACAAGGTACAAAACGACGGCAGCTATGAGCAGTGCAGACGATATGGTAAGTGCCGCAAGCGATGACACATAGTCGGAGTGCATGTCGTCAGCCTTTGCGTGGGCAGCCGAAAGCAGAGTGTCGAAATCATCGCTTTCGCTGCCAAGTCCCATGCCCACGAACCTCGAATGACTGCGGGTAACAAGGCTCTGCATGTCCTCGTAATCCAAAAGCTTCTCCGCCGCATCATCAAGCACTGCCTTTTTGGAGAGGAGCTTTTCCTCGTTTTCGGCGATAAGTGCAGCCGCCTCTATGAGTCCCTCCTTGGTGCCGTAAAGCTCACTGCCTATGGTGTTGAGCTGATTTTTACCTGCCGCAAGCTGAGCCTCCGCCACTGCAAGAGCTGACTTTGCCTCAAGAAGCTGTGCATACAGCTCATTGAGCTGCTGCTCACCCTGATCGAGCTGTGCCTCCGCTGCGGGTATCGTATACTCCGCCATTTCAAGAACGCCGGAGAGCATGTCAAGCGAGGTCTTTGCGGTCGCAAGTGAGGATGCCGTCTGAGCGAGGGACTCCTCCGTTATCTGCATATCCATAGCCTTGGACACCTCTTTGAGTGCGTCCTCACGGCTCATGCCCGAGTCCTGGAGTTCTTCGATGCAGGAGACAATCACATTGTAGGCTTCAAAACTGTCGTTATACACGGCAAGGGCAACTTCATACAGCTCTTTGCCCTGCTCGAATTCCGCCTTCTGTGCCTCGAATTCCACCTTGCCCTGATTGAATTCATTTCGTCCCTGCTCATATGCCGCAAAGCCGTATTGAAGCTGAAGCTTGCCGCTGTTTATGCCGCTTTGCCCCGCTCCGAGACCACTCATTCCGACGGTGTATTGCAGAAGATCCTGATTGTACTCCACAGCGGAAAGCTCATAATCCCGCACATCGTTTTCATGCTGCATGAGACTGAGCTCATACTCCGCGGCGACCTTGTCGTAAGCCGCTTTATAGTCCTCGTAATCAGCCTTCTGCGCCTCGAGCTTTACTACGGTGTCGTCAAGCTCCGCAAGTGAGGAATAAAACTCGTCATACTCCTCCTTGTCCACGGAAAGGAGACTCAGATCTCCCACCAGTGCCGCAGCACTCGATATTGCACCGAAGATGCACGCTATCGCCAAAAAGACGGACAGCACCTTCGCATAATTCGTACCTGCCATGGTGTCACCCCGAATATACATTAATAATATTATGGAGGAAGTATAATACATTCCTTCCGTTTTAACAAGCGGCGATACAAAAAGTTTACATACTGTTTTTTATTATAGTGGCAATTTCCATTTGACTGTGTTATAATATTAACCCCAATATAATAATGTGAGGTAACAGCCATGGATATAAATAAGATAAAAGCATATGCCGAGCTTATAGTCAAGGTCGGTGTAAATGTAAAGGAAGGTCAGGAGGTCATTGTTGACGCAGAGCTCGATCAGCCCGAATTCGTCGAGATGATCGTTGAGGAATGCTACAAGGCAGGCGCAAGTGATGTCCGTGTCGAGTGGTCGCATCAGCCCTTGCAGCTTCTCAATGTCAAGTACCGCACTGCCGAGAATCTCGGTGCAGTTCGTGATTGGGAGCGTGAAAAGCTCCTGTACCGTGCAAAGACCCTCCCCGCCATGATCTATCTCGAATCCGCCGATCCCAACGGGCTTGACGGTATGGATCAGGAAAAGTGCGGTGCCGCACTCGGTATGCGTTGGAGCGTTATCAAGCCGATACGGGATGAGATGGATAACAAGTATCAGTGGTGCATTGCAGCCGTTCCGGGCAAAAAGTGGGCAAAGAAGGTCTTCCCCGAGCTGTCTGTCGATGAGGCAATGGAGAAGCTTTGGGAGGCAATACTCTACACCTCCCGTGCAGACGGCGACGGCGTTGCGGCATGGCGTGAGCATAACGCCGATTTAAAGAGCCGCTGCGATTACTTAAACTCCCTCGGTCTTCGCAGGCTGAAATACAGCTCCGCAAACGGAACCGATTTCTCCGTCGGTCTCATCCCCGAGGCAATGTTCCTTGCCGGTGCGGAGGATACCCTCGGCAGCAGCATAACCTACAACCCCAACATTCCCAGTGAGGAGGTTTTCACCACTCCCATGAAGGGCGATGCGGAAGGTATAGTATATTCCACCCGTCCCCTGTCGTACAGAGGCGTTATGATCGAGAACTTCTCAATCCGCTTTGAGGGCGGCAAGGTCGTTGAGGTACATGCGGAAAAGAATGAGGATGCACTTCGCACCATGGTATCCCTCGATGAAGGTGCCGCAATGCTCGGTGAATGTGCCCTTGTGCCCTTTGACAGTCCCATCCGCAACAGCGGCATCATGTTCTACAACACGCTGTTTGACGAGAACGCAGCCTGCCACCTTGCCCTCGGTGCGGGATTTTCAAGCTGCATAAGGGATTACGACAAACTCGGCATCGAAAAGTGCCGTGAGATGGGCGTCAACGATTCCATGATCCACGAGGACTTCATGATAGGCAGCGAGGACATGAGCATCACCGGTATCACGGCAGACAGTAAAGAGATCCCCATCTTCCGCAACGGCGGCTGGGCATTTTAAAAATTCGGTTTCGGGAGACGAAGCATGAGCATTAAGCATGATAACGACAATCTGAATACTGAGCGGACGCTTATTATGAACACCGCAGAGCTTGAGGAAAAGCTGCGAAAGGCGCGGGAAGAGGCCATCGCAGCCGAGTCAAAGCTCAAGACGGACTATGTTCTCACGCCCGACGGTGAGCTGGATTTCGACAGCATCCTTGCCGATGAGGAGGGCTATGAGCTGCCATATGACGAGGATGAGGTCGAAGATGAGGACGAAGCCGGATACGACGACTATGAGGCAGCGCCCGTACAAAAGCCCCGTCAGGGTGCCGCGGCAAAGCGCATAATCGAGCAGCGCAATGAGGAAAAGCGGCGCAAGAAACGCAGACTTACAATCATCTGCGTTGCCGTTGCGGTCATCGCCGTCATTGTCGTCGGCACCGTTATAATCAGAAACGCCGCTCAGAATGTGGCATATTCAAACGCCTTTGAGCTTGCGCAGAGCTATTACTACGACGGCAAGTACGACGAAGC
Source organism: uncultured Oscillospiraceae bacterium (assembly GCA_964562265.1). Lineage (GTDB taxonomy): Bacteria > Bacillota > Clostridia > Oscillospirales > Oscillospiraceae > F23-B02. Next base: position 9,195 of record CAZLSN010000022.1, read on the forward strand.
ACTTGACGAGCTTCGCAATGCTCTTGCGATTGACAAGACCGACGAGTGCCTGCTTCTTATGTCGGAGTGCTATGAGGCAAAGAGCGACTATGTAAACGCCATCGCCATCCTCGAAAGCTCAAACTCCGGCAGCAGCGTTATAGAAAAGCGGCTGGAGCAGCTTCGTCAGGCGAAGGAGGAATACGACGCCGGCAAGACCGTTATAATCTGCGGCGAACCCTACCCCTCCGACACCGAGGTGCTGGATCTTTCGGGTCAGGATCTGAAAAGCAGCAGACTTTCGGAGCTGAGTGCGCTTACGGAGCTGACCTCGCTTGACCTTTCCGACAATGCGATAACGAGCATCGACTTTTTAAAGGGGCTTACGAATCTCAAGACACTCGATCTCTCCGGCAACAAGATAAAGGATATTTCGGTGCTTTCGGAGCTTGGCAGTCTGCGCACCCTCTACCTCGACGGCAACAAGATCGAGGACTTCAGCCCGCTGCATTCCCTGCGTGAGCTTAGTGCTTTGTCGATAACCGGCATGGAGATAAGCGAGACCCAGCTTCAGAATCTGCGTTCCGCCCTCCCCGGCTGCATAATCGACAGCGACGACGCATCCCCGGATGTGGTTGAGCTGACCCTCGGAGGCAAGACCTTCAAGAGCAATGTTAAAACGCTCAACCTTTCAAACCTCAAGATAAGCGACATCACCCTGCTTTCGCAGTGTACCGAGCTTGAAAAGCTCGACCTCTCCGGAAACGACATTAAGGATCTTACCCCGCTCATGGATATGACGGGACTTAAAAGCTTAAACCTCGAAAACAACAAGGTCAGCGACATCAAGCCCCTTATGGGACTCAAAAAGCTGGAGTACCTGAATCTTGCGGGCAACGGCATAAACTCCGTAACCGCCCTGTCCGAGCTTAAATCTCTCACGGAGCTGCATCTTTCCCGCAATGAGCTTAAAGGTCTGTCCGCTCTCTCCGGTCTCAGCTCGCTGAAAACGCTGTGCCTTGACAATGCGGGGATAAAGGACGCCTATCTTTCAAAGCTCTACAAGCTTTCATCCTTAAAGACCCTGCTTCTGGACGAAAATCCGGAGCTTACTCAGGCCGCCGTCGATGCTCTCAAGGCAGAGCTGCCCGGCTGTCACATAAGCTTCACCCAAAGTGTAGCGACGATCGAACTCGGCGGCAAGACCTTTAAGAGCGATGTCACCGATCTGAGTCTTGTCGGCTGCGGTATCAGCGATATAAGTGTTCTCGCCCGCTGCACCTCCTTAAAGACCCTCGATCTGAGCGATAATCCCATAAGCGACGCAAGCCCGCTCTACGGACTGAGTTCCCTCAAGGAGCTTTACATATCCGGCACCCTGCTCACTCCCGATCAAATTGCGGAGCTTGAAGCGAAGCTGCCCGGCTGCGTTGTCAATGTCATGTGAATTTTAGACAAATTGTGAGCAAAAAATTCAAATCGTTGCGGCATATTTCATAAAATGTTCTTTTCTTTTTGCTATATGTATGCTATAATGCATTTACACGGATGAATATCCGTGAACGCAGAAAGGAGCACGATAGCATGAAGTTCACTTTTACCGAGAAAAGAATGGGAAGCTCCGAGGAGCTGAGAGCCTACACCGAGAAAAAAGTCGGCAAGCTCGATCGCTTCTTCAAAAACGAGAGTTCGGCCTTCATCACCTTCAGCACGGAGCGCGGCCGCTTCCTCGCGGAGATCACCATCAGCAACAACGGCCTGTATTACAGGGCAAGCGAACTTACAAACGACATGTACGCCTCCGTCGATTCGAGCGTCGCCGCCATCGAACGGCAGATACGCAAGAACAAGACCCGCCTTGAAAAGCGGCTGAGGGAGGGAGCTCTGGAGCGTGAGGTCAAACCCTCCTATATGCCGGCTTCGGATGATGAAGCAGAGGAGTTCAACATCGTCCGCAGCAAGCGTTTCTCCATCAAGCCCATGTCGCCGGAGGAAGCCATCCTTCAGATGAACCTGCTTGAGCATGAATTCTTTGTGTTCAGGAACGATGAGGAGGACGGCGCCATCTCAGTAGTTTACCGCCGCAAAAACGGCGGCTACGGTCTGATCTGTGACGATAACGCAGATTGATAAATAAAATAAGTATTTTAGACCCCGCCAAAAGGCGGGGTCTGTCTTTGAGGTGTTCCATGGATTATATTGAAGTCAGTATCGAAACTCCGGAGGAAGAGATCGAGTCCCGCAGCGATGAGCTTACGGCTCTCGGTATCACGGGGCTTATAATCGAAAACGAGAGCGATTTTGAAAGCTTCCTCGAAAACAATCATCAGTATTGGGACTATGTTGACGATGAGCTGGAAAACAAATATCGCGGCGTTTCCCGCATTAAATGCTATCTTGAAGCAGGTGCCGAGGGTGAGCGACTGCTTTCGGTTTTAAGCTCCCGCTATACGCTCACGAGCAAAACGGTCAGCGACAGCGATTGGGAGAACAACTGGAAGGACTATTATAAGCCCCTGCCAATCGGCAAAAAGCTCCTTGTCGTCCCCGAGTGGGAGGACGCTCCCGATACCGACCGCCGCATACTGCGCTTAGACCCCGGTTTAATGTTCGGCACCGGCAGTCATGCGACGACGAGAATGTGCCTTACCGCCCTTGAGGATTACGCCGAAGACGGAAAACGGGTGCTTGACCTCGGCTGCGGCAGCGGAATACTCGGCATCGGCGCACTGATACTGGGCTGCGGATCGGCAGTCGGCTGCGATATTGACCCGAAGGCTCCCGATGTCGTCATGGCAAATGCAGCATTGAGCGGCATATTCGGGGACAGGCTCAAGGTCTATGCAGGCGATATAATCGGCGACGCCTCACTGCGGCGGATGCTCGGCGGCGGATATGACATCGTGCTTGCAAACATCGTTTCGGATGTCATTATCCCGCTCTCCCCCTTCGTCCGTGACTTCATCTCTCCCGACGGCGTATTTATAAGCTCCGGCATAATCGACGGCAGAGAATGCGAGGTTGAGGCGGCTATCGTCTCCTCCGGCTTTGAGATCGTCTCCCACCTCCACGAAGAGGAATGGCACTGCTTTGTGTGCAAAAATGTTTGACTTTTTCTAAAAAATCGATATAATTGCTTTTGTTGTGTTGCATTGAGTGCATAAATGCGTAAGTCCAAACTTTTGGACTTACGCATTTTTATTCTATATTTTTATAGTCGAAAGAGGCAAAACAATGTCCAACTTAAAAACAAAGTCCCTTGCGGCAAGTATACTTTCACTTTCGCTGCTCACAGTCATGGCCGGTGCGGCGGTCGCTCCCGCTCCGGAGATCATAAGCCGCCACTTTTCCGACAGCAGCCGCCTTGAAGTGCAACTTATCGTGAGTATGCCCGCTCTGTTTATCGTGACCGCTGCCGAGGGTGTCATCCACATGAGCCTGTGTGCCGTTATCATGGCGGGTATGGACCTTGCGCAGTTTTTAAGTCCCTTCCTGCTTTCGCTCGTTACCGCCGTATTTTCAAATGCATCGGCCGTTCTGCCCTATTACTATGCGGCGGCGGTCTCCGCCGTCTTTCTTCTGCTTGCAAAGGCCGAATGAATTTTTCTGCAAACTGAAAAAAGCAGACAATGATAACATTGTCTGCTTTTTTATTTTGCTGTTTTATCAGCTTATGATCATCCAATCGCCGTCGATCTTTACGAGAACTACGGTGTACTTATCCTTGCCGTCGTCCTCGTCGCCCTCGAAGGTGGCCTTAACGGTGACATAGCAGCCCTCTTCGACCTCAAAATCGGTGTCGTCGGAGTTTATATCGTCCTCACATTCACGGAGCTCGCTGTTCTTCATCTCCTTGACCTTGGTGACCTCAAGATCATAGCTCCAGTCATCGCCATAGAGATCTTCCATGTACTCCTGTCTCCACTCGGCGAGCTCGTCAAAGTTCTCTATTGTCTCTTCCTTAATATCGTCGGCATCGTCCTCGTCAATTTCGCCGGCTTCGATGGCAAGTGCAAGAGCGGCTTCCATATTACACGCATCCCAAATGTCCTCACCGTCGCCGCTTAAAAGTGCGTTGACATAGTCCTTTGCCATGGACTCGGGATTACCGCCGCCGCAGGAGCTGATGAGGATCACAACGAGTGCGATCACAGCAACTACGCCGATGATGGCGATAAGCAGGTTCTTGTTAACGGGCTTCTTACCGGGTTCGGCAGCGGGAGCTGCTCCGGTGGGGGTTCCGCAGGCAGGGCAAACTACTCCGCCTTCGGGGATGTTGGTTCCGCATTTTCCGCAAAACATGTTTTTTCTCCTTTAATTTTTTCTATTTATAATGTTTTTGCTTACTCGATCTTGGTGCCGCAGGAGCAGCAGAATGCAGCGTCGGCTTCGACATCGGCACCGCAGGTGGGGCACTTTTTGCTCTCCGCTGCGCTTTCGGGCTGCTCAAGCTTGGTGCCGCAGGAGTTGCAGAAGAGGTTGCCCTCAGCTACCGGCGCACCGCAGGTGGGACAGCTGGGCTGGGTCTTGGGAGCGGTCTTCACGGCTGCGGGGGGCATCTTGGTGCCACAGGCATTGCAGAAGAGTGATCCCTTTGCGACATCGGCACCGCAGGTGGGGCATTTCTCAACGCCCTTGAGGGTCTTTATCTGTTCACGGCAAACAAAAAGCTTTTCGTTCAGATCCTTGACTGCGGCGATGCGCTCAAGCTCTTCGGCCTCGGGATCGTCCTTATGACGCTCATAATAGCTCTGACCGATCTCAAAATAGAGTCTGGAAATGCTCTTCTCGTGATCGCTCACAACACCGTTCAGGCGGCCGATCTCCGCAAGATTTCTTGCCTTCTCCGCTGCTGCCTGACCTGCTGCGCCGGCTCTGCTGCCTATGTTATCAAGAAACGACATGGTTATTCCTCCGTTGATTAAAATGTATAATGCAAACTGATTTTAACACATTGCGCTTGCCCTTTTCAAGTACAATGTTACGAAATACGACATTTATTTTAAATTGAAATCGCTGCTTATATATGCTATAATCCACCTAATGACAGTTGGAGGGATATTATGGATTTTCTGAGATTGCTTGAAGGTATCAGGACCCCTGTGCTTGACGGTATCATGTCCGTCATTACATATTTGGGCAGCGAGATCTGCTTCATGGCACTTGCGCTTCTCATCTTCTGGTGTGTGAACAAGCGTCAGGGCTACTATCTTTTCGCCGTCGGTCTGTCCGGCATAGTCGTGAATCAGTTTTTGAAGCTCTGGTGCCGCATACCGAGACCATGGGTTTTGGATCCCGACTTCACCATCGTCGAATCAGCAAGAGCAGGTGCAACCGGCTACTCCTTCCCCTCGGGACATACGCAGAACATCGTCGGCACCCTCGGCGTTATCGCCGTTTCAAACAGGCAGAAGTGGGTTCGGATACTGTGCATCGCATTTATGCTCCTAGTACCCTTTTCGAGAATGTACCTCGGAGTTCACACCCCGCTGGATGTCGGTGTGTCCTTCGGTGTTGCGCTGCTGCTGATCGCCGTGTTCTATCGTCTTTTTCGAACGGAGGCTCGTTTTGATGCGGGTATGCCCTATGTTCTCATTCTGCTTGTGCTTATGACCGCGGCTTACACCATATTCGTCCTTTTCTATGACTTCCCCGCCGACATCGATGCCGCAAATTACGAAAGCGGTATCCACAACGCCTTTACGATGGGCGGTGCCGTGCTGGGTCTTGTCGTTGCCTATTACTTTGACAGGAAGGTGCTGCACTTTAAGACCGAGGCTCCCGTTTTGGGTCAGGCACTTAAGCTCATCATCGGCATGGGACTTCTGGTCGCAGTCCGCAGCGTTTTAAAGGCTCCGCTGCTTGCTCTCTTTAACGGCAGCGAGGTCGCAAGCCTTGTCCGCTACTTTATAATGGTCGTATTCGCCGGCTGCATATGGCCGCTGACCTTCCCCTTCTTTGCGAAGATAGGCGGCAAAAAGGAGCGCAAAAATGGCTGACAGGAAATTTAAAGACCTGTTCGGCTTCTTCGGCGGTGCAGGTGAAAAAACGGTCGGCTCAACTCTGCGGGCTTCCATCGGCGGAAAAGCCGAGTGGACCTTCGGCCGCAGTCCGGAATGTGACTTCGTGTACCCCGGCGTCAAGATCTCCCGTGAGCATTGCCGTGTTGAGCTAATAGACGGTCACTTCTATCTGTCCGACATGGATTCGACAAACGGTACCTACCTGAACGGCAAAAAAATAAGCCGCAAGGAGCGGCTTTTCGCAGGCGATGTCATCGGCATCGGCGACACGGATATTGTCTTTTCAAAAAGCTTACTGAACTGAAAAACAGCGGTCAAGGCCGCTGTTTTTATAATACGCCGAGGTGTTCGAGCAGAATCTTCAGTCCCATCAGGATGAGGACTACGCCGCCTGCGATCTCCGCCTTGCTCTTGAATTTCACACCGAAGACATTGCCTATCGCAACACCGACGGCGGAGAGAATGAAGGTCGTGACACCGATCGACAAAGCGGCGGTGACGATATTCACCTTCAAAAACGCAAAGCTTACACCCACCGCCAAAGCGTCTATGCTTGTGGCAACGGCAAGCAGCAGCATGGTCTTAAAGCCGAAGCTTGCGTCAAGCTCCTCCTCTTCGCCGGACACCGCCTCACGGATCATATTCGCACCGATGAGCGCAAGCAGGACGAAGGCGATCCAGTGATCGACGGAGGCTATGGCATCCTCAAACTTAAAGCCGAGAAGATAGCCTATCACCGGCATAAGTGCCTGAAAGCCGCCGAAGTAAAGTCCCACAATAAGAGCGTGCTTCGGTTTAAGCTTCGGGACGGACAGTCCCTTGCACAGGGCAACTGCGAAAGCATCCATTGAAAGAGCTACCGCAATGATCAAAATTTCAACAAAACCCATACAACTTTTCCCCTTTATGAAGGTGAGAATACACCTTGATCGTAAAATAGTCAAGGGATTCTTGACATTATTCGGTCATGTGGTAAAATTAGCTCAAATAAATACTTAAAAAATGTGAGGTAATTTTTATGAGCAACTCAAGAGACGGTCTGCTCGGCCGCAGAGACGGTTATCTGCTCCGCGATGCCGACAGTATGCATGTGCTTATGCCGATGATGTACCCCAACCGCTGCGACAATGAGGCATACATCTCCGAGGTCATCGACCTGACTAAGCTCAACGCATATCTTGCGGAGAAAAACGCAGGCGATCCCGACTTTAAGTACACCCTTTTCCATGTGACCGTTGCGGCTCTGCTGAAGGTGCTTATACTCAGACCCAAGCTCAACCGCTTTATCTGCAACAAGAATCTTTACATGCGCAATCATTACTCCGCCTCCTTCGTCGTGAAGAAGCAATTCTCCGACGATGCGGGTGAAGGTCTTGCGCTTTTGTATGCCAGCCCCGAGGACACGCTTGAGACACTGCACCGTGATCTGCGGAAGCAGATAATGAACACCAAGAGCGGCGGCAGCGACACCTCCTCCGACGCTATGGACATGGTGACCCGTATGCCCAGACCCGTTCTCAAGGCGTTCATGGTCGCAATGCGTTTCTTGGATCGTCACGGCTGGATGCCGAAGTCGCTTATCGAAACAGACCCCTACTACGCCTCCGTTATTTTGAGCAATCTCGGCTCCATCAAGCTCAAAAGCGGCTATCATCATTTAAACAACTGGGGCACCACCTCCATCTTCGTCGTCATCGGCGAAAGGAAAAAGCGTGCTTTTTACAATGAGGACGGCAGCTACACCATGAGGGACAGCATCGAGCTCGGTCTCACCATCGACGAACGCCTTGCCGACGGCTACTACTATTCCAAGAGTGTCCGCCTGCTCAAGTACATTCTCACCCATCCCGAATGTCTCGATGAGCCTCTCGGAACTCCGCTTGATTATTGATAAAAAATGTGAAAAAGCCCTTGCAATGCGGGACTTTCTGTGTTATAATCCGCTTTGCGTCTTGTAACTGTGCCGTTTCGGTATAATCAAGACAGCCTATGATCGAGGAGATATTAAACATGAAGGCAGGAATCCATCCTAATTATCAGCCCACCGTTATAAAGTGCGCTTGCGGCGCAACCATCGAGACCGGTTCCACCCGTCCCGGCATCAGCGTCGAGATCTGCTCCAAGTGCCACCCCTTCTACACCGGCAAGCAGAAGCTCGTTGATACCAGCGGTCGTGTTGACAAGTTCAACAAGAAGTACGGCATCAAGTAATAAATTTGATCTCGAACGCCATGTCGCAAGGCATGGCGTTTTGCCGTACATAGGAGGATCATTTTATGGATAAAAACGATATTGTTATTGAAAAAGCCGTGCTTGCGGGACTTGCTGCGGCAAGCATGCCCCAGAAGGAACGCAGCACCGATACGACGATGGATGAGCTTGCCGCTCTGGTCGAGACGGCCGGCGGTGAGGTCGTCGGCATGTTCATACAAAACCGTCCAACCCCCGACCCCGGCACCTTTATAGGCGACGGCAAGGCGATGGAGCTTAAGGAGTTTATTGAGGCGAATGAGTGCGATCTTGCGGTGTTCGACAATGAGCTCAGTCCCTCGCAGATGAGAGTCCTGTCGGAGCTTCTGGGCGTGAAAGTCCTTGACCGCAGCGGCCTTATCCTCGATATTTTCGCCCAGCGTGCGCAAACCCGTGAGGGTCAGCTCCAGGTAGAGCTTGCGCAGTACAAATATCTGCTGCCGAGGCTGACCGGTATGTGGACGCACCTTGTCCGCCAGACCGCCTCCGGCGGCTCATCGCCCATCGGCACAAGAGGCCCCGGCGAGACCCAGCTTGAGACCGACCGCCGCCACATCAGGCGCAAGATCCAGAAGCTTGAGGAAGAGCTTGCTGCCGTCCGTAAGGTAAGAAGCACCCAGCGCAGAAAGCGTGAGAAGAATTCCGTCCCCGTTGTCGCACTGGTGGGCTACACCAATGCCGGCAAGTCAACGCTTTTAAATTGCCTGACCGGTTCCGACATACCCGCCAACAACCGCCTTTTCGATACGCTCGACACCACCACGCGCAGGCTGCGTATCGATGAGTTGACCGAGGTTTTAGTCTCCGACACCGTCGGCTTTATCCGCAAGCTGCCGCATCACCTCGTCGAGGCCTTCAAGGCAACGCTTGAGGAGCTTAGCTACGCCGATGTGCTGCTCCATGTGATAGACATCTCAAATCCCGATTGGGAGGAGCAGGCGGAGGTCGTCGATGCACTGATCTCCCAGCTCGGTGCCGAGAAAACGCCGTGCATAAGAGTTTTCAACAAATGCGACGCTTACATGGGGATACTGCCGCACGGTGAGGATATTGTCTGCCTCTCCGCAAAAAGCGGTGAGGGAGTGATGGAGCTTGTTTCAAAGCTTTCGTCCCTGCTCGATCGGGGCAGCAAGAAGGTACACCTCTCCATTCCCTATTCCGATGCGGGGATCGCCGATGTTCTTAACCGTGAAGCGGCGGTTTCGTCCCTGGAATACACCGACTCCGGCATTGAAGCCGAGGTCACGGTTCCGCCGGAGCTTTTCGGCAAGGTGAAAAAGTACATCCCCGGTTATGTAGAGCCCAAGGAGGATTGGGAAGATTGAGCGTGAATGAGTATTTCATCCCCGCGGGAGACGGTGAGGCGGCATTCACCGAAAAACGCTCCGAATTTTTGGGGCATGTGAGATTCGTCGATAACGAGGACGACGCCAAGGCCTTCGTTGCGGAAATGAAAAAGAAGCACTACGATGCCCGCCACAACTGCTGGTGCTATATTATAAAGGACGGTGCCGTTCGCTACTCCGATGACGGTGAGCCTCAGGGTACCGCCGGACTTCCCATGCTGGAGGTCTTTAAGCGTGAGGGCATTGAAAATGTCGTCTGTGTAGTGACCCGCTATTTCGGCGGTATACTCCTCGGCACGGGCGGACTTCTGCGTGCCTATACCCGCAGTGCCGCCGATGCTTTGAACGCAGCGGGTATCGCCTGCGTCAGACGATGGAGCGAATACGCAGTATCCTGCTCATACTCCCTGCTTGAGCGCATAAAAAACGCCGTCACCGAATTCGGCGGCAGCGTTACGGATATTGCCTACTCCGCGGATGTCTGCGTCACGGCACTTGTTCCGGAGGAAAACGGCGAGGACTTTTGCGTCAGGATAACTGACATAAGCTCCGCCACCGCCGAAACTCTCCTTTGCGATACAAAGCTTCTTCCCATACGAATAAAATGACAGTCTGCAAAAGCAGACTGTCATTTTTTCAGTGATGGAAGTTTGTGAAGGTGATGGGTTCTTTTTCGGGGAGGCCGTATTTCTCCT
>CAZLSN010000023.1:0-19287 GCA_964562265.1 uncultured Oscillospiraceae bacterium
TGAACCGCAAGATGCTCAGCGAGACCGCTATCCACGATCCCGCAGCTTTCACCGCACTCTGCGAGAAGGCAAAGGCAGCTCTTTGATTTTGAATCTTTTGAATTATAATACCGAAGCGCATAAAGTGCTTCGGTATTATTGCGTTTTGATGCTTTTTGTGCTACAATTTCAACATTCTCAATAAAGAGGAGAGACATTATGGGTAAGATAAAATTCATCGTCACCCGACTTTTGGATATGAACTATCGCCAGATGGTGGAGAAGATCAACGCGGTGCATGTGAAATCCGGCAAGAACCGCCTTTTCATATTCCTCGACATGGCATGGTGCGCCCTTGCTTATCAGGCGGGATACATGGACTATTGGATATTTGAGATGTACAACATGACCCGTGAGCAGCGCAAGACCATACTCACAAGGGGTAAGAGCAATGCCCTCGTAAAAAAGTACAACGATCCCCGTTACAATAAGCAGATCGAAAACAAGCTCAACTTCGCAAGGAACTTTTCCGAGTTCATGCACAGGGAATGGCTCGATATGACTACGGCGACGAGAGAGGACTTTGACGCCTTCACCAAAAAGCATCCCGTGTTCATGGCAAAGCCCGTCGGCGGAATGTGCGGCAGAGGCATCGAAAAGATCGAGGTCGATCGCTTCGACGGAGATCTTTACGAGCATCTTACCGGTGAGACCGTCTTCATCCTTGAAGAATGTGTAAGACAGCACGAAAAACTTATGGAGCTGCACCCCTATTCCGTCAATACCTGCCGTGTCGTCAGCTTCACAAGGGGCTCAACGACGAAGATCGTCACCGCCTGCCTTCGCATAGGCAACGGCAAGTTTGTCGATAACTTTGCCAACGGCGGAATGGTCGTTCCCATCGAGGTTGACAGGGGAGAGGTCATCTTCCCCGCAATGAACGAAAAGGGCGAGGTGTTCGAGAAGCATCCGCTCACGGGAGTTGCCATAAAGGGCTTTAAGCTCCCCATGTGGAACGAGGCACTGGAGCTTGTCAAAAAGGCGGGGCAGGTCGTTCCGCAGGTCGGACTTGTAGGCTGGGATGTCTGCATAACGGATAACGGCCCCCTGCTCATTGAGGGCAACGACTTCCCCGCACACGATCTGTATCAGCTTCCCCCGCATCGCAAGGATGGCAAGGGGATACTGCCCGTGTTCATGTCCGTTATTGAGAGCGTGGAAAGCTCGGAAAGCATATAAGCCATGCTGTATATTATAAATGAATGGTACGGTATGCCGCCGAGCCTGCCGGTTATCTTCAGCTTTCTGGCGTTTGTCGCCCTCGGTGTGTATGCCGGAACCGCAATAAAAAGCGGACGGATCCGTGCGCTGCTTATGGCGGGGCTTGTGCTGATATACCTGATTTGCTCACCGATAAGCGTATACGACTTCCTCGGTATCGGTGTTTACACCACCTTTGTCGGCGGCGTCGCGACCCTGGTTCTGTTTGGCAGCGTCATTAGCATCATCATCGGAGCGATCAAAAAAGCAGGGAAAAAATAAAGACATTCAAAGCGCATCGACTAAGATGCGCTTTGTTTTTTTGCGGCTGTGAAGAACAGGGGACAAGCGGGATGGAAAGCCGTTCCCTGCGATGGCAGCTTTTACTGCCGACGGTCGATTTTTATTGCGATTTTGCTGTGCGGAAATTGCACAGCAAAAGTTGCATATCCCTATTTACTTTAGCGTGCTAATGTGCTAATATGCTAATGCGATAAAACAAAAAACAACAGAAAGGAAGAAAAATCATGAAAAAGCTTATTGCACTGCTTTTAGCGGTGATGACTGTATTTACACTTTGCGCCTGCGGCAGCATTCAGGAGGACGACGGCAAAGCAGCCGGTGTCGTTTCCGAGGAGGATCTCGGTGAGGGCTTCGTTTTGAAGGTCGGCTTCGACGCTGAGTTCCCGCCCTACGGCTACCTTGCCGACAACGGCGAATACGACGGCTACGATCTTGCCGTCGCAAAGGAACTGTGCAACCGCCTCGGCTGGGGCTTTGAAGCGATACCCGTTAAGTGGTCGGCAAAGGACAAGGAGCTTGAAGCTGGCAACATAAACTGCATCTGGAACGGCTTCACCTGCACCGGCAAGGAAAACGACTACACATGGTCTGTCCCCTACGCCGACAACAGCATCGTCATCGTTGTAAAGAAGGATTCCGGCATTGACACCCTCGCCGACCTCGCCGGTAAGAAGCTCATGGTTCAGGCTGCATCCTCAGGTCTTGAGGCGGTCAACGCTAATGAGGAATTCAAGAACTCCCTCGGTCAGCTCGTTGAGCTTTCCGATTACAGCCTCGGCTTCATGGAGCTGCAAAACGGTACCGTTGATGCCATTGCCGTCGATGTCGGTGTTGCGATGGCGCAGATAGCCGCCAGGGGCGATGAGTATGTGATAGCCTCCGAGGCGATTTCGAGTGAGCAGTATGCGGTCGGCTTCTTAAAGGGCAACACAGCACTGTGTGATGCGGTGAACGCAGAGCTTCAGAAGATGGCGGACGATGGAACGCTGCTTGAGATTGCACAGTCCTCCGACTATGTGGAGCGCGGCCTCATCATCGAAAACCTGATACTCATAAATAAATAAACAATTACTGCCCCACCGCCTCGGCGGTGGGGCACAAGAGGAATATATGGACTTTCAAACTGTTTTAACCGAACTCATCCGCTGCTTCGGCACAACCCTTGCAATTTTTCTTTTGACGCTCATAGGGTCGCTTCCTTTGGGACTTTTGGTCTGCTTCGGAAGACGATCCAAAAATGCTGTTTTGCGGAATATCACAAGGGTGTACATATCAATAATGCGAGGAACACCGCTTATCCTCCAGCTTTGGGTCGTGTTCTTCGGACTGCCCATGCTCCTAAACTGGGGCTTCGGTCTCTTCGGACTGAGATATGTTGTATCGGGTGAGTGGCGGTTCACTGCGGCGATCATCGCCTTTGTCATAAACTATGCCGCCTATTTTGCGGAGATCTACCGCTCCGGCATCGAGTGCATCCCAAAGGGGCAGTATGAGGCGGCGCAGGTTCTGGGTTACGGCAAGGCACAGACCTTCCTAAAGCTCATTCTGCCGCAGATGGTAAAGAATGTTCTGCCCTCGGTCACGAATGAGGTCATAACACTCGTAAAGGATACCTCGCTGTGCTACTCGATAGGTCTTGTCGAGATGTTCACCAGAGCTACCCAGATCGCAAACAGCAGCTCTCAGAACTTCTTCGTTGCATTTGCGACCGCCGGCGTCATGTATTACATCTTCAACTTTGTCGTGGCGTGGGTGATGGAGCGCTGCGAAAAGGCGATGAACTACTACGCTTAAGGGGGGTGCGGAAATGATACTCGAAATGAACGATATTCGCAAAAGCTTCGGCGGCGTCGAGGTTTTGAAGGGCATTAGCCTCGGCGTTTCCAAGGGCGAAACCGTGTCGATAATCGGTCCTTCCGGATCGGGCAAATCGACGCTTCTGCGCTGTGCGACATTTTTGGAGACCGCCGATTCCGGCGAGATAAAATACATGGGCTCCGCCGCTGCAAAAACCGAAAACGGCAAAATGCGCTATGCGGCACCGCAGGAGATCAAAAAGTTCAAAAGCTGCTTCGGGCTTGTGTTCCAGCAGTTCAATCTTTTCCCGCATTACACCGTGCTGAAAAACATCATCGATGCACCGATAAGCGTACAAAAGAGGGATAAGAAGACCGTCACCGAGGAGGTAATGCGGCTTCTCGATAAGATGGGGCTTTCCGATAAGGCAAACGAATATCCCTCCCATCTTTCCGGCGGCCAGCAGCAGAGAGTGGCGATAGCGAGAGCCTTGGCGATGAAGCCCGATATTCTGTTCTTCGATGAGCCGACGAGCGCACTCGACCCCGAACTCACGGGTGAGGTTTTAAAAGTAATAAAACAGCTTTCGGACGAGAAGATGACGATGGTCATAGTCACCCACGAGATGGCATTCGCAAGGGCGGTGTCGGACAGGGTCATATTCATGGACGGCGGCGTTATCGTTGAGCAGGGCGACCCCGAGAAGGTGCTGGGTGATCCGTCGGAGGAGCGCACAAAGCGGTTTTTGAGCAATTACAAACAGGAAAATGTCACCGGTACTTGATTTGTGCCGCATTTTCGGTTATTCTGTTCATGTCAGAAAGGCGGAATACCGTAAATGAAAAAGAGAACCACGGCACTTTTACTTGTGCTGCTTATGATAATATCCCTCTGTGCCTGCACCGGCGACGGCAAGTACAGGACAGTGAAGAGCCTTGAGGAGCTCAACTATTCAATAGTGCTGCGCAACGGCGATTCGACATATCATTACATAAATGCCGCATTGTGTGAGCTTGAGGATGAAGGCAGGATCGATTCCCTTGCACGGGAATGGTTCGGCTCCGACAGCGCGGTGGACTTTCCCTCCGGCAAGGCGAGGGTGGACGACTTCGGCTATATCGAGCCGAGGACCTTCACGATAGGCGTTGACCTTGCGTCCTTCCCGATGTGCTTTGAGGGCAGCGGAGTGTACACAGGCTTTGATGTCGAGCTTGCCGAAGCCGTGTGCGAAAAGCTCGGCTGGACGCTGAATGTCCACCCGATAAAGTCGGCGGACACCTTTGTGGAGCTGAATTCCGGCAATATCGACTGCGCATGGGGAGGTGTGTCGGCGGATATTTATTCCGCGGATTATACCATCCTCTGCACCTACATGACGACCGATGTCGTCATTGCGGGACTGTCCACCGGCAAGGGAACGCTCTCCGGCGGTGTGCTGTACATGGGCGCATCAAGCACCCTCGGTGCCGCACTTGACGAAAATGAGCGCAGCAAGAATAAGCTTGGGCAGATAACGAGAGTCCACGGCAGCATGGCGGAGCAGTTCAATTCCCTGTCAAATTCGGAATGTGACTTCGTGCTTACCACCGAAGCCGCAGTGTATTACATGAATCATCATTAACAAAAAACCGCCTTTGGCGGTTTTTTCAGCTTGTCTAAAAACCCATTCGGTTTTTTAGACAATTTTTTTGCCGCTCACAGCGGCAAACTCTTCGAGGCTTTTATGCTGCGCAAAAATAATTCACAGCAAATCGCTGGGAATTGCTTGACAAGGAGCGAATAGGGGAGTATTATATTGATAACCCATCCGAGAGATAGGAATTTAAATGCAAAAGGAGCGATAATATCATGAAGTTTACCTGCTGTTGTGTCTGTACCTGTACCTGCCGATGTTGTCGCCCCGATGCCATGTGAGTTTTGTTATCGGTGACGGCAGCATTGCATTGCAATGCTGTTTTTTTCATCTTGTCAAAACGTCCGTTCCGGCTTTTTGACAAGAGAAAAACCGCCGCCGGTCATTTTGAATACTCAAAATGATGCTTCCGCTAAAAGCATTGGCTCTCAAGCGCTTTTCGGCGGCGATCCAATTCGAGGCGGGTCTTGACCCCCTCGAGATCCCCCGCAACTCTATTATTTTTCTGCTTGACATAGTTGTTGCAGGCTCGTTTTCATTATAAAGGAGAATTATTATGCCTAATATATACAATTCGGTTGAAGAACTTATCGGACACACTCCGCTCCTCAGACTCAGAAACATTGAAAAGCAGGAGCATTTGGCGGCGCTTTTGCTCGCAAAGCTTGAGCTTTTTAACCCCGCAGGCTCCGTCAAGGACAGGGCCGCCAAGGCTATGCTCGACGATGCCGAGGCAAAGGGGCTTATCGGCAAGGGCTCAGTTATCATAGAGCCGACCTCCGGCAACACCGGCATAGGCATTGCCGCCGTCGGTGCCGCAAGAGGCTACAGGGTCATCATCGTAATGCCCGACAGCATGAGCATAGAGCGCAGAAAGCTTATGAAGGCATACGGTGCGGAGCTCATCCTCACCCCCGGCAAGCTCGGAATGAAGGGTGCGGTCGATAAGGCCGAGGAGCTTCATGCCTCCATCCCCGGCAGCATAGTTGCGGGGCAGTTCGTTAATCCCGCAAACCCCGCTGCGCACAGGGTCGGAACCGGCCCCGAGATATGGCAGGATACCGACGGCAAGGTTGACATTTTCGTTGCCGGGGTCGGCACCGGCGGTACGATCACCGGCGTGGGGCAGTACTTAAAGAGTATGAAGAAGAGCGTCACGGTCGTTGCGGTCGAACCCGAAAGCTCACCGCTTTTAAGCGAAGGCAAGGCGGGAAGCCACGGCATACAGGGGATAGGTGCAAACTTCGTCCCCGATGTTCTGGACAGGGGCGTTATTGACAGGATCGTGACCGTTCCCGATGAGGCGGCATATGATATGATGCGCAGCTTGGGCAAGACCGAGGGCGTGCTTGCGGGCATAAGCTCCGGTGCGGCACTTTACGCCGCTGTGCAGCTTGCAAAGCTGCCAGAAAACGCAGGGGAAACGATCGTTGCCCTGCTCCCCGATACGGGAGAAAGGTATTTGTCGAGTCCGGCATTTGCGGAGTGATATGATGTTTGAGGAATTAAAGGAAACAGTTAACGCATACCTTGCGAGGGATCCCGCGGCAAAGAGTGCAGCCGAGGTGCTGCTTCTGTACCCCGGCGTAAAGGCGGTGCAGAGCCATAAAACGGCGCACTGGTTTTATGAGCATGACATGAAATTCATCGCAAGGCTCATATCCCAGCTCTCCCGCCGCCGCACGGGGATAGAGATACACCCCGGTGCGAAGATCGGCAAAAGGCTTGTCATCGACCACGGTATGGGCATAGTCATAGGCGAGACCGCCGAGATAGGTGACGACTGCCTCATCTACCACGGCGTGACCCTCGGCGGTACCGGCAAGGACAGCGGTAAGCGTCACCCGACGATAGGCAACAATGTGCTTATCGGCACGGGAGCAAAGGTCTTGGGTCCCTTCACTGTCGGCGACAACAGCCGTATTGCGGCAAACTCGGTGGTGTTGTCCGAAATACCTGCCGACAGCACCGCAGTCGGCGTACCCGCAAGGGTAGTGAAGATCGCAGGGGAGAAGGTGGATTTTGCCTCCGAGGTCGATCAGGTCAGCGTCTCCGACCCCGTTGCCGAGGAGCTGTCCGCAATAAACCGCCTGCTGAAAGAGATAAACGAAAAACTGGACAGAGCATAAAAAAGCAGCGGCACAAGGAAAAACCCTTGTGCCGCTGTGCTTTTATATGATCTCATATCGAATACTTTTTGCTGTATTCCTCATAATACTCGTCGAAGCCGTGGTTGTGTGCTGCGGCGAGGCTGTTTATATACTCGTGAGTGTCGAAGGAGTCGGAGTCAAGCTCGATCATAGCGACGGCGATGTTGGAGCAGTGGTCGCCGATACGCTCAAAGTTTGTAAGCAGATCGTCAAACACGAAACCGTACAGAAGCGTACACTGACCCTTTTGCAGTCGCTCGATGTGGTGATACTTCATCTCGTCGCAGAGGTTATCGATAAGCTCCTCCAAAGGCTCGACCCTGTACGCAAGGGCAAGGTCGTTCTCGACGAAGGCACGGACGGCGAGGGTGATTATCTCGGTGACTGCGCTCTTTAAAACCGCAAGCTCCATTGCCGCACTTTCGGAGAAAACGATCTTCTTCTCGTGGATCTCCTTAGCGCATTCGGCAATGTTCAGGGCGTGGTCACTGATTCGCTCGTAGTCGTTTATGGTGTGCAGATACTTGCTGACATCCTCCTGCTGCTCGAGGTTCAGCTCCTTACCGGTGACTGCCATGAGGTAGGTTCCGATCTTATCCTCGTAGCGGTCGACAATATCCTCGGTGTGAGAGACATTTTCAAAGCCCTCGTCGGAGTATTTTTCAAGCAGGGCAAAGGCATCGAAAAGGTTTTCCTTTGCCTTCTCCGCCATCGAATTTACGGTGAGGCGGCTTTGCTCAATAGCAAGGGCGGGGTGGGCGATGAAGCGTTCCTCCAGCCTGTCCATATCCCGAAGGGCGGCGGCATCGCTTTCCTTCTCTTTGATAAGGAACTTGCCGAGCTTTTCAAGCTGACCGATAAACGGAGCAAGCAGCAGCACTATGATAAAGCGGAAAACGGTGTTTAAAAGCGCAAGGCTCACGGAGCTCATCGTCATGGACATAAAGGAGAAATCGACGAAGGCATCAAGCGTATAGAATATGATCGAAAATACGATGACGCCGAGGGTATCGACCAGAAGATAGGACAGAGCGGTACGCTTACCGTTGCTGCTTGCGCCGAGGGCGGAGAGCAGAACGGGAACGGAAGCACCGATGGCAATGCCCATGATTATGGGCAGGGCGGTCTCAAAGCGGATCGCACCGGTTATGGCAAGAGCCTGGAGAATACCGACTGCCGCCGATGCGCTCTGGATAACGGCGGTGAAGACAAGACCCAGAAGTATGCCGAGGAGGGGATTGGAGAAGGTGGTCAGCATGTCGATAAAGGTCTGACTTTCACGAAGTTCCGCAACGGAGCCGCTCATGGTGTTTATGCCGAACATCAAAACGGCAAAGCCCAGCATGATGTCGCCCACATGCTTTTTGGTGGCATTTGACGAGAACATGCGGAAGACGATGCCGATTACGGCGATGAGTGCGGTCAGCGTATCGGTGGAGACAAGCTCAAGCCAGCCTGAGCCGCCGCTGACATTCGAAAGACAGATTATCCAGCCGGTGATACTTGTGCCGATTATCGCGCCCATGACGACGCCGATAGCCTGCTTGACCTTCATCATACCGGAGTTTACGAAGCCGACGACCATGACCGAGGTCGCGGACGAGGACTGGATGACTGCGGTGACACCGGTGCCGAGGAGTATGCCCTTTAGGGGGGTGCTTGAAAGACGGTAAAGGATGATCTCCAGCTTGTTACCGGCGACGAGCTTCAAGCCGTCGCCCATAAGTGCCATACCGAACAAAAACAGTGCGACACCGCTGAGGAGTTCAAAAACATTTGAAATGCCCAATATCATTACCTCTCAATGAGTAAATTCCATATTTGTTCAATATAAATGTAGACCAAAACGGTGCTAAAATCAAGACGGTTTTTCATATTCTCGCTAATAAACAGTTTGCATCGACCGCAGACGACGGTTTTTGTTTACTGTGCAGAAATTTTATGATATTATATTAACTATAAAGATATTTCGACAGGGGGATATAAAATGTGCATTAAAGATGTGGAAAACCTCAAAAAATGGCTTAAGGGAGTGTACACCTCCGCAGGTAAGCTGCTGGAGTTCCTCGAAACGAATTCAGTCAAGCTCGATCCTCTGGTGAAGATCCCCTTTGTGGGGGACAGTATCGCCGAGGCTCAGGACATTGTCTATATGCTAAGCGATTATTACAAGGGCAATTACAAGCGGGTACCCGTGACGGCGATCATCGGCGGTGCGGCAGTGCTGCTGTATATTGCGCTGCCTTACGATCTCATTCCCGACAATGTGCCGATACTCGGCTTTATCGATGATGCGCTTATAATAAACATGGTCATAAGCCTTTGCCTTGAGCATGAGCTTGAGGAATACCGCCGCTGGAGGAACGGAAACAATGAAGTACGGCAGTTCGCTTAAAACCGGCATAGCCTTCGGGCTTATGCTGGGGCTGATGATCGTCGGCGTGAGGACACTCAGCGGCGGCACCCTTTCGGCTGCCCTGCCCACTGCGATCATAACGGCGGTCTTTGGCGGTGCATTCATGGGCTTTTACATGAGAGCGCACAATCGCAGACGGTCGGATGCTCTGGATGCCGTCGGCAGGGAGCTTGCGGAAAACGCAAGACTCATCCTTTCCGATGCGGCGGGGCATTACTACGGCGGCCAGTGCGTCGGCGGAAGGCTTTGGCTTACGGATAAGGAGCTTTACTTTGCTTCCTTCCCCGGGGAAATGAACAGTCATAAAACGAGCATAGCTCTCTCCGAGATAAAGAGCATAAAGCCGCTCAAAGCCGCCGGAATAAGAAACGGCATTTCTGCGGAAACTGAATACGGAGAAGAGCGTTTTGCCGTCAGCAGATCGGCAAAATGGTGTGAAGCGATAAGCAAGGAGGCAAAACCGTGAAAAAGATACGCTTTACCGAGACGGTGCTCAGAGACGCAAATCAGTCACTTGTCGCCACAAGACTGCCGTATGACAGCTTTGCCCCGATACTCAAGACGCTTAACGGAGCGGGCTATCATTCCGTTGAGTGCTGGGGCGGAGCGACCTTCGATGTGTGTCTGAGATATTTGAATGAGGATCCGTGGGAGCGACTGCGAAAGATAAGAGCCGAGATGCCGGACACGAAGCTGCAAATGCTGCTCCGCGGTCAGAACATTCTCGGCTATCATCATTATTCGGACGATATAGTTCGCCGCTTTGTGAGGGCATCGGTCAAAAACGGCATAGATATTATACGAATATTCGATGCGTTAAACGACCCCCGCAATATAAAAGTCGCCGTTGAGGAAACGCTTAAAAGCGGTGCCGAGGCATCGGCAGCGATCTCATACACCACAAGCCCGGTTCATACGCCGGAAAAGTATATTGAGCTTGTGAAGGAATACGAGCGCATGGGAGTAGGCAGCATATGCATTAAGGATATGGCGGGCATACTCTCGCCCAAATGCGCCTATGAGCTGGTGAGCGCGATTAAGGATGCGGCGAACCTTCCCGTTATCGTGCATACACATTGCACGACGGGACTTGCTTTCATGAGCTGCCTCAAGGCTGCGGAGGCTGGTGCCGATGTCATAGACACGGCAATATCGCCGTTTTCCGGCGGCACCTCTCAGCCGGCGACCGAGACCCTTGCCTTTGCGCTCTCGGAACTCGGCTACGATACGGGACTCGACACGAAGGCACTGGACGAGGCTGCCACCTTCTTCAAGGGCATACGGGCGGACGCACTGAAAAACGGACTCTTAAACCCCATATCGATGGCGACGGATACCCAGTGCCTTGCCTATCAGATACCCGGCGGCATGCTGTCAAATCTCATAAGTCAGCTCACAGCGATGAACGCCCTTGAGCATCTCGATGAGGCACTGCTCGAAACACCGAGGGTCAGGCGTGAACTCGGCTATCCTCCGCTTGTCACGCCGACGAGTCAGATGGTCGGAACGCAGGCGGTGCAGAATGTGCTGGCGGGTGAGCGGTATAAGAATGTGGGCAGTGAGGTAAAGGCGTATTGCCGTGGTGAGTACGGTACTCCGCCCGCTCCGATAGACCCCGAGATAAGGGCAAAGATCCTCGGTGACGATAAGCCCGTTGAGGGCAGATTTGCCGATACCCTGCCGACAGATACCTTCGAGAAGGCTTCGGCGGAGCTTGGCGATACTGCGGAGTGCGAAGAGGATGTCTTGAGCTACATCGCCTTCCCGCAGGTGGCGGAGAGCTTCTTTGAAAAACGCAGCGAGCTTCGTGAAAAACGGGTGCGCTACACGATAACGGAGATATGAGTATGGCAACACTGCTTGAACTTAAAATGCCCATCCACGATGCGCTGCTCACTGCGCTGCTGGGCTATGCGGTGGTGTTTTTGGGGCTCACTTTTTTGCTGCTCATAATCGTCGTGATGGTGAAGATCATGGCGAAAAAGTCCCCGAAAGCTGAGAACGCAACGGAAGTCGAGGCTGAGAAGGCTTCGGGCTCTGCCGGTGAGCTGAAGCTTTACGACACGGACCCCCGAGACGCCGCAATGATAATGGCGATAGTGGCGGATGCCCTGGGCAAGCCCTTAAACGAGCTTCGCTTTATTTCCATAAGGGAGGTCAAAGACAAGTGAAATACAGAGTGACCTTGAATAACAGAGTGTATGAAGTCGAGGTCGAGGACGGCTGCGCTGTCCTTCTCGATGAATATGAAGCTGCGCTGCCGACGGTAAGCGCAGCCAGGACTTCGGAGAGCGCAGCTGCCGCACCGAAGACAGCGGTAAGCGGGGATGCTGCCGATGCACTCAAAGCACCCATGCCCGGAACTGTGCTGAAAATTGCAGTTGCCGAGGGCGACAAGGTAAAGCCCGGCGACACGATACTTGTCATCGAGGCGATGAAGATGGAAAACGAGGTGGCCTCCGAGGTCGGCGGCACCGTCACGAAGATCCTTGTCGCAAAGGGGCAGACGGTGCAGACGGGCGATCCTCTTGTCGTCGTGAGCTGAGGGGAGGCTTAGTATGGATATTGCGGAAACACTGCAAAAGCTTGCGCTGGAATCCGGCTTTGCGGCGTTTTTCACCACCGAGGGCGGCTGGAAGAACCTTGTGATGATAGCGATAGCCTTTTTGCTGCTGTACCTCGGTATAGGCAAAAAGTTTGAGCCGCTTCTGCTTTGCGGCATCGCTTTCGGCTGCCTGCTTACGAATCTGAGCTACTTCGTCGGTCAGGGCGAAAACGCCATGTACCACCCCGAAATATGGGAGGCGTTTTCAAATGCCGAGAGTTCATATTACCACAGCTACGGCTATATCATGCAAAATGCGGGGCTTCTGGACTTCTTCTACATCGGCGTAAAGGCGGGGATATACCCCTCGCTCATATTCCTTGGCGTCGGTGCTATGACGGATTTCGGCCCCCTGCTTTCAAATCCCAAGAGCCTGCTTTTGGGTGCTGCGGCACAGCTTGGTGTGTTCGTCGCATTCTTCGCTGCGGTGCTTTTGGGCTTTAGCGGCGGTGAGGCTGCGTCGATTGGTATCATTGGCGGTGCCGACGGCCCAACGGCGATATTCACGGCGTCGAAGCTGGCACCGTGGCTTTTGGGCCCCATTGCGATAGCGGCGTATTCGTATATGGCACTCATCCCCTTTATTCAGCCGCCGCTTATGAAGCTTATGACGAGCGAGAAGATGCGCAAGGTCAAGATGGAGCAGACAAGGGAGGTCAGCAAAAAGGAGAAGATAATCTTCCCCATAGTCGTCTCCACCGTCGTTATTCTGCTTCTGCCCTCGACGGCACCGCTCATCGGCTGCCTCATGCTGGGCAATCTTTTCCGCGAGAGCGGTGTAACGGACAGGCTTTCCGATACGGCGCAGAACGCTCTTATGAACATCGTCACGATATTCCTTGCGACCTCGGTCGGTGCGACCATGGTCGCGCAAAGCTTCCTCAATTGGGAGACGCTGAAGATAATAGCCCTCGGCCTTGCCGCCTTTGCCGTATCGACCATAGGCGGACTGCTCGGAGGCAGGATAATGTACAGGCTTTCGGGCGGAAAGATCAACCCGCTTATAGGCTCCGCAGGAGTGTCGGCGGTGCCGATGGCGGCGAGAGTGGCACAGGATGTCGGCAGAAAATACAATAAGTCGAACTACCTTCTCATGCACGCCATGGGGCCGAATGTCGCCGGAGTCATAGGCTCCGCCATCGCCGCAGGCTTCCTTCTCTCCGTCTTCGGATGAGAATAAAAAATCCCCCTCTCCGCATTTTTGGCTGCGGAGGGGGATTTTTGCATCGAGAATGGGAGCAAAGGCTTGCAAATAAAGGCTTTTTGCTTGATTTGTGGGGAAGTTTGTGATAAAATATTTAAAAACTTTGTTAAGGAGGCGTGCGAATGAAACGAGTTTTTTCGCTTATTCTGAGCCTTGTGCTGCTGCTCACGATCTTCCCCGCTGCGGTATTTGCCGACGGTGAGACCGGAGAGGAAGAGCCCCTCATGACCGGCAGCGAAAAAATGTATGACTACATAAAAAACAAAGAGGGCTGCCGCCTTGTGGCATATAAAAACCCCGGTGAGACAAACTGGACGATAGGCTACGGTCACTGCGGCCCCGATGTTTACGAGGGCATGACGATAACGCAGGAGGAGGCGGATGCTCTTTTCGTAAGCGATATTGCCGCATTTGAGGATGCGGTCCGCAAGATCGGTACTCGCTACGGCTATGATCTTCCGCAGAACGAATTCGATGCGCTTTTGAGCCTGTGCTACAATTTCGGAACCAATTGGGTCGAGTATTACGCAAAATCGTGGCGACTCGCAAGATATATTCAGAACGACTTCCACAAGGTCGAGCCTTTGGAGCTTGTCGATTCGATGGCGGTGCTGTGCAATGCGGGCAGCGTCATTTACACGGGGCTTATCCTCCGCCGCTTTGAAGAGGCGAAGATCCTGCTCTACGGCGTTTACCCCGGCGACGAAATGCCCTGTCCCGATTTCGTGTACATAAAGATGGATGCCGACGGCGGCAAGATCTCCGGCGGCAACCGCGTCAAGGCGTATTATAAGGATGAGGCTTACGGTGAGCTTCCCACCGCCACAAAGGACGGCTTTAAGTTCCTCGGCTGGGAGACAACCGACGGTGTTATGATAAGCGGCAAAACCATTGCGGATAAAAACCGCAACCTCACCGCAAAGTGGCAGGAGCTTGACACAACGGATCCCCCGCCGACCGACAAATGCGACGGCGGCGACGGCTGCCCTTCCAAGGATTTTGCCGACATAAGCGCAAAGTTCTGGGCGCATGAGGCGGTGGACTATGTTGTATCGGCGGGACTATTTAACGGCGTTACGAAGACAAGCTTCGAACCGGATACCACGATGAACCGCGGTATGCTGGTGACCGTGCTTTACAGGCTCTCCGGCTCACCCTCCGTTGAGGGCTATGACAATCCCTTTAACGATCTTCGCCGCAACGCCTATTACGATGCGATACTCTGGGCATCGCACAATCGCATAGCAAACGGCTACTACGACGGCAGCTTCCGTGCCGATGAGACCCTGAGCCGTGAGCAGCTTGCGACCTTCCTTTGCCGCTATGCGGGGCTTACGGGAAGGAACACGGACGATGAAAAACACGCCGATCTTTCGCTGTTCACCGACTCCGCCAAGGTCGCCGCTCCCTATGTTTTTGCGATGGAATGGGCAGTGGGGCAGGGCATCATAAACGGCACATCGACGACGACCCTTTCACCCGATGCCGGAGCAACGAGGGCGCAGGTCGCAACGATGCTCATGCGATTTGTTAAGAATTATCTCGGCGAGTGAATTTTTGGGCAAAAGACGACCGCTGCATATTGAAATGTGCAGCGGTTCGTCATATCCTCGTTTGTGTAAAGTCAAGGAGGCGTTGTATGGTATTTAAAGACATCTCGATAACGAGGCTCGACGACTTCGGCAGCGACGACAGAATGAAGCTCAGTTCAGTACTGAAGCTGTTTGAGAACGCGGCGGATCATCACAAGGATGCCGTTACAGACGATGAGCTGAAAGCCGAAATGGGCAGCAGCGAGTGGATACTGACGCAGTGGGATGTGAAGATAGAGCGTCTGCCTCGTCGCGGCGAAAAGCTCATGGTCGATACATGGATAGTCGGCGAGGGCACAAAGGTGCGGCACGACAGGGAGTTCGTTCTGCGCACGGAAGCGGGTGATGTTTTGGCACTCGGTGAGACGAAGCTCTCGGTCTTCGATGTTGAGGCGCAGCGGATACTGCGCATAAGCGAGACCGTGACCGCAAAGTACCGCCCCGAGGAATACAGGCTTTGGGATAAGAAGCTGCCGAAGCTCAAGGAGCCGACAGAGTTTGAGATCGAGGGGACTGTAGCACTGCGCCGAAGCGATTTTGACTATAACCGCCATGTCCACAATACGGCGTATCTCGACCTTGCTGCCGAGATATTGCCGGAGAGTGAGCTTGTAAAAAACGAGCCGAGGGGCTTCAGAGTTCTGTATAAGCAGCAGCTCAAAGGCGGCGATACGGCAACGCTCAAGGCGCATCGCAGCGAGGATGCATGGTGCGTCGCAATATACTCGGGCGATGCCCTCTGCACCCTCTGCGAGATAAGCGTTTAAACGAAGTGTATTTCAAGCAGACAATGCTCCGAACATACGGGCATTGTCTGCTTTTTGCTATGCAAAAATCGACCGTCGGCAGTTGATTCAGGTGCCGACAGTCGATTTTTCATGTGAAGCATGAGATGGGTTCGACTCCCCTCAGCTTACTTGAAGCAGGCTTCAAATGCATCGAGGGCGTCCGCCGCGGTGTCATCACCGAGGACGAAGTAGCAGACATAAAGACCTTCGGAATGAACCGCTGCGTTCTCCAGCTTGGGGAACTGATCGGGAAGGTAGGAATCTATCCATGCGCTGCGCTTGAAATCGAGGTAGTCGTTCAGCGCCTTTTCGATCTCGGCCATCTGGCTCTCGTCGCTTGCTCTGAAAATGCCGAACTCGTCGATATTGGTGCCGACGCTTGAGATAGCAACATAGCAATCCTCATAGTCGCCCTCGCCGAGCTTTATGGTGTTGGAGATATAGCTGCCGTCGAGCTGCACCATCTCATCGGTCAGTGCGACATCGGAGACTGCCTTGCTGACGCTTGCCATATCGGGATCCTTTGCCTCGGGGGTATCGCCGCCGCAGGCTGCAAGGCAGAACACTGCGCAAAGGCATAAGATGAGAGCAATTATTCTTTTCATAACACGCTTATCCTCCCTCAGATGTATGCATGGGTGCGGATGTAATTGAGTACTCTGTCGAAGCCGACGGAGCTGAGATGGATGCCGTCACCGTTGCCGTAGGCGGGATCAAGGCAGCCGTTACTGTTTTTGAGAACGCTTGCGGTGTTGAGATAGCGGGTGCCTGTGGCCTCGGCGACTTCCCTGACCCAGACATTTGCGGCATCGATCTTGGCATTGTTTATGCCGTTGCCCTTTGCCTCGTAGGAGCTTTCAACGGGGTAGATGGAGTTGCAGATGACTTTGGTGTTGGGGCTTACGCTTAAAATGCGCTCGACAAGTGCGGTGTAGTCGGCCTTAAACTGAGCCTCGTCCATCATTGCAACGCCGTTTGCACCGATGGTGAGTACGATGTATTCCGGCTGATCACGCTGTACCGCCTCGGTGATGGGGATCTCCTCGCCGGTCTTGGGGAAGACGATGGTAGCCCAGCTCTGGTTAAACAGGGCAAGGGTGCCGCTTGCGGGTGTCCATACCTGCCAGGTGTCCTTTCCGCCGGTGAGCATGGAATACGCCTTGAGGCCGTAGGTGGTGCTGTCACCGATGAAGATGAGCTTGTCGATATAGCCCTGTCCTGCGTCGGCTGTCTCACCCAGCTCAACACCGTTTACCTCGGGGGTGCCGGACGGGGCGGGATCATCGGACTGCACAGGGTCATCGGAAACTATGGGATCGTCATTGCCTGCCTTTCCCGAGGGATCGGGATCCTTTGCATCGGAGCAGGCGGAAAGCGCAAGTACGGAAAACAGCATGCTTATTGCAAGCAGCAGTGAAATAAACTTTTTCATAACATAACACCTCCGTTTGTTATCAATAAATTATACCACGCTATGCAGCCATTCGCAAGTCAATGCTTTACAAAAAGATATTTTGCAAGTATTATATGAACAGAACAGAAAAAGGAGGCAGCGCAATGGAGTACCTGAGCGACATCGAAATAGCACAGCGGTGTAAAATGAAGCCCATAACCGAGATCGCCGCTGCGGCGGGGATAGCGGAGGAGTATATTGAGCAATACGGAAGATACAAGGCAAAGCTCGGTCTGTCGCTTCTCAATGAAAGCGGGAAAAAGCAGGGCAAGCTTGTTTTGGTCACGGCAATAACCCCCACCCCCGCAGGCGAGGGCAAGACCACGACGACCATAGGTCTTGCGGACGGATTAAAAAGAATAGGGAAGTCCGTAACCGTTGCATTGCGTGAGCCGTCTCTCGGCCCCGTGTTCGGCGTTAAAGGAGGTGCAGCAGGCGGCGGCTATGCCCAGGTCGTTCCCATGGAGGATATAAATCTGCATTTCACAGGCGACTTCCACGCCATAGGTGCGGCAAACAATCTCCTTGCCGCCATGCTGGACAATCATATTCAGCAGGGCAACGCCCTCGGCATCGATGTTCGCAGGATAAGCTGGAAACGCTGCGTCGATATGAACGACCGCCAGCTCCGCAATATCGTTGACGGTCTGGGCGGTAAGCCGAACGGCACACCCAGAGAGGACGGATTCGACATCACCGTTGCAAGTGAGATCATGGCGATACTTTGTCTTGCCTCGTCGCTTACCGATCTCAAGGAGCGTTTGGGCCGCATAGTCGTTGCGTATTCGTTTGACGGCAAGCCCGTTACAGCAAAGGACCTGAAGGCTGTCGGCGCAATGGCGGCACTGCTCAAAGACGCAATGAAGCCGAACCTCGTCCAGACCCTCGAAGGCACCCCTGCGATAGTCCACGGCGGCCCCTTTGCGAATATCGCCCACGGCTGCAACAGCGTCATAGCAACAAAAACGGCACTTTCGCTTTCGGATTACGCAGTCACCGAGGCGGGCTTCGGCGCAGACCTCGGTGCGGAAAAATTCCTCGATATTAAGTGCCGCATGGCGGGACTTACGCCCTCGGCGGCCGTTATCGTTGCGACGGTGCGTGCGCTCAAGATGCACGGCGGTCTTGCCAAATCGCAGCTTGCGACGGAGGATACGGACGCTCTCGAAAAGGGAATACCCAACCTTTTGCGCCATGTTGCGAATATCAAAAATGTTTACGGTCTGCCCTGCGTTGTCGCGGTCAACCGTTTTCCCACCGATACGGACAGGGAGATCGAGTACATCGTCGAAAGGTGCAGGGAGCTTAATGTCAATGTCGTGCTGTCCACCGTGTGGGCGGAGGGCGGCAAGGGCGGTGAAGCCCTCGCCCGTGAGGTCGTGAGACTGTGCGAGGAGGAGACCCCCGACTTTAAGTTTTGCTACGATACGGAGCTTTCGATCGAGGAGAAGATCTCGGCAATCGTGAAAAAGGTCTACGGCGGCGACGGCATAGCCCTTTCACCCGCTGCCAAAAAGCAGATAGCGGATCTCGATAAGCTCGGCTACGGGAAGCTTCCCGTGTGCATTGCAAAAACGCAGTACAGCTTTTCGGATAATCCCGCACTTCTCGGCGCACCGTCCGGCTTCACCGTCACGGTGAGAAGCGTGAGAGTGTCCGCCGGAGCGGGCTTTGTCGTAGTACTCACCGGTGACATTATGACGATGCCGGGACTGCCCAAGGTTCCCGCAGCGGAGAATATAGACATAGACGAAAACGGCTGTATCACCGGACTTTTCTGAAAGCCGAATATAATTAAAAAAACAGGTTCGCAAAAGCGAACCTGTTTTTATGTTCAGTTAATCTTAGATACCGAAGAAGTCGGACATCTGACCGTAGAGAACTACGAGCATACCGATAGGAGTGATGAACTTGAAGCAGATCTCGAAGAACTTCTTGCCCCACATCTTATGGCCGGATGCTTCGATCTCCTGAAGGACGAAGTTGTTAGCGTCGCCTTCCTTCTTCCAGGAAGGTATCCAGATCCAGCCTATACAGAAGGACATGATCATCGCACCTACAGGCATGATGATACCCTCCGACAAAACATCGTAGAAGTCAAGCCAGC
>CAZLSN010000024.1:0-15791 GCA_964562265.1 uncultured Oscillospiraceae bacterium
GCACCTTTTTATGGTTCTTCCCTATACCTACGCACCGTTATGAAGCTCTTTCGCAGAAAAAAGCAAGCCTAAAGGCTTGCTTTTTTCTGTTAAATATTTCCCTGCGGGATTTGTGAAATACGCCTTTGGCGGAAACAACTGCTCGGACTCAGACTTCACTTTTGTTAAGTCTTTTACCATTTGTACTCCTTGTACATATTATTGTATCGTTTTCTGCATATTGTCCGATTATTTGAAACACAATCATGATTCGGTCAATAAAACAAGGACGGAATATTTGTGAGTACTTACAAAACGCATTTCGGGCAATTGATATTTGTTAGACAATTTAATAACATAATGTATGTTCGACATTATCATAGATGGAGGATGAGGCGCATGGGTGTTTGGAAAAAAACACAATGCAACTTCTGTGCTTTGAGCTGCGGCTTGGAGATGGAGGTTGAGAACAACAAAATCATCAGTGTCAGACCCGATCCGGACAGTCCCCGTACAAAGGGCTATTGCTGCCGTAAAGGCAGAACCGCAAAGTACTTTGTAGATCACGGTGACAGGATCAAGTACCCCCGCAAAAAGGTCGGCGATCATTATGAGGAAATAAGCTGGGAGCAGGCTTATACCGAGATCGCCGAAAAGGCAAACAAGATCATTGCCGCTCATGGCCCGAGAAGTTTTTCGATCCTCGGCTGCGCTCTCGGTTCCGCTCAGACCCCCTATGCAACGGCAAAATCACTGCTCAAAGCTGTAGGCTCACAGTACATCTTCAATCCCATCGGCATTGAATTTATGGGCAACTGGTGGAGTCACGGCAAGATACTCGGTGATCAGATGCACTTCATGGAGCCGGACGACGGCTTCGCCGAGGTCATAATCTACTGGGGATCAAACTCCTATGTCTCGCATCAGGTGCAGGACGCAAGAAAGGTCTGCCGTGAATTCTCGGAAGACCCCGATAAGATGGTCATAGTCGTTGACCCGAGACTCTCCGAAACCGCAAGGATGGCGGATATGCACATAATGCCCGCTCTCGGCTCAGATGCACTGTTTTTGCGGGCTCTCATCGCCATCATAATCGAGCATGGCTGGGAAAACAAGGACTTTATCGCAAAGTATGTTTCCGATTGGGAGCGTGCAAAGCCGTGGTTTATGAATGTGGATATCGATGAATATCTTCGCGTCTGCGGAATACCGAGAGAGCAGGCAGAGGAATTCGCACGAATACTCACGACAAAGAAGTGGGGTATGCATCAGGATCTCGGCATATTCTTCGGTCGTCACAATACCGTGAGCAGCTACCTGTGCATAACTCTGGCGGTCATATGCGGTACGGCACTTGTAAAGGGCGGCAACATCACTCCGGAGTGTGTCATCGAAAGAGGCACCTTCTCCGACGAGAATGACCCCAACACATGGAGAGCTTCCGTAACAGGCCGCTTCCCCGTGCTGAATGTTTTCCCCGTCGGCATCATTCCCGATGAAATACTCGGAGACAACGAGGATCGCATACGCATCATGATAGTCAATCGCGGCAATCCCCTGCGTTCCTATCCCGACTCCACCAAGATGGAGGAGGCACTGCGAGCCCTTGAGCTGCTTGTCGTTATCGACTGCACGGAAAATGAGATGACGGAGTTTGCCGACTATGTTCTCCCCGGAAGAACGACCTACGAGGGCAACGGCGACTTCAATGCATTTACACTCAATTACCCCGAGATCGTGTTCCAGGAGCGCAAGCAGGTCATACATCACCAAGGCTCTGCCCGTGAAGATGTTCAGATATTCGCAGAGATCACCGAGGCAATGGGACTCATTCCGAAGCTCCCTCAGTGGCTTTACAAGGCTGCCGAGAAAGCGGTGCTTTCCGGCAACCGTATGGCGTTCTTCGTGAAGCTTCTCGGCTGGACTGCGGCAGGTCACTTAAAGTACTTCGACCAGCTTGCCACCGTTATCGCATTGACACTCGGCAAAGCCTACGGAAGTGCGGGAAGAGCGATAGCCTGGGCAGGTATGCTCACAAGCCCCATCTGCGGTAAAGGTCTCGTCACCGTTCCGACAAACAAAAAAGCTCACCCCATCCTCTCGAACATACCCATGTTTAAGGACTGGTGTGAGATGGATGCTGCATTCGAGCTTGTTGACAATCACCCTGAAGGCGCTGTCATCGGCATGAACGATCCCGACAACATGCTCAAAAATCATATCCGCCACAAGGACGGCAAATTCCATCTTTGGTGCAAGGAGATCGACGACTATATGCCTCGTATCACTCCCGAAAAAGAGGAGGCGGAGCTCTGCTTAAAGGACGGATGCAACATGATCCTTTCCGCAGGTCGTCATTCCGAGGAGGGCATGAACGCTACTATGCGAAACCCCGCTACCTACAAGCACCGCAAGCCTTACACTCTTGCAATGAACCCCGAGGATGCAAAGGAGCTTGGCTTTGAAAACGGTCAGATGGTTCGTGTCACCACCAAGGCCGGCAGCCTCGAGATCCCCGTTGAATACACATGGCAGACCTCCAGAGGCTATGCACTTATCCCTCATCACTTCGGCTACAAGTTCGAGGGCAAGACTGACGGTACCCATGTCAACATCCTTACCAGTCACAAGGACCTTGAGGAATTGACCGGCAACCCCGTATGGCGTTACACGCCTTGCCGCATCGAGGCAGTCTGAGGAGGTGCAAGATGATAAACATAAGTATTAACGGAAAAAGCATTGCGGTAAACGAGGGCAAGACCGTTCTCGAAGCTGCGAAGGAAAACGGGATCTATATCCCCACTCTCTGTGCCTATGAAGGCATGAACCCCAAAGCCTCCTGCAAACTGTGCATCGTAAGCATAGAAGGCGAAAAGGCAGAGAAACTTGCATGTGCCACAAAGGTCAAAGAGGGCATGATCATTCGCACCGACGGCGAAGAGCTTTTTGAAAAGCGTAAAGCCGCTGTTTTGGAGATGTTCCGTCAGCACACCGTCGATTGCCACCATTGCATGCGCATAGGCTCCACCCTCTCCAAGGACTTCGACCCCAAGTTCTGCAAAGACTGTTACTTCTGCGACTGCGTTCGTGACGGCTTCTGCGAATTGCAGGAGAAGGCTCTGGAATTCGGCATCGATGTTCTGCCCTTTGAGCCTCGGGAGTTTGATTTCGCAGTCGATGATTCCACGGGCAGCATAGTGCGAAACCCCAACAAGTGCGTAAAATGCCGCCGCTGCGTTGATGTGTGCAAGGCACAGGGTGTCGGAATTCTCGGCCTTGTAAAGACCGAAAACGGTCAGACCGTCGGAGCAAAGAATTCTCTCATGGCTGACGGCTGCGTAAGATGCGGCCGCTGCGTAAGTGTATGTCCTACCGGTGCGCTGTTTATGAAGGAGCATAAGGATGAGGCGATCTATTTTGCTCATCAGTACGGCACAAAGACAGCCGCTCTTCTCGATTCAGATGTCATACCGGAGCTTGAACGGCTCTTCCATGCACCCGAAGGAAGCTTTACGCATGAGCAGATCGTGGACGGACTGAAGAAGATCGGCATCGACGAGGTGTACGACCGCAAGGACTTCCTCGGTGCAGCAAAGGTCAACGCTGCGGAAAAGCTTGATGAATGCATCGGCCGCGGCTGTGTCATCATGACCGATGACTTTGCGGCAAAAAACATACTGAACGCAAAATATGCGGAGTATAAAGACGCCTTCCTGCTCTCGGACAGTGCCGAAAGGCTCTTCTCCGATACCATCAAAGCGGCAGAACCCGACACGAAGCTCTATATCGTCGGAGCGAAAAACTCCGTCGGTGCCGAGGTCAAGGAGACAGGCATTGCGGATTACTTCATAAACGCAAGAGAGCTTTACCGCATATTCCTCCGCTGCGGTGTCGATCCGAAGCAGCGCAAGGGACTTGCGTCAAACAAGTTTGAGGGTCTTCCCCACTGCGAACGATACGGTGAGCTTCTCGATGTCTCCCTTTGGTCGCTCGCTCCGAAGACTGATGAACTTAGCTTTGCCGAAAACGGCAAGGAGTACAAAGCACTTATCTGTCACAATCTCGGTCAGCTTAAAAAAGCTCTCGAGAGCAAGGACAAATACGACATTATCAAAGTAATAGGTTAAATTAAATACGCTCCGAGTCTCACTGCCTAAAGCAGATGCCACGGCGGTGAGACCGGGGTACGGGTGGAAACGCCTGTGCCTTCCGTATGTTGAAAAGGAGTAAGCATGGACAGATCAAGACTTAAACGCCTTATCTTTATGGCATTATGCTGCGATCTCGGAATATTCGCAAAGAAGCTTATAGTTCCCGCAGCAAACATTCTGACCGATTCTCTGCATATCCCCGGTGGGATAGGCTCAAGCTTTTCCATAATGTTTCTCGTTATCGCCGCTGCGTTTATTCCACGCTTCGGTGCGGGTGCGCTTATGGGAGCTGTGCAAAGCGGTATCGCGCTGTGCATGGGTACGGTGGGAAGCATGGGCGCGCTTGCTCCGATCGGCTATATATTGCCGGGACTTGCGATCGACTGTGTGATGTTTCTGTCCCGACGCTTAGGCGTGGGAAGGAACGAAAGCATGGTGCTTGCCAATGCCGCGGCATCCGTTACGGCATGCCTGACGGCCAATCTCATTGTATTCAGACTGCAAGGCGTTGTGCTGTGCCTGTATGTATGTGTATCGCTTTTAAGCGGCACATTGTGCGGTACTGTTGCATCGGCTGCGGCGAAAAAACTTGAACCCATATTCGGAAAGGATGTAAAACATGAAAAAGAAGATCACAATAGGAATAGTAATTCTCATCTTACTGACGGCGATATTTGCGGTAATTCATTTGACAACACGCACGCCTGAGATCGAAGGTTCGGTACTTGTAAACGGTGCGGAGATAAAGCTCTCCGATCTCGATTACGACAAGGTAACGGGCAGTGTGAAAAACGGCAAGGGCGAGATAAAAGAGATAGACGCCGAGGGCGTTAAGCTTGCCGACATACTCGACTGCGATTACGACACCGTAAAGGTCACCGCCTCCGATGAGTACAGCGCAAGTGTTGCGGCGGACGAGATAGACAACGCATATCTCATCCTCGATGACGGCACTTTGAGGCTCATTGTGTTCGGTGATGAGAATTCCAAGCGCGATGTTAAAAATGTTGTTAGGATAGATACCGAATGACTAAGCAAAACGGCGTATCTGCGATACTGCTTGCAGGCGGAAGAAACTCAAGAATGGGCCGGTGCAAGGCGGAGCTTCCGTGGATGGGAACGACGCTCATAAAGCATCAGCTTAAAAAGCTGCACGCCTTGGGAATTGAGGACATCGTTATATCCGGCTATGATGAGCCGATAGAGGGTACTCGATTTGCCGAGGATGTTTATAAGCTCAAGGGTCCGCTCGGAGGAATTCATGCCGGACTTAAAGCGGCAGAGCATGAGCATTGCCTTGTTCTTGCGGTGGACACTCCCCTTGTGCCTGTCGAAACACTGGCAACGATTTTGGAGAGGCATGCAAGTGCATCGTCAAAAATCAGTATTCTGGTGCAAAGCAGGGGCATTGAACCCTTGATGGGGGTGTACGACAAATGCCTTGTGCCTCCATGTGAGGCGATACTGCAAACGGAGAACACATCCATCAGGGAGCTGTATAAGCAGTATGAGCCGCAGCTTATCCGCTATGAGGGCGATGAGGCACTCCTCCTCGACTGCAACACGCCCGAGGATTACCGTAAAGCTTATACGGCACAAATCTAATGAATACTCAAAAAGCACCGAGTTTATCTCGGTGCTTTTTTCCATCGCTTTCATGATGTATTTGCAAAAAAATTGAATAATTCTTCAAATAATATTACTAAATTATTAAGTTTTCGGCGGAATACTGGAATTTTATCTGTTACTATGTTATTGTAATAACAATAACATATCGGGAGGCATAGTTTTATGCGTAAGTTCCTTGCCTTGTTTTTGGCATTGACAATGATATTCGCACTTTGCGCCTGCTCCGGCGATAAAGCGGAAAAGCTGCGTGACTGCGGCATTTACATCACCATGGAAGCCGATGATGTTTACACCGTTTCCTGCGGCACCGACAAGGGGTCGAGCTCCGTTAAAAATGCCGATAACGATAAGCCCATCCCTGTCGGCGATGTTCTGCACTTTGACATCGGCGGCAAATACGCCGAGAAGAAAGCGGATCACATAATTGATTACAGCATTTGCATTTATGATAAGGATATGAATGTCATAAATGTCGTCTCCTTCAGCGATAACTTCGGCAACATGGCAAAGATCGAGATAACCGTCACCGCCGATCACCACATCATACACACCGGTGATTCCATAAGCTGCGGCGGCAAGGTCATAGTCGATATTTCGCAGACCTCCCCCGAAACGGGCATTACGCTTGCCGTTCCCGCCGTTTCGATCGAGGACAACGAGGAATCGGAGACCAAGATAAACGCCGCGATTGCCGATCTCGGCACCGCCTTCCTCGGCAGTGAAAAGGATGCTTACAAGGCGGCATATGACGCAAATCTTTCCGCCGCCGAAGCGGGAGCCGCAAAGTCGGACTTCACCATGGGCCGCACGGTCAGAACCGAAAGAGGCGACGAGGCAATGCTCTCCTTCCGTATGGTTGACAGGGTAACGCTTGCGACCGAGAGCAGCCTTGAGATATTCGGTGTGAGCTACGATGTTGAGAGCGGCAAGGAGCTTAAATTCGCCGACCTTTCCGAGGATACCGAGGCTCTGCGCAGCTTCTGCGCCGAGAAGATACTCACCGCCACCACCGAGGAGGAGCGTTTTAAGGTCGAGAACATGGTGTTCAACACAGGCTACACCGAGACCCTCTCCGCACTTGTTTCCGACGGTCACTGGTATTTCAACTCCGAGGGTATGGTCATTGCCGTGAACCCCGGTGAGATTGCACCCGAAGACAACGGCTTTTTCGAGTTCACCATCCCCTACTCGGAGCTTGAGGGCAAGCTGCTCCCCCGCTTCCTGCCTTGTGAATACGATGCGGATTACGGCTGTGTCTCCGCAACAAACGATGCTTCCGATCTCATCATGGTAGGTGAAGCTCCGGAGGAATATGATTTTGCGCTCACCGTCACCGGTAATGTTTACGATCTCTGCGTTTACACTGTGAATTACAACGGCGGCAGTTATGTTCTCGTTTCTCAGCTTCGCTATTGCAGCGATATAAGCCGTGGCGGTGCTTTCCCGATAAATGCGGAGCTTTCCGCTGATCCCTCCGTCTATGTCGCTTACAGCACGGCAGACGGTGTGCGTCATGAAAGGCTCATAGCCAAGGACGGAAGCGGTAATCTCCTTATTATCGATCCCAATGGCGGCGAGGGCGGACTTGCAATACACTCCGGCTATGTTTGCGACCTCGTATCCGACGGCAGCAGTGCCGCCATAGAGTTTGCATCCGGTAAGCTGACTGTCACCGTGGGCAACGATGTGTTTGAGGCCGAGACCTCGGTCATGAGCAATGCGGTCCTCTTGCTTTACGATATTGACGGAGACTGTGAATTTGAGATATTCGTATCCGGCAGTGACAGCACCGGTGAGCCTGTGTCGAACGGCTATAAACTCGACGGTGAGCTGTATGAAGTTTTAAACGCAAGCGGAGCCATCTCAAGATTCAACGGTAACCGTGTCACCGTAGGTATAGATTTTGAATTTGCCGCTACTCTGCCGCTTATACTCAATTACGGCTGTACCTTCGCCGAGGATGGCACCCTTTCACTCGTTGCGGCTTCAAGCTCCTATGCCTTTGACGGCGAAGCGAAGCTCACTCTCAAAGCCGATCTCAGCACAAGCGGTGTGGCGTGCAAGGCGGGTACAGAGCTTACGCTCAAAGCAAGCGATGCCGAGACCTTCATCGACTGTGTAAATGCAGAGGGCACAGCCTTAAGGCTGAACATCACCAAAGCCGCTGACGGTGGCTGGATGATTGACGGCATTCCCGTTTCAACACTGTTTTAATGATGTATGCATCACTTGATTGTGATGCATACTTTTTTATTGCCGTGGAAAAAATAGCGGTGAGGTGAATGATATGGTATCGAAAAACGGCACCGAGATCCCGCTCGGTTTAGGCATGGCTCTTATCCAGAATACCGATGCATTTTTCAGGTTTTCAAAGCTCGATGCGGCAAGTCAGGAGCGCATTATCGCAGGCATCGAGGGCATCAAAAGTCCCGAACAAATGGCGGCTTATGTGAGCGGTATTGCGGGTCTGAACTGAATTGTTTTACTGCGGCGGCTCAATGTCTCCGCAGTAAAGACAGTTTGAAAAATTGTTGCTGCCGTGCGGACATTGGCACTTGATATTTTCAGTGCTTGCATATACAATAGATACATAAAAACATAAAAGGAGTGTGTTACCGTGGAACTGAAACTCAGCGACATTGAGCTTGCAGCACAGCGTCTCAGCGGGACTTTGCATCGTACGGAGCTTGACATGTCATCCACCTTCTCCGCCGCAACCGGCGGTCAGGTATACCTCAAATGCGAAAACCGTCAGAAAACAGGCTCTTTTAAGATCAGAGGCGCAACAAACAAGCTTGCCGTTTTGTCGGAAAGCGGCTCTGTCAGCAGCGTCGTTGCGTCTTCGGCAGGCAATCATGCACAGGGCGTTGCCTGTGCTGCGGCAAAACTCGGCATCCCCGCCACCATCGTTATGCCCGCAACGGCTCCCATTGCCAAGGTTCAGGCGACCAAGGGCTACGGTGCAAATGTCGTTCTGTGCGGCGACTGCTACGATGACGCTTACGCCAAGGCAAGGGAGATATGCGAGAGCGAGGGTTCCGTTTTCCTGCATCCGTACAACGATCTCGATGTCATTGCCGGTCAGGGCACTCTCGGTCTTGAGATAATCGGTGAGCTGCCTACCGTTGACATGATAATCGTCCCCGCAGGCGGAGGCGGTCTGCTCTCCGGTATTGCCGCATGTGTGAAGCAGATAAATCCCAGGATCCAAGTGATCGGCGTTCAGGCAGAGGGCTGCGACCCCATATACCGCTCCTTCAAGGAAAAACGCTACATATGTGCCGAGACCTCCTCGACGATAGCGGACGGCATATCGGTCAAGACCCCCGGCGACATCACCATGGAGCTTATCGACAAGTATGTTGATGATGTCGTCACCGTTAACGACAACGAGATCTCCGAAGCGATACTGCTGCTCATGGAACGCTGCAAGCAGATAGTTGAGCCTTCGGGCGCAACTCCCGTTGCGGCGATCCTGAAAAAGAAGATCGATGTTAAAGGCAAGAAGGTCGTTTGTGTCCTCTCCGGCGGCAACATCGATGTGAGCTTTGTTCAGTGCATAATCGAGCAGGGTCTTGTCGCAAGAGGAAGAAGGCTTCGCTTCACCGTTACGCTGCTTGATAAGCCGGGCAGCCTCTCAAAGCTTTTAAACGACACCGCAGCTTTGGGTGCGAATATCCTTTCCCTCGAGCATGACCGCCTCTCCCCCGGTCTTAACCCCAATGAGACCAATGTCCATGTCTCCTGTGAGGTAGGAGGCCGTGAGCATGGCGAAGAGGTCGTAAGCGAACTGAAGAAAAACGGATTTAAAGTAACTGTTAATAACGGAGGTATTTAAAATGAAAGTAGTTTCCACCGATAAGGCTCCCGCCGCAATAGGCCCTTATTCCCAGGCTCGTGTAGTCGGCGATCTCGTATACACTTCCGGTCAGATTGGCATCATCCCCGAGACCGGTGAGGTCGCAGTCGGCATCGAGGCTCAGGCACATCAGGTATTCAAAAACCTTTCGGAGCTTTTAAAGGCAGCCGGAAGCGATATGTCCAAGGTCGTGAAGACCACCGTGTTTATTAAGGACATGAACGACTTCGGCACCGTAAACGGCATATATGCTCAGTACTTCACAGAGCCCTACCCCGCAAGAAGCTGCGTCGAGGTCGCCCGTCTGCCCAAGGATGTCCTCGTCGAGTGTGAGGTCATTGCGGAGCTTTGATGGACGAAAAGGAAAAAATGCTTGCCGGAAAGCTTTACGACACTTCGGACAAGGAGCTTTCCTCATTGAGACTTAAGGCTCACGAACTGTGTCTGCAATACAACTCACTGTCGGAGTGCAACGAGCATGAGCGCAGCCGAATTCTCTCGGAGCTTATTCAGAACGCAGGCAAAAACCTCTTCTTGCAGGGGCCGATATATTTCGACTACGGTGTGTTTACAAGCTTTGGCGACAACTGCTATGCAAACTTCAATTTCACTGTTTTGGACTCTTGCCCCGTCAGCATCGGTGACGATGTTTTCTTTGGGCCGAATTGCGCCTTATACACTCCGGTGCATCCCATGCTGCGTGAAGAGCGAAGAATGCGTTTTCACGACGACGGTACTCCGTATGACTTGGAATATGCCCGTCCCATCGTTATCGGAAGCGGCTGCTGGTTCGGCGGCGGCGTTACCGTTTGCGGCGGTGTGAGCATCGGCAAAGGCTGCGTCATAGGCGCAGGCAGCGTGGTGACAAGAGACATTCCCGACAATTGCTTTGCTGCGGGCAACCCTTGCCGCGTTATACGCCCCATTTGCGAAAGCGACAGTGTGTTTTTGAAAAAAGAGCTGAATTGAATAGGCTTAAATAAAGAAAAACTGCCGTCTCAGACGGCAGTTTTGTTTTTGTGTTTTAATCCATCGGCAATAAAGAGGATAACGGCAAGCCATACAAAGGCGAAGGTCACCGCATTTGCTTTCGTGAATTCCTCGTTATAGATGAACACTCCGAGGAGGAGCTGTAAGGTCGGGTTTACATACATGAGTATTCCCGATACGGTTATGCTTGTCTTTTTGATTCCCCCTGCAAAGAGCATGAGAGGTACCGAGGTGACTATACCGCTGAGTGCCAGAAGCAGCATTTCCGTTCCGGTGAGGGAAGAAAAGCTCGTAAAGCCGGAAAGCTGGGCATAAAGTATGAATATCAGCGCAAGCGGCAGCACCGACATCGTT
This sequence comes from uncultured Oscillospiraceae bacterium, assembly GCA_964562265.1. GTDB lineage: Bacteria > Bacillota > Clostridia > Oscillospirales > Oscillospiraceae > F23-B02. Next base: position 10,963 of record CAZLSN010000024.1, read on the forward strand.
TCCATACATATCGATACGCTGCTTTCCGCCTTTATGCCCTTCTTTATCGCACCGTAGACCGCAAAGCTGAGTCCTATTATTATCGCAAGGTACGGCACATTTCCATACATAAAAACGGAGTACATGACGCCGACGAAGGCAAGAGCGACCGAGACCCACTGCACAGCACTGAGGCGTTCCCTGAACACCACGGCACCGATCACGATGGAAAACAGCGGGTTCATGTAATACGCAAGACTCGCTTCGAGTATCCTTCCCATTGCGACGGTGAGTATGTATACTCCCCAGTTTACGGATATGAGCAGTCCGCAGGCAAGGTATAATCTGCGCTGCTTTTTATCACGCAGTATCGTCCCTATCTCGGAGCCGTTTTTTCTTATAAGTATTACGATGAGGCAGAAAAGGCAGGAAAATACGATACGCTGCGCAAGAACATATGCCGAGTTTACTCCGGAAAGCAGCTTCCAGAACACGGGCAGCAGTCCCCAAAGTATATAGCAGCCCAAAACATTTATCGTTGCTTTATTCATTTCACACATCCTGAATAGAAACTTTTTAGATTATACGGTAATTCCAAAATTATATCAAGTGGTAAGATGAATTTTCTCTTGCGTCTTGAAGATAGGGAATTTTTGTGATATTATTACTCGGCGAGGTGATATACCCATGAAGAAATCTTTGAAAGTCGCTCTTATAATTCTGGCGATCATTCTTGCTTTGGTTGCCGCATTCATTATTTATCTGAGCGTAAATGAATACAATCCCGAACCGGTTACCGCCGTATCGGTGGAAAATGAGGACAAGCTTGCAAGTATCAGCCCGGCTCTCGGCCAGACGATCGATGTTATCGGCTGGAACATCGGCTATGCGGGCCTCGGTGCCGGCTCCGACTTCTTCATGGACGGCGGCGAGGAGGTCTCCGCCGCTGACAGGGATACGGTCTCAAACTATCTGCTGAACATATATGAGACTCTCTATTCCGATGAGAATCTTTCCGATATTTACATGCTTCAGGAGGTCGATTCCGATTCCTCCCGCACCTACGGGATCGACGAGCGGGACTACCTCGGTCTGTACACGACCACCTATGCGCTCAATTACTCCTGCCCCTTCGTCCCCTATCCGCTGCCTCCCATCGGCAGGGTAAACAGCGGACTTATGACGACGACGATCTACGATGTCGCAAGTGCTGAACGCATCTCACTCCCCTGCCCCTTCTCATGGCCCGTGAGCGCAGCCAATCTCAAACGCTGCTTACTTGTCGATTACATACCCATCGCCAATTCCGACAACATGCTTGTAGTCGTAAATCTTCATCTCGAAGCATATGATGACGGCGAGGGCAAGATTGCCCAGACAAAGCAGCTTCGTGAGTTCATCGAGGCGGAATACGCAAAGGGCAACTATGTCATCGCAGGCGGTGACTTCAATCAGATCTTCCCCGGCGGTCTTGAGGCTTACCCGAACACCCATGCCGAGCTATGGCAGCCCGGTATCATAGAGGACAATATGCTCCCCGAGGGCTGGACTCTCGCCTATGATCTCAGCGTTCCCAGCTGCCGCCTTCTCAATCAGCCCTACGACGCAAACGACACCGAGAATACGCAGTATTACTCGATCGACGGATTTATCCTCTCTCCCAATGTCGAGCTTATTTCCGTTAACACTCTCGACCTCGGCTTTGAGAATTCCGATCACAACCCCGTAAAGCTTTCAATCAAACTAAACTGATCCCGTAATCGGAGACATATCAATGAGCAGAAAAACACTTTCGGTCATTTTGACCCTTATAATAGTCATTTTACTTGCGATAACCCTTGTGTCCTGCATAGCCGGCGGAGGCAGTGACGATCCTTCTCCCTCCAAGGCTCCCACCGTGAGCGGTGAGCCGGTAAGCGGCGGCAATGACAACAAGGGCGAAGATAAGCCGGAGCCCACTCCCGACCCTCTGAGCTTCCGTCAGGCTCCCGAAGGCTATTTTGACGATGCGCTCTTTATCGGCGATTCGAGGACCGTCGGTATTCAGCAGTGCGGCGGCATCGACTCCGCAACTTACTTTTGCAGCGTCGGCATGAGTGCCTACGGTGTTCGCTATGAGAGCGTTGAGATAAGAGGTCTCGGCAAGGTCGGACTTGAAACGCTGCTCTCCTCAAGGGACTTCGGCAAGGTATACATCATGCTGGGCATAAACGACATCGGCGGCAACCTCTCCACGGTCGCGGGAAATGTCCAAAAGGTCATCGACCTTGTCCGCAAGTACTCTCCCGATGCCATAATCTATGTTGAAGCAACCATACATGTCGGAGCGCATCCCGCTGCGGTCGCTTCCGTCAACAACACGAACATAAATGCCTACAACGAGCTTTTGAAGGAGCTTTGCGACGGTAAGACGGTATTCTACCTCGATGTCAATCCAGTGTTCGACGATGAGCTCGGAAACCTCGGCTCCGAATATTCGACCGACGGCATCCACTTCACCGCACAGTACTATAAGGTCTGGGCGGAATGGATACAGGCAAACGTGATAGTTAAATAGTAAAATCCCCCGAATCTCGGTTTGGGGGTTAATTTTATGCAAAGCATTGATTTATCTCTTGTGTCTTTTGAGATATGCGTATAGAATGAAATCGTGAAGGCGCATCGATGATGCGAAAATATTTTTCAATGGAGATACTATATGAACTACAACGAAGTTTTAGCGGCTGCAAAGCTGAGGATCGGCCCCAACTGCAAGGTCTGTCCCGAATGTAACGGTCTGGGTTGCGGCAACACCATGCCCGGCCCCGGCTCAAAGGCCCCCGGCAACGGTGCAAACGACAACTGGAAGGCATGGCGTGAGATAAAGCTGAATATGGACACCATCGCCCCCAACACCGCCGTTGACACGGGGATCGAGCTTTTTGGCAAACATTTTTCAATGCCCCTTTTCTCCGCTCCCATCGGCTCTATCAAAGCGCAGTTCAACCCAACCGACGATGTTCGGGATTACAACGAGCTTTGCATCGCGGCATGTCAGGAAGCCGGTATTGCGGCAACCTTCGGCGACGGTCTCGATCCCGATGTTCTTCCCTGCGGTCTTGCCTCCTCCGCTGCACACGGGAATATCGCCGTCCCGGTACTAAACCCCTACGCAATGGAGACGATAAAGCAGAATCTCGACATTGTAAACGAGGCAATGCCCCTTGCCGCTTCCGTCGTTATCGACAGTGCGGGACTGCCCCACCTCAAAAAGCTCAACCCCAACGCCGGCTCCAAGACCGTTGAGGAGCTTCGTGAGCTTAAAGAATACTGCAAGGTCCCCATCATTTTCAAGGGCGTAATGACCGTTCAGGGTGCCGAAAAAGCTGTTGAAGCGGGTGCGGATGCCATCATCGTATCCAATCACGGCGGTCGAGTACTGGCACAGACCCCCGCCACAGCAGAGGTACTGCCGGAGATCGTCGCAGCCGTAAAGGGCAAGACGAAAATACTCGTTGACGGTGGAATACGCTCCGGTCTCGATATTTTCAAGGCTCTTGCTTTGGGTGCGGATGCAGTCATGATATGCCGTCCCTTCCTTATCAGCTATTACGGCGGCGGAAAGGAAGGCATAGCCTGCTATATAGAGAAGCTTCGTGCGGAGCTTATCGACACGATGTACATGTGCGGTGCAAGAAGCATTGCGGAGATCTCCCCCGCTATGATACGCCGCAAATAAATTGTTTTGCAAGTTTATACATAATGTGTTATTATAGGAAGCATCTTTCCCCGAGGAGCATGTTTCATGAAAAGATTGGCTGCAATACACGACCTTTCGGGCTTCGGCAAATGCTCGATAACCGCCGCACTGCCGATAGTCTCGGCAAGCGGTGTTGAGTGCTGCTGTATCCCGACGGCACTGCTTTCAACCCATACGGGCGGCTTCGAGGGCTGGACCTTTAAGGATCTTTCAGACGAAATGCTTCCCATAGCAAGCCATTGGAACAGTCTCGGTTTGAAATTCGACGCAGTGTATTCCGGCTATCTCGCCTCCCGTGAGCAGGGCAGGATACTTTCCGAGTGCATTTCCCTCCTCAGTGACGAGGATACTCTTGTCATCGTCGATCCCGCAATGGCGGATAACGGCAGATACTATGCCAATCTCGACGAATCTATGGCCGATTGCTTCCGTGATATAATCGGCAAGGCAAATGTCATAACCCCAAACATCACCGAGGCCTGTTTCCTCACCGGCACCCCCTATTCCGATGGACCTCACGACATGTCCTTTGTCGATGACCTTATCGAAAAGCTCTCCGATATGGGACCCGAGATCGTCGTTATCACCGGTGTCGTTTCCCGCGACGGCAAGGTGGGCGTTGTCGGTGCAGACAGGCGCAGCAAGGCTCATTGCGCCCATATGAGTCCGGCAAGGAAGGGCATATTCCACGGTTCGGGGGATGTTTTCGCATCGGCCTTTGCCGCACTTTTGGTGCGGGGCTTTGACTTTGAGACCGCTCTGCGCATATCCGAGGGCTTTGTTGCCGACTGTGTTCTGCGCACTGAGCGTCGCTGCGGTGCCGGAAACTACGGTCTTGACTTTGAAGCGGCACTGCCGGACTATATTCTCAGCATAAAACGGAGTGAATAACACTCCGTTTTTTTACATTTTAATAATTATTTCCTGAAATCGACGGATAATCAACAATCTGCCTATGACAGATTATTGACATTTGACCGCTTTGTTTAGTATAATTACTGAAAGTGGGGGCAGTGTTTCCCCACAGGGTTATTAAATTTGTAAGCAAAAAAATTTAAAATAGCGGAAGGGGTTGCAAATGAAAGACCTGAAACATCTTATCTACTTTGAA
>CAZLSN010000025.1:0-15186 GCA_964562265.1 uncultured Oscillospiraceae bacterium
ATCGTCGATCCTTCTGACTATCCCTGTTGCTTTCATATATTTATCTCCTCAAATTCTGTTTGCGATGTTATTATCTATACTTATTTTGAAATTATACCGCACAAGGTCTGATATAAATCAAGCACAAAAGCAAACTCTGCAACTATGAGCTTGCAAAATGTGCGGCGAACGCTTATGATTAGTTCAGACATATGCGATTAGAGGCGGCACCGCATGTTTTTTTACGCAATGAAAGAGACAATGCCGAAAAATGAGATCCCGCCGTCGTAAAAACTTTGCTTAACATAATCAAAACCGTCTCACGCTTCGGATAGACGATCGAGAAGGTTGGAGATGAGAGAACGGATGCTCTCGAAAGCCTCGGTTTTGCGGCCGCTTTCATCCATGTACAGCCTGCGATTTACCTCAATCATCACCGACTTCACACGAGCGTCACGGCGGTAATGCTTCATCGGAACGATGGAGCCGGAAAACGGTCGGTTTATTTCCACGCTAAAGCCCTCCGAGGCGAAGAAATCACGACACATATCGGCAAGCCAGACCGGTGTATGAAAGCTGTCGGTGCCGATGCAAAGGTCGGGACGCTGCGGATTCTGATCCGTTTCATACGGCAACGGAGAGGGATGAAACGAATGGGCATCGATTATGAGACAAAAGTCCTCGGAGCGCAGCCTTTCATCGACTGCATCGGTGAACGCTTTGTGGTGCGGATCGTAGTATCTGCAAAGCAGCTCCTCGCGCCTTTCGGGCGAAATAATCCGCAAGCTGCCGCCGTTGGAACAGGCGGTGTAGACGGCACCCATCCCGACCGACGACATTTGCTCCGCCTCATCACTGCGAAAGCGTTCAACATCACACAGCAGCCTGCTGTACTGAAAAACGAACATATCCCCGCTGCGAAAAAATAGCTCATCACAATACATGTCGGTCATTTTGAGAAGCTCTGCATCAAGGTCGTCGGTGACGAAATCGGCCATGTGTTCTGTGGGGATAAAAACTGAAGAATGCGGTACATGAATAATCACAAAACCACCTCCATGGGAGCATAACGAAGGTACGAACCATCTCATGCTCCGCAAGTAAAATCCATTTTCGGCAACTAAACTAACCGCCATCAAAATAGTTCGTACCATAATCTTAATCTTAGCCCATGTAGGAAAGAAAATGGTCGTTTTGAAAACGACGCAAGAGGTAAAACAATGTACGAGAGAAAAACAGAGCTTGATGTGCTTTTGGAGCAGCCGCATGAAACTTTTCGGGATATGCTGCTTCGGAAGATAGCGGAGAGCGGGATGAAGAATTCCGAGTGCTATAACAAGGCACTGGTGTCGAAAAGTGTGTTTTCGGATATTCTGAACAAGCCCGACCGCATCCCGAAGAAGAAAACGGTGGCGGCCTTTGTCATTGCGCTTGAGCTTGAAACGGATGAAGCACTGGATATGTTCGGCAAGGCGGGCTACTATTTGACCCGCAACTCAAAGTTTGACATCATCATTCTGGACTTCATAGAAAAACGCCGCTTCGACATTTTCGAGATAAACGAAACACTCGAAAGCTACGGTCTCGAAACAATAGGCAACTGAACGAATTTTACGCAGCATTGCGGCACAAGCTTTCGCATACAGAAAATTATAATTGTCTGAAAACACAGCGGCATAAGGACGCAGTCCTTATGCCGCTGTGTTTAAATCCGGTGATGGATCATCTCATGTTTCGATCAGGCGTTTGAATGAGCCGATGATGTCGTCGTTTATCTCGCCGGTCAGGGCCTTATTGTAATTGCAGATGAAGGTGCCGGAGATGAGGATCATCATCGCCTCGGCCTCCTTTTTGCCCACATCGGGACCGTATATCTTCACGAGACACGCCTCCATGACCCGCCGCCACTGGGCAAACTCGCCCATGACAAGCTCCTCGACGCGCTTATTGTAGTGCGCCAGAACATAGGTCTGTGTCGTCGCATTCGGACGCTTTTCGCCAACCTTGCCGTTTGCGACATACGCCATGAAATCGTTCATGTAGGCAAGATTCGAGGGGTAGTCGCAGCGGTCGTGACACTTAAACCACTCGATGCACTTCTCACTCATAAACTCCCTCGTATAGCGCACATAGCTTACGATGAGGTCTTCCTTGTCCTCAAAATAATTGAGCAGCTTGGGATGCGACATCCCCGCCTCGGCGGCAATGTCACGCAGCGAAATATTCATGATGGGCTTCTTGTCGATACAGCGTTGAAACGCCATGAGTATCTCCATCCGAACGGCATTTTTATCGACGATCAGGGGCATTTTTGTCTCCTTTTCTATTTACAAACGGGCGATCATATGATAGCATATTTACCAAACGGTAAATATAAATCGGGTGATGATATGGAAATAAAAGTTCACATTTTGCATTGCGGCAGCATATCCGTTTCACCGGTGGTGCCGAGGGGCGGACTGAGCCTTTCGGGTGCGCTGGGCGGCATTGCGCTTTCGGACGAGCGGCGGGTGACGCTGCCCGTGTCCTGCTATCTGATCGAGCATCCGCAGGGCAGGGTGCTTATCGACACCGGCATAAGCCGCGATATGAGTCCCGACGGCGAATTTGACCGCAAGGCGGCAAACAGCCTCATTTACCCCTATCTGACGGACTTTCTGCGTCCCAAGGCCGAACCCGGCTGCACCGTTAAGGAAAAGCTTTCCGCCATGGGGCTTTCGCCCAAGGACATTGACATCGTGATGCTTACGCATTTTGACCCCGATCACACGGCGGGACTCAGATCCTTAAAGGGCGCAAAGCGCATCCTTGTTCCGCAGGAGGAATATTTCTGGAGCTGCCGCACGGTCTACCGCTACCGTGAGCCGTGGAAGCTCTGGATAAACGAGAACATAGAATACTTTTGGTTCAAAGGCACGGGAGTCGGGCCCAACTGGTGGTCGTACGACCTTTTCGGGGACGGAAGCGTGAGCTTTATTCACCTTCCCGGCCACACGACGGGACACACGGGAGTGAAGATCGAGAATAACGGCAAATTCGTTATCCTGGCATCGGATGCCTGCTACACAGCCGAAAATGTCGAAAAGCTTCGGGTACCGGGCTTCGGCTTCAGCGAAAAAAGCATGCTAAAAAGCTTAAAATGGCTCAAAGCCGAATCCGAAAAGCCGGAATGTCTCGGCATATTCGCAAATCACGATCCCTCTGTTCCGGAGGGGACGATCATCCTTTGATAAGATTCATGACAACATGCTGACACAGCAGCAGTCCCGCACTTGCCGGCACCCAAACCAGCGAACCGGGGACACTGCGTCTTCCGGGGGGCGGGGCTTCGGTCTGCAAGGCCTCCATCGCCTCCTCCGGCGAATATACGACATCAAGATGCTCAATGCCTCTTTGCCGCAGCTCCTTCCGCATGACCCTTGCAAGCGGACAGCCTGCGGTCTTTTTTATATCCGAAAGGGCGAGGCGGGAGGCGTCGCATTTGTTGCCTGTGCCGAGAGAGGACACGATGGGGATGCCTCGGCTCATTGCTGTCTCTATGAGGTCGAGCTTGCACGAGACAAGGTCTATGGCATCGACGATGTAATCGTAGTCGGCGAAAAAGTCCTCACGGTGCTGCGCATCATAGTGACCGAAGATGACATGAAGCACAAGGTCGGGGTCAATGTCGGCAAGACGATCGGCAAGCACCTTGACCTTGGGTTTGCCCACGGTCGAGGAAAGGGCGCAAAGCTGCCTGTTTATATTGCTTTCGGACACCTCGTCACGGTCGATGAGCGTTATCTCACCGACGCCGCTGCGTGCCAACGCCTCGGCGCACCATGAGCCGACGCCGCCGAGACCGAACACGGCGACATGACTGCCCTTGAGCCTTTCCATAGCCTCATCGCCGAGGAGCATCCAAGTTCTTATGTTTCTTTCATTCATAGCTTTTAATTAAGGCCGCCTCGAAAGAGGCGACCTTGATCCGTTTTCTCAGTTTATTATCCGATGTATCTTGCGCCGAAGGTGGTGGCGACGGTGATGCTGGCTTCTTCGCCGATCAGACCTTCTTCCCACTTCTGGATGGCGTCGTTGCGGAGCAGGGCATCTGCAACATAGTCGCAGTAATTCATGTCGCCGCTGTCCTCATTGGGCTCGGAGTTGTCATCACGCTCGGTGAAGTGAACGAGGTAGTAGCCTGCGTTCTCGACCTCAACGACTGCGATCTCGTCGGAAACTCTGGCTGCGTCCTTTACCCACTTGACAAGTGCATCGGGGTACATTACGCCGCTGGAGCTTGTTGCGGTGCTTGCAATGGAGCTGCCTGCCGCACCCTCGATTACGGTGGGACCCACTTCGGTCTTTTCGCCGTCCTTAGAGTCTGCGGGCTTCTGAACTATGCCGTTTGCCTCCTCATATGCTTTGACGAGTTCGGTGAAGTCGCCGCCTTTTTTGAGGCTTGCCATCATCTTATCGGCTTCGGACTTTGCCGCTGCCATTGCTTCCTCGGTGGGAGCGGCTTCCTTGCCGTCGTCACCGGTGACGGTGTCTGCCTTGAAGTAGTAGTACTCAAAGCTGAACTTGTCGTAATCGTCCTTTACCTCGGCGTACTTTTCGTCGAGTTCGGACTGCTCATAGGTATAGGTCTCTCTCTGAGCGGTCTCTGCCTTGGTGGCGAGAAGCTCAAGCTCCATCATGTCGCGAACGACGCTCTCGTTGACGCCGTTGCCATAGCACAGCTCAATGTAATCGTCGAGCTTGTAGCCGTTGGTGGTCGCCGCCTCTTTGAGGGCTGCGATATTCTCATCCACGGTTTTAAGCTCGTCCTCACCGAGGGTCAGACCCTCTTTCTCTGCGTAAGCTGCAAGCACGCTTACCTGACGGAGGTAGGACATGGTCTGATCCATGAAATAGTCATGCCAGGTGTAATCGTCACCCTTATTGACCATGGTGCAGACCTGCTTATCCAGCGAGACACCGGACTGGATGCCAAGCAGTGACGCATAGCTGCTGATGCTCATATACTGAGAACCGTAGGCATAGCCCGCTTCGGCAACGGTGAAATCTCTGCTGCCTGCTTCGAGACCGTATGCTTCGTTTGCGGAATAATCCACGGTGACGGCGGTGACGGTTCTGAAAAGGATACCGGTGTTGACAAGTATAACAAGCGCAACGACAACTACAACGAGTGCCGCGGCGATTATCCACTTAATCCTGTTTTTCTTTGCTTTCTCGGCAGCCTTGCGATCGGCGACGCTGCGCTTATCGGTACCGTCAAGGCGTGCGGTATTGCGATTCTTCTTTTCGGTTGATGCGCTCATTTAAGTATCATCCTTTTACAAATACTTCGCAGAGAGTTCATCCCTGCAACTTGCTTATTATAACTCATACTTTCGCTTCTTTCAATAGCAAGGCGACAATTTAAGATTACAAATTTTTGAACAATGTCCGCAAAATAGCGTCATTTTCACGCCGGAGACTGCATATAATTAAAATGTTTTTTGAAAATATGAGGTGATACTATGGGCAACGACATTGACGATATGATATTCGGTGAATACGATCCCGGCCCCAGCAACAGATAAATTGCCGCTTCACATATGCCGCATTTGATGGTACAATGGTGAAAAAGCGAAAGGATAAAGCTATGAGGATAATGGGTATCGACTACGGTGACGTGCGCATCGGCCTTGCCGTGAGTGATGAAATGAATATATTGGTCGGTGAGGCGTGGACGCTTACGGAGCGCAATGCCGAAGCTGCGGCTGTGAAGATCGCAGCGGAGGTCAAGGCGAGGGGAGTTGAGAGGCTCGTTCTCGGTCTGCCGAAGAATATGGACGGCAGCGAGGGCCCCCGTGCGGAAAAGTGCCGTGAGTTTGCGAAAATGCTCGAGGCGGCGTCGGGGCTGATTCCCGTTATGTGGGATGAGCGGCGCAGCAGCATCGAGGCTCATGCGATATTGCACGCAAACGGCCGCCGAGAAAAAAACCACCGCAAGACGGTGGATGCCGTCGCCGCAAGCCTCATTCTGGAGGGCTACCTCGGCTCATTGCGATAACCGCAATAATGAAAACGGAGTGTGTAAATAACACACTCCGTTTTTTAATTCTTATTTTGCGTACTCGACGGCTTTGGTCTCTCTGAGAACATGGACCTTGATCTGGCCGGGGTAGGTGAGTTCATCCTCAATCTTCTTTGCGATGTCGCGAGCGAGGAGGACCATCTGATCCTCGGAAACATCCTCGGGCTTTACCATGACTCTGATCTCTCTGCCTGCCTGGATAGCGTAGCTGCCGGCTATGCCGGGGAAGCTCTTGGAGATCTCCTCCAGCTTTTCAAGGCGCTTGACATAGTTTTCGATGTTCTCACGCCTTGCGCCGGGACGGGATGCGGATATGGCATCCGCCGCCTGAACTATGCAGGCAACGACTGTCTTCGGCTCGACATCGCCGTGGTGTGCTTCGATGGCGTGGATAACGGCTTCGCTTTCCTTGTACTTCTTGGCAATATCGACGCCGATGGAAACATGGCTGCCCTCGACCTCGTGATCTATTGCCTTGCCTATGTCATGCAGGAGACCTGCTCTCTTTGCTGTGTTCACATCGACACCCAGCTCCGCTGCGATAAGACCCGCAATGTGGCTGACCTCGATGGAATGCTGCAACACATTCTGTCCGTAGCTGGTACGGTACTTCATGCGGCCGAGGAGCTTGACGATCTCCTGATTTACGCCGTGGATATTGGTCTCGAAAACGGCTCTCTCGCCCTCGGACTTGATCGTTGCGTTGACCTCGCGCTGCGCCTTTGCGACCATTTCCTCGATACGGGCAGGGTGGATCCTGCCGTCGGCAATGAGCTTTTCGAGTGCAAGTCTTGCGACCTCACGGCGAACGGGGTCAAAGCTCGATACGGTGATTGCTTCGGGAGTGTCATCAATGATGAGGTCACAGCCCGTAAGCGTTTCGATACTTCTTATGTTGCGGCCCTCTCTGCCTATTATGCGGCCCTTCATCTCGTCGTTGGGGAGGGGTACGACGGAGACGGTTACCTCACTGGCATGATCCGCTGCACATCTCTGGATGGCGGTGACGATGATCTCTCTTGCTCTGTCCTCCGCTTCGTCCTTCGCCTGTGCTTCGATCTCTTTGACTTTGACCGCCATTTCGTGGGTGACTTCATCCTTCAAGGCGTTTATCATGTATGCCTTGGCTTCCTCGACGGTGTAGCCCGAGACCTTTTCCAGCATTTCAAGCTGGCTCTTTTTGATAAGTGCGATCTCCTCCTGCTGGGCTTCGGCGGCGGCGATCTTGTGGTTTAAGGTTTCTGTCTTGCGCTCAAGAGCATCGGTCTTGCGGTCAAGATTTTCTTCCTTCTGCTGTAATCTTCTTTCCTGCTTTTGCAGATCTGCTCTGCGGGATTTCTCCTCACGCTCATACTCCGAGCGGTTTTTGTGTATTTCTTCCTTAGCCTCGACGAGAGCCTCACGCTTCTTGCTCTCGGCGCTCTTAATGGCTTCGTTTATGATCCGCTTTGCTTCTTCTTCCGCACTTACTATCTCACGTTCCGCAACCTTTTTGCGGTAGGTAACGCCGAGTGCGAATGCGGCGATAAAAGCAACGACGATAAGAATAATCGCTAACCATAATTCCATAGAAAGTAAACACACCTCCATTCTTTAAGAATTTTGCGGTGGTTTTTTGTGCCGTGGTAATTAAAAATCAATCTAAGGCAAGACAGCCCATCAAGCGAAACTGTCCGTAAAATTAAACCTAACAGCGCAGACCTCCCCCGGTCTGTGCTTGTTATCCGATTTATTTTATCCCCTGCGGCGGATTATGTCAAGTGCAACGGCAATAAACACTTAAAATTTTTGCTCCTTTGTGGACATATGCGCTCTTTGCGGTTATAATCCGGAGTAGGAGGTGTGAGCCTTGACCCCATTTACCTTGCTGTTTCCGGTCACCGCACTACTGCTCATTCTGCTCTTTTTCATCGGCACCCCTAACCTTCGCCGCTGCTCTCTTGAGCTTTCGCCCAAGGGTGAGAGCGGACTGCGGGATGTTGCGGCACTGGGACTTGTTATAATTGTATACGCCTTCTTCGCCTTTTATAATCTCGGCAGCACAAATTCGGCGGAGAGCTTTCACCGCTTTCATGACGGCGAAGCGCTGACCGTCACCCTCGACGGCGAGAGCGAGATCGCCTCGGTAATGTACTTCTCCGGGCTGAACACCGGAAGCTACACCCTGCAATACTCCGACGACGGTGAACATTTTTACGATGCCGCAGAGCTTTCTCAGGACTATGTGTCGATATTCAAATGGAAGACCGCCGAGCTCTATCTCGATACGCCGCAAAGCCCGTGCAGTGTCCGAGTGATCGCCCACGGCAATGTGTGGCTGGGTGAGCTTGCGCTCAAAGGAGCGGACGGTGAGCTTCTTAAGGTCTCCGGAGGAGCGGAGCTTTTCGACGAGCAGGGGAATGTCCCCGCTTATTCGGACTATTTAAACAGCAGCTACTTTGACGAGATATACCATGCCCGCACCGCCTATGAGCATGTCGAGGGGGTATATCCCTATGAGATTTCGCACCCGCCCCTCGGCAAGCTGCTCATAGCCCTCGGCATCGAGATCTTCGGGCTGACCCCCTTCGGCTGGAGATTTTCCGGTGCGCTCATCGGCGTTTTGATGCTGCCTATCCTGTACCTGCTTATCAAAAAGCTTTTCGGCGGCGTTGCGGTGCCGTTTTGCGGGACCGTGATATTCGCCTTTGATTTCATGCATTTTACGCAGACAAGGATCGCCACGATCGACAGCTATGCGGTGTTTTTCATCCTGCTGATGTACCTGTTCATGTACCTGTATGTCTCGGGTGGGAGACTGCGCTATCTTGCGCTGTGCGGCGTCACCTTCGGTCTGGGCATCGCAAGCAAATGGACCTGCTTTTACGCCGGAGCGGGACTTGCGATCATTTGGCTCGTCTATGGGCTGCGGCATTTTGAGTGGAAGGCGTTTTTGAAAAACTGCCTGTTTTGCATCGTGTTCTTCATCCTCGTTCCGGCTGTTATCTATTATATCAGCTACTTTGCCTACGGCAAGGCGATAGGACTTCACGGCATCGGAATGTTCTTCGAGAGGGAGTATTTCGATACCGTTGTGCAGAATCAGGAGTTCATGTTCACCTACCACAGCGGAGTTCACAGTGAGCATCCCTATTCGTCCCGCTGGTATCAGTGGGTGCTGGACATCAGGCCGATACTCTACTTTCTGCAATACTACGACAACGGCAGCCGTTCATCCTTCGGCGCATTTTTAAATCCGCTGCTTTGCTGGGCGGGGCTTATCGCAATGGGCATCATGCTGTACCTTGTACTGCGCCGCCGTGACCGCAAGGCGGGCTTCATCCTTGTGGGCTACCTTGCCCAGCTTGTTCCGTGGATGTTCATCACCCGCACGACCTTTGAGTACCACTACTTCCCCTCATCGGTGTTTTTGGTGCTTGCGATATGCCGCGTGATGTCGCTCATGCAAACGCAGTCACGGCATTGGCGGGCGAGGGTCTACGGTGCCGCTGCTGCCTGCTGCGCCATGTTTGTCCTGTTTTACCCCGCTTTGTCGGGCAAGCTGATCGATGCCGATACCGCAAGCGCACTTTTGAAATGGCTTCCCTCATGGCCGTTTTGAGCAGCCGGCACACGGGACGGGAGACCCGTCCCCTACGATGAGGTCTTTAGCTCCGACATTCTCAGCCGTCGCAGCGCAGATATTAAAATGCGCCATACCTCGTAGGGCGCAAGTCTCAGACTCCGCCGCCTGCTGTGCAGTCAGATTTGCGGAAATGCCAATTAGAAAGGCTATGAAGCTTGGCTCCCCCTATGTGGGAGCTGCCGACGACTGAGAGGGTTAAATACAATCTGCGAAATCAAATGAAAAAGCAGACGATGCTCCGGAAGGGGTGCATCGTCTGCTTTGCGGTTTTTATTACATTCTTTCGGGGGCGGAGACGCCAATGACCGAGAGGGAGAGTGCGATCACACGGCGTACCGTGTCGGAGAGCAGAAGCCGTGCCGACTGAAGCTCCGGCTCCGCATCCTTTATCCTGCACACGGTGTAGAAGCGGTGGAAGCGTGCCGCAAGTTCCGTTACATACTTGTTTATGCGGCTGGGATCGTAGTCCCTTGCGGCAAGGCGTATCTCCTCGGGAAGTGCCGCAAGCTGCTTTATGAGTTCCTTTTCCTGCGGGGTCTCAAGCAGGGAAAGATCGGCTGCATTCACATCGGGGACCGCGGCTCCTATTGCGGAGATGAGGGAGCATATTCTGGCATGGGCGTACTGAACATAGTATACGGGGTTTTCGCTGTCCTGCCTTACGGCGAGGTCGAGATCAAACTCAACGGGGGACTCGGGACGGGAGTTGAAGAAGTATCTTGCGGCATCTACCGGAACCTCGTCTAAAAGATCGGAAAGCGAGATCGCCTTGCCGGTGCGCTTGGACATGCGGACGACCTGACCGTCACGCATGAGCTTAACAAGCTGCATCAGCACGATGTCGAGTCTGTGCTCACCGTCAAGCCCCAGAGCATCCATCGCACCCTTAAGTCTTGCGACATGACCGTGGTGGTCTGCGCCCCAGACATTTATCACCTTGTCAAAGCCTCTCTCGGCAAACTTGTTGCGATGGTAGGCGATGTCGGCGGCAAAGTAGGTATAAAAGCCGTTTTGGCGGCGAAGGACATCGTCTTTAAGCTCAAGCTTCTCAATGTCCTCCTCGGACTTTCCCGCTGCACGGAGCTTGTCCCCGAGGATGCGGGAGGTGTTGAGCCACAGTGCGCCGTCCTTTTCGTATGTGTAGCCCGCATCGGAGAGCATGCGGACGGAATCTGCGACATAGCCGCTCTCGTGAAGAGAGGACTCAAAGAACCAGTTGTCGTAGTGTATGCCGTATCTTTCGAGGTCGGACTTCATCTTGGGGAGGTTGTGCTCAAGTCCGAAGGCAGCCATCATCGCATGGCGTTCCTCGACGCTTTTTGCCTCCCAGGAGTCGCCGTGCTTTTCGCAGAACAGCCGTGCAAGCTCACGAATATCATCGCCGTGATAGCCGTCCTCGGGGAACTCGACGGCATCCTCGCCGTGGAGGATCTGCATGCAGCGAGCCTCGATGCTGACGGCAAACTTCTCGATCTGATTGCCGGCATCGTTGACATAGAACTCACGATAGACCTCGTAGCCGGCACGATCCAGAACGGAGGCGAGGGCATCGCCCAAAACGCCGCCTCTGGCATTGCCCATGTGCATGGGGCCGGTGGGGTTTGCGGATACGAACTCGACCATGACCTTTTTGCCCTTGCCCTCGTCGCATCTGCCGTAGTCGCCGCCCTCACTTGCGATCGTGCGGATGACATCGCCGTACCAGCGATCACCGAGGCGGAAATTCATAAAGCCGGGGCCGGCTATATCCACAGAGTCAAACCACGAATCGGAAAGGTCGAGGTTTTTGACTATCGCCTCCGCTGCCTTTCGGGGAGGCATACGCATTGCCTTTGCATTTGCAAGGGCGAAGTTTGCGGCATAGTCGCCGTTTGCGGTGTCCTTGGGGATCTCGACGCCGCCGAGAAGGGCAACGCCCTCGGGCAGCTCACCGTTTTCGGCTGCCTTTGCGCAGGCCTTTAAAACAAGCTCTTCGATCTGCTGCTTTGCACACTGTATCATATTCATGGTAACTGACCTCAAATCTTTCCGACAGTCATATCAAGGCGGTTTTCGCCCGACACTGCGCTGTCAATATCTATCATGTAACGGATGGACAGGCTGCCGCCGTCCTCATCAAGCTTCGATGTGAAGCTTCTCGTATGTATCCCAAGCAGGGACATGCCGTATTCGGTATGGTAGGGGAAGCGATTCGATCCGCCGGGGCAAAACTCAAGTCGTGCCGTGAGCGGTCCCTTGCGATCGACTACCACACGATCGTCGTATACCTCGATCCTCGTCATGGTACCCGCCATGCCGCTTGCCTCGTTTTCGATGTACCGCACGACCCACGCATCACCCTGACGGGAGTACATGCCCTCGGTCATAAGGCTTATCTTGTCGTTGCTCCTGCCGAGGTCCTGAGTCGTTTCTATGTTTATTCTCGCTTTCATGCTTCCTCCTTCAGGGCAAAGGGCTGGATGAACTCGACCCTGCTTTTGAGCCCATAGCCCAGCATCGTCGGTGCAAGAGCTTCAAAATCCCCTGTGCTGCCGCTGGTGCGGTAGGCTTCGGTGCCGCCGGCTCCGCAGGCGTCCTTTTGCTTTATGTATGCGCAAAGCTCCCTTGCCGCCGCAGCGGATGCCGCAACGATCTCGGTCTCGGGAAGATAAGCTTTTATCGCTTCCTCGATGAGACCGTAATGCGTGCAGCCGAGAAGCAGAGCCTCGACTCTAAAATCGGACAGTGCCTTCAAGGATGACCTCACCGTCTCCGACACCGTGGGGTCGGAGGGAAGATAGTGCCCGCTTTCGATCATGGGAACAAAGTCCGGACAGGCGACGGACATTATCTCGGCATCGGGAGCGGCATCGCCGAGTGCCTTTTGAAATGCGCCGCTTTTAATGCTCGTTTCGGTGGCGATTATGCCCAGCCGCTTCTTACCCGTGGCGGCAAGCTCCCTCACTCCGGGGAGCAGCACTCCCACTGCATTCACCGGTGCGGCACGCAGAATATCGTCCGCATTGCTGGAGATGGTGCCGCAGGCGGCAAGTATCGCCTTGACGCCGAAGCCGCATATGTAATCTATATTCTGCTGTGCGATCTGCCGTATCTGAAATGCGCTTCTGCCGCCGTAGGGCATGCGTCCGGTATCGCCGAAGTAGACGATGTTTTCATTCGGCATAAGCTGACGCAGCACACGAACCGCCGTCAGACCGCCGAGACCGGAATCAAATACGCCGATGGGTCTGTTATCCATAGGACATTCTCCTGCATTTTACTGTAACTAATTAATAATATGATAAATCTTTCGGAATTACAAGAGTAAATTTGAGTAGAATATGGACAGACAATGTGCTATAATGAGCGTATAATGCAAAAAGGCGGTGAGGTCGTGAATATTGAACTCGGCGAAATAGAATTTCGCAGGCTGCTTGACCTTGTTTATATCGGCAATTGGATACTGAATTCCACCCGCAATGAGCATGACAGGTTTGAGGATTACGACATCGTTCAGGAGAAGCTCTTTTCGCTTTGTCCCAAGCACGGGATGAAGACGCTGGTGCAGAGCTGGAACGGTCACATATACCCATCAAGGGCGTATGAGGACGGCGGCATACATGAGGCGATAGCCGACTATGAGGACGCCGTGTTTTTCGACATTCTTGCCGAGGAACTTGCAAGGCGTGACCTGAACTGCGAGGGTGCGCAGACCGATGAGCTTGCCGCCCGCATCGACGAATATATGGAAGAGTTCGCCAAAAACGGCATAGATAATCTGAAGCTCGACTAACACCGGGGAGGGACACATATGGGCTATTACGGCATTGACTGGACGTATATAATCCTTGTTTTGCCTGCGATGCTGTTTGCGATGTGGGCATCGTCGCATGTAAACAGCACATATAAAAAATACTCTCGGCAGTTTAACCGCAGAGGTATGACAGCCGAAGCCGCAGCACGGTACATCCTTGACCGCAGCGGCCTGCAAAATGTAAGGATCGAACTCACAGCGGGTGAGCTTACGGATCATTACGACCCCGAAGCCGAGGTGATCCGCCTGTCCGAGAGCGTCTGCGGTTCGACCTCGACAGCGGCAGTGGGCGTTGCCTGCCACGAAGCGGGACACGCAATACAGCACGCTACCGGATACACTCCGATAAGGATCAGAACGGCGATAGTTCCGATAACCAACTTCGGTGCGAAAATATCCGTGCCGCTTATAATCATCGGTCTTTTGCTTGCGTCGCTGGGTGATATTTTCGTTTATATCGCATACGCCGGTGTCGGCTGCTTCGGACTGAGCCTTTTGTTCCAGCTCGTGACCCTGCCCACGGAGTTCAATGCCAGCAGCAGAGCCTTAGGGTGCATTAAGGAAACCAATCTCCTTGTCGGCGATGAATACGACGGAGCAAAGAAGGTGCTTTCCGCAGCGGCACTGACATATGTAGCCTCACTTGCCGTGACGCTTATGCAGCTTCTGCGCTTTATCGTGCTTATCGGCGGAAGCCGCCGCGACTGAGAATAAAAACCGAATATACGCAAACAATAACGGATACCGAAGACTCGGTATCCGTTTTACTTTTTCGGAGGGGACAAGATGACAAACGACGAATACAGGGAATATTCCGAACGGCATATGCAGCGGTCGCCGCTTCTGCCCGATGTGCTGAAGGCGTTTTTGGTCGGCGGCATCATCTGCTGCATAGGGCAGCTCATATCCGAGCTTTATGTGAGTGCGGGGCTGGATAAGGACAGTGCGGCGTCACTTTGCTCCGTGACGCTGATATTTCTGGGTGCTGTGCTCACGGGCCTCGGTGTGTACGACCGCATTGCGGCGTTTGCGGGCGGGGGCAGCCTTGTGCCGATAACCGGCTTTGCGAATTCCGTCGTCGCTCCGGCTCTCGAATTCAAGACCGAGGGCTTCATAACGGGTACCGCCGCAAAGATGTTCGTCATATCCGGCCCCGTCATCGTCTACGGCGTCGGGGCATCCGTCGTCTACGGGCTGATACTTTGCGTGATTTAAATACGAGGTGCAAAATGAAGAAGAAAAGAAAAAAGGAGCGGGGTCAAAGTCCGGTCGAGACCGGTCACGATCACCGCTCAAGTGAAAAAGATAACGACAGCCCCAAAGCTCCCGACGGCGTCTCCGGCTATTTTTGATCACAGCAACAGACAGGGACGGAGGTCCGTCGTCTACGATGGGGGTTTAGTTCCGACATTCCGAATCGTCGCAGAGCAGTTATTAGAAGCGTCGGCACCTTGTAGGGCGGAGTCATGACTCCGCCGCAAAACCTGCACTGCGATAATATGCAGTATGAAAAAGACAAATCCGCACTGCGTTCTGTCTTTTCAACATTTTACAAATCCAACTGCACAGCAGGCGGAGGGGTCTGAGACTTGCTCTCTACAGTGGAATGGCAGTATATTTTGGTACCGACAGTAGATTATTCTTGCAAATCAAAAATCGGGTTCGGCTCCCCTCAGCTTAAGCTGAGGAGAGCATCCAAACCCGTTTTTAAGCGGATATAACCGC
>CAZLSN010000026.1:0-14701 GCA_964562265.1 uncultured Oscillospiraceae bacterium
CGGGCATCTCCTCCAGACGGCCGGACATCTCACGCAGAGCCTCTGCCCAGCGGGATGTGGAGTCTGCCAGAACCGCTACATCGTAGCCCATGTCACGGAAGTACTCGGCGATGGTGATGCCGGTGTAAATGGATGCCTCACGAGCCGCAACGGGCATATCGGAGGTGTTTGCTATAAGAACCGTCCTCTTCATGAGGGGTTCGCCGTTTCTGGGGTCAGTGAGTTCGGGGAACTCCATAAGAACATCGGTCATCTCATTGCCGCGTTCGCCGCAGCCTATGTAAACGACGATGTCAACATCGGACCACTTTGCAAGCTGATGCTGAACGACTGTCTTACCGGAGCCGAAGGGGCCGGGGACAGCGGCGGTGCCGCCCTTGGCGATGGGGAACAGAGTGTCAATGATACGCTGTCCGGAGTTCATGGGGCGGGCGGGCATATATTTGCCAGAGTAGGGTCTGTTGATTCTGACGGGCCACTTCTGCATGAGGGTCAGCTCATGCTTTACGCCTTTATCGTCCTCGAGTACCGCAACGCAGTCCGTTACGGTGAAGCTTCCGCCGGTGATGGAAACCAGACGGCCGGAGAGCTGAGGAGGTACCATGATCTTATGGCTTATTGCCGTGGTCTCCTGTACGGTGCCGATGATGTCGCCGCCGATGAGCTTATCGCCGACCGCTGCGGTGGGGACGAAGTCCCACTTCTTCTCACGGTTCAGTGCGGGAACATCGGTGCCTCTGGTGATGGTGGAGCCGGCTATCTCTCTGATCTCGGGCAGAGGACGCTGGATGCCGTCGTAAATATTCTCCAGCATACCGGGTCCGAGTTCGACGGACATCGGCATACCGGTGGTCTCGACTACTGCACCGGGTCCGAGACCGGAGGTCTCCTCATAGACCTGTATCGATGCGCTGTCGCCCGTCATGTTCAGGATCTCACCGATAAGACGCTGAGAACCGACTCTGACGACATCGGAGACATTTGCATCGGCAAGTCCCTTTGCGACCACAAGCGGGCCGGAAACTTTAGTTATGGTTCCGCTCATATAAATACCTGACTTTCTTAATTATTTTCGAGAATGTTGGTACCTACCGCACGCTCAACGGCAGCGTTAAGAGCGGAAAGTCCCAAGCCCATTGAGCCCTCTCTGCCCGGGATCAGAATGATCGCAGGAGACGGGCTGTCCTTATATTTGTCGATCTCCGCACCGAGTGCCTCGGCAAGATTTTCTTCGACGTAGATTATCGCATAGTCCTCGCTGTCCCTCGTAAGAGAGCGGAAGATCTGCTTTGCCTCGGTGGGATCCGATACCGGGAAGGCCGACAGTCCGAGAGCGGTGAAGCCCATGACCGTTTCCCTTCCGCCGATTACCGCAATTTTAAGCATATAATTCACGCAGCCTTTCACGGATGATGTCGGCTCTTACACCGGAGAGCATACCGGCGAGTATCATTCTCACGGCGGTAAGCTCACTTTCCACTGCGGCAAGATACGCCGCAACCGGTGCTTCACCGAAGGATACGAGCTTTGCCTTCTTGAGATATGCGGTGACCGCATTATCGGCGGCAAGCTCAAAATCCGTAAGTCTTCCGCCTTCGGCTGCCGAAGCGGCCAATGCGGCGGCATCGGAAAGCGGCATCGCAATGTACAGAGCCGCAAGTGACTCGGCACTGCCGTATGCGGCGAGGATACGGTCACAGGAGATCTCTCCGCCCGCTACGAGTGCCTTGGAGAGGAAGTCCGCATCCTTGTTCATTCGCATGGTGCGAACCGCACTTCTGAGGTTTGCCGCATCGATCAGGATACGGGCATAGCCCTTGAGATAGTCGCTTCCCAGCGAATCCGCGGTTTCGAGCAGCTCAGCAAAATATGCCTTGTCCAGCAAAAAGTCGGCAAGCTGGGGATTTTCGGTGCGCATAAGCACGGACTTTGCCTCGCTGAGTGCCTTGCCCAAAATGGGCGGACAATCGGAAAAGCTGTCCTCATGGAGACATTCCTCAAGCTTTGCGGCACTTATTCTGCCGCTGCCGGAAAACAGATCCGTCCTCGTGAGATTCATCGCCTCGGCCTTTATGAGGGTCTTAGCGTTATGATAATCGTACTTGATTCTGAAAAACTCCACCGGCTCCCTGTCCGGAGACATATGCTCAAGGTCTGCGAATATCTCATCTCTGCGGCGGGAAAGTGCCGCATCGAGCTGTGATGCGCTCATTCCGGTGAAATCCTCATAGCCGCATTCGACAAGCATCTTTGCAGCTTCGTCAAAGCTCTGCGCTCCCAAGAGGCGTTCTGCTTTCTCGCCGTTGAGCATTTTTGCTTCCTTTGCCCTCAGAAAAGCGGATAAAAACAGGTATTTTTCCCTGACACACTTATTGTTTGACAATTCTTTTCCTACCTTTCCGGGATGTTGCCCTTATTCAAAGAGGGCTGCGGCAACATCGGCCGTCAGGATGCCCCGCTGCATATCGACCAGTGCATCAATGCTGCAATTGATCTCGATGCCGTCACGGCGAAGGACTATGCCGCCGACCATCTCACGGGTGTCGTCGGAAAGCGTCAGTGCCGCATTGAGACCCTTGGCAGCGAGTGCATCGCCTGCTTTTTTAAGCACTGCGGTGCCGAGCTTCTCTCTGTCCTTTGCGCTGAGGACAAGCTCCTCGGAGCCTGTCACCGCAGCATCGGATACGAGCTTTGCCAAGAAGCCTATGTAGCTTTCCTCCGGCATATTGGCAAGACGATCCTTTGCCGTCTCGAAGGCTTTGGCAACGCAGTCCTGCTTAGTCGAGAGGACGCTCTTTTTGCCGTCCATCTCCGCTGCGCTCTTGCGGCGGTTTGCCATGCTTTCACATTCCTTGGTCCCGCTGCGGATGAGCTCCAAATAATGCTCCTGAGCCTTTTTTTCGTTTTCCTTGCGTATCTCGGCACACTTGAGTTCGGCCTCGGCTATGACTGCCTTTGCCTGCTCTCTTGCGTCGGCTTCGATGCGCTCGGTGATTCTGTCAATACCGTTCATAGGATCAGTCCTTTTAAATCTTTAGATGACGATCAGTTAAGACCGTTGAGCATGAGGAAGGATGCCAGCAGGCAGAGGATCGCGTAGAACTCGACGGTGATGCAGAAGATCATGCCCTTGGACCAGTCGTCGGGCTTCTTTGCGAGGATGTTGATGGATGCCGCTGCGACCTTGCCCTGTGCGATAGCGGAGATCCAGCCGCCGAGAGCGATGGGCATACATGCTGCGAAGTACTGGCAGCCCTGTGCAATGGTCATTTCAGCACCGACGCTGAGGATCTGATTCTGTGCGAGGAACCAGATAACGAAGCCGTAAAGGCCCTGAGTGCCGGGGATGACCTGCATGATCATTGCCTTACCGAACTTGGAAGGATCTTCGGAAACGAGACCCGCACCGGCTTCACCTGCGATGCCTGTGCCCTTTGCGGAACCGATACATGCCAAAACTGCTGCGAGTGCTGCACCGAGAAGACCTATTGCGAGGCCGCCTATAGATTCAATAAATGCTCCCATTATAATTTCCTCCTAAATAATTATCTGTTATTTTTATTCTTGTTTATCAGCCGAGGTGATTTTCCACATCGACATACTTTGTGCTTACATCAAGGGGCTTGAAGGGCTTGCCGCCGTCCTGATAGAACTTGCCGAAGAACTCAAGGCACTGAAGTCTCAGGTCATGGACGAAGCAGCCCAGAAGATTAAGACCGAAGTTCAATGCATGTCCTATGATGAATATCAGCAGGAATGCAAGTATCGAGAACACGGAAACACCGCCCTGAGAGGGCATTGCCGCCAGAGTGTTGAACACCTGACCGATAACGGAGCCGGCAAGCATAAGTGCCATGAGTCGGGAGTAGGACAAAATGTCGCCGAACCATCCGGTGAGTCCGTTATATATCGCACCGAACACCGCCGTTATCTTGCCTATACCCTTCGCCTCTCTGCCGGAGCCGTAGAACAGCATAAGGCAGCCGATGATGAGTACGACGGGCCAGCCTGCGATATTGCCGATGTCAAGCACAAAGAGTGCCAGACCCGCAAATATGACCATCCATGTACCCTCGTCCCAGACGCCGTCCATGAAGTGGCCGTCCTTTGCCTTGAGCTTCCAGTTCACGACGAGACCGGTCATCAGGTGGACAAAGCCGAGTGCCATTGCACCGACAAGCACCGCCGTCGTATCGGTCAGCGGATCGATGAAGGGGTCGCTCAGTATGCCCAGAGTACCGGGGTCGCCTCCGAATATCTCAACCAGCGTGGGAACGGCGTTGCCGAAGAAGCCGCCCGTGAGTATGCCCATGACGAAAGTGGATACACCGCCCTCGAAAAGCAGGTGGCTGAAATACTTCATGCCGCCCTTGGGCTTCATGCACTTTATAACGACAAGTGCCGCTATCATCATCAGGAGGCCGTAGCCCATGTCCGCCATCATTATTCCGTAGAACAGAATAAAGAAGCCCGCCATAAGGGGATTGGGGTCAACCGAACCGTACTGCGGAAGGCTGTACATATTTGTGACCATGTTCAGCGGTTCGGTGAATTTGTTGTTTTTAAGCTTTACCGGAACCTCGGGGTACTCGTCCTTTTCGGGGACTTCAAACTCCCATGCGCAGTCAAACTTCGACAGGCATTCGGTCAAAGCGTCCTCCAAAGGAGCCTCCATCCAGCCCGTCATGCACAGTACGCAATCCGTTCCGACAAGCCTTGCTTCGGCTTCCGCCTTGGCTATCTTGACATTCATGCGATCCACACAAAGTTTGAATGCATCCCTGTGCGGTGCATAAGAGCAGATCTCTGCCTCGGTATCCGCCTTCTGCTTGCGGCAGCCGTCGATCTCGTTTTCGATCGCCGCCATGTTCTGAGCGGGTGTTCCGGTGAGTCCCGCTATGCTGCTTAAGGTAAAGCCCGATTTGCGCAGCTCCTCGAGTGCTTCCTCCTTTTCCTCCCTGAGGCAGACGACGCATACATAACGCTGATCGTCGTCCGTGGAGACCTCGAAAAGCTCACACTCGGGTGCGCTTTGAGCAAGTCCTTTGCTTATCTCGCTCCCATCGGCGGATGAGGGAAGCATGCCCATATAAATATCCGTTCTTGCGGTCCCGCTCATCTCGAGAGGCATATCCAGAGTTCTCCACGGCGTAAGCTGTGCGTGAAGTCCTCTTAGTCTGCTCTCCTCCGCCATTATCGCACGAAGCTTCATATCAAGCTCCGAAAGCTTTTCGGCAGCGGCAAGCTCATCGTTGAGGCTCTTCTCATCAAAGAAGTCCGCCTCGCTGACAACGGGTCTTGCCGAGAGGAGCTTCGACTTTACGGGTGCATGCTTATCAAGGAGCTTCAGCGCGGCTGCTATCTGAGATACGGCACTGCGGTACTCCGACGAAAGACTGCCTTCCTCTTTGAGGTAAGGTGCATAGTCCTCCATGCGAAGGAGCTCCGCTCCGTCATCTATCTGGACGCATCCGAGAAGCTGGAGAGCATTCAAAAGCTCTTCCTTTTGCTCCCTGACCACCATAAGCCGGAGCTTTTTCATTTCTACAATGGCCATCAGGCATTCACGATCCTTTCAACGATAAGTGCCGCCGCTTTATCCATGCGGCTGTCCGCTTTCGCCTTCAGCACCGCCTTCTTCGTCTCCGCCGCAGAGGAAGTCTCCCCCGCTGCGTCGTCCGCCAGTGCCTCCGTTCTCAGCTTCAGCTCGGCAAGCTCCCTGCGAGCCTTATCCTCGGCCTCAAGAAGATCCTTCTCTCCCTTGGCCTCGGTATCGGCAAGCATCTGCTTTGCCTGTGCCTGCGCTTCGGCAAGTATCTTTTTTGCCTTGTCCTCGGCAGCCTTTATGCTGCCAATAGATTCAAATGACATCTGCACACCCCCTCTTGAAAATCTTGAGTTTGTTGGTTATTTGTCACAAAAAAATTGCTCTTTTACATTGCAATAATAGCAAATAATACATTGATATTCAAGGCTTTTTTAGTTCTCCAACTTGACAAATTATGCGCAAGCGGATTACAAAAAATCATGCAATTTTACTACTCGATTTTTCCCTTGATAACGCTGAATAATCTTTTTCTTAACATGTGTTAAGATTTCGTTAAGCTTATTTGCGCATAAAATTAAATTGTAATTTTATATTTATTTTCTTGCCAAAGTAAGCATTTGCTATTATAATGTCATTGACATTTCAAATTCTTAAACTAATTCCAAGGAGGTACGATATGTCCTCAAATTACAAGAAGCGTTTGGGTGACCGTGCCGACGGCAGGCGCATCCGTACCCTTTCCGGCTTTTCTAATTTCATACCATACATAATGCCCACACGCAACGATGCCCTCAATCACTATGAGCAGACCTTCGAGATCTCGAATGCCGACAGGTGGTTCCGTCAGCAGCGTATCGCAGGCTTCAAGGGCATGGGCATGCTCCATCTTTTCATCGCATCCTATGTCAGAGCGATCGCGTATCTTCCCGCTCTCAACCGCTTTATTGCCGGTCGTCACATTTATGTTCACGATCAGGTCGAGATAGTCATGGCGGTAAAGCGCACCCTCACAGTTGACGGCGCGGAGACCACGATAAAGGTCGCCTTTGATCCGAGTGACACCATCTACGATGTTTATCACAAGATGAATGCCGCCATCGGTGAAGTCAAAGCCTCCGGCGAAGCAAACTCAACCGAGGACTTTGCGAACATCTTTGCAAAGCTCCCTCGCCCCATCATCCGTTTTGCCATCGGTGCTTTGAGAGTCGGTGACTATTTCGGTCTTCTGCCCAAGACCCTGCTCGACCTGAGCCCCTTCCACGGTTCGATGATAATAACCGACCTCGGCTCCCTCGGCATTGGACCCATTTATCATCATATCTACAACTTCGGCACTCTGCCCGTGTTCATCTCCTTCGGCGCAAAGCGTCATGTACATGAGCTGGATCGCCACGGTGCCCCCGTTGAGCGCAAGTATATCGACGGTAAATTCGTCATGGATGAGCGCATTGTTGACGGTCACTATTACGCAAGCGTGTTTAAGCTCATAAACCGCTTCATTCAGAATCCCGCACTTTTGGAAGTCCCGCCCGAGATGGTTAATGAGGACATCCCCTGATCTGAACATTTAAAACCCGATGCTTTCGCATCGGGTTTTTGTTTTTTATCATCATGCTCTTAATATCCGAATACTGCCGGTTTTGCCCTCTCAGTCACCTTCGGTGACAGCTCTCCCATAGGGAGAGGCAAGTACATTGCCAATAGCTATTGGCAATGTGAGGCTGACCTTATTCTCTCTGCTTTATCGCATCAGGTTTTCGAGGTATTCGTAAGGAACCGAGAGTTCGCCGTTTTCGCCGCTGCCCATTTTGATGTGCGGCTTATGGCTGCCGTGCCAATCACTGCCGCCGGTGGGCTGCAAGCCGTAGCGCTGCGCAAGGGAAAGAAGTCCGTTTACCGTACTCTCGTCATAGCCGGAATAGCGGCATTCAAGCCCCCTCACTCCTGCCGAGACCGACCTTTCCATGAGTTCCGTCATGCCCTCGTCGGTGAGCTTATACTGCAGGGGATGTGCTATGACCGCCTTGCCGCCTGCGTTTTGGATCAGTGCTGCCGCCTCCTCGAGACTTAAAAAGTGGCGGCGTACATAGTATTTTCTGCCGGGATCGAGGTAGCGCGAAAATGCATCCTTCACGCTGTCGGCAAGCCCGGCTTCGACAAGGCACAGTGCAAAATGCGGTCTGCCGATGACGGAGCCCCTGTGCTTTTCCTCAAGCTCCGCCAGATCGACTTTTATCCCATCGTCGGAAAGGAGCTTTGCCATCTTCATATTTCTGTCATGGCGGTCGGAAACTATGCCGTCGAGTACACCCTTAAGTCCTGCGTTATCGGGGTCTATGCCGTAGCCCAGCATATGGACCTCCCTGCCGTGCCAGCCGCAGCCGAGTTCAATGCCGCCTATGACCTCAACGCCGTTGTCTTTTCCTGCCGTCTGCGCCCTTTTAACTCCGGTTGCGGTATCGTGATCGGTTATCGCAATTGCCGATAGTCCCGCATCCCGTGCGATCTTAACGGTGCTTTCGGGGGTCTCGGAGCCATCGGATATATTTGTATGCGTATGCAGATCTATCCTTTTCATCTGCGGATCACTTCCATGATTTTTTCCGCCTCGGCGTAAATGCGTTCCGGCTCATCACCGATGAAATATTCACCGTTTTCGTAGAGTATCCTGCCGTTTACCATGGTGAGGCGGATATTGTCCTTGGAACCGGAATACACGATGTTTTTGGCAATATTGTTAAGCGGCCTCATGTTGGGCTTGTGCATGTTTATGACCGTGAGATCCGCCTTCTTGCCGACGGCTATCTCATCGCAGTCGTACAGTCCCATGGCATGGGCTCCGCCCTTTACCGCCGCTTCGAGGATCTTAAGTGCCGGCACTGCGGAGGCATCATTTTCGGCGTATTTGCCGAGGACGGCTGCAAGGTACATCTCACGGAACATGTCCAGCGCATTGTTGCTGCCCGCACCGTCGGTGCCGATGGCTATGGGTATGCCGCGGCGAATATATTCTGCTGCGGGAGCGATGCCGCTTGCAAGCTTCAAATTCGAGGCGGGATTCAACACGGCATAGAGTCCCTTGGCTTTAAACAGCTCCATATCGTCCCGACTGAGCCAAACGCAGTGGAAGCCGCCGCCGCCGTAATTGAATATGCCGAGGTCGGAAAGGTATCTCAGGGGGCTTTTGCCGTTGCGCTCATAGCAGCCCTCGACCTCCGACTTGGTCTCTGAAAGGTGGGTGAACACGGGTGCCTTATACTTCTCCGCAAGAGAGGCGACAAATTCCAGTCTCTCACGGCAGGTGGTGTACTCCGCATGAAAGCCGAGACGGTAGGATATAAGTTCATGCTTTCCGTTATAGCGCAGAAACTTGCCCTCAAGGTCACGGTAGTCCTTGTCGAAGTCGTTCATATCGCCGCACAAAACGGTGCGGAAGCCGCTGTCGATATTTGCTTTGATATAGCTGTCGTTATGCATGTACATATCGAAGCTTGAGGTTATGCCGCTGCCGAGGTATTCCATGATGGCAAGCTTCGCCATGACATAGGCTGCGTCATCCGAAAGCTTTGCCTCGTTAGGCCATACCTGCTCACTCAGCCACTTGTCCAGCGGGAGGTCATCCGCAAAAGAGCGCAAAAAGGTCATACACGAATGAGTGTGCGCATTCTTAAAGCCGGGAAGAACGATGTCGCCGTCAAGGTCGATCTCCCGCTCAAACGGGGGAAGCTCGCCTATCGGCTTTCCGACCATGCAAATTCTGCCGCCGTCCACCCAAACTTCCGCATTACGAACGGCGGTTTCGTTTTCAAAGTTGCTCAGGATCTTTCCGTTAAAAAATCTTATCATGTGTATGACCTCTCTTTATATTTATTGTTCTTATTCCCAAAATTCATATCCGCCGTTTCGCTTCACTATCGCATGGCGCAGTTCCATCATCGCAGTGTAGCTCGGCAGAAGAAATATCCTGCGTTTTTCGTTTTCGAGCATGGCTATAAGCTCATTTGCTCCGTTTGCCGTTTCGCAGCTTTGTCCTACGGCATCGAAACAGCGTGAAAGCTCATCCCTTGCCTGCCCCGATACTATTATTCTTTCCGCCGAGAGGTTTCGGGATATGTCCTCAAATTCGGCATCTTTAAGCCAGCTTATGTCCTTTCCGTCTCCGGCGTTTGTATTTTGCATGAAAACAAGGGTCTTTTTGCAGTCGAGGCTTTTTAAATAGGCAAGCGTTCTGTTCATTGCCGAGGCGTTTTTGACAAGTATCATCTCCGCACCGCTTTGTCCAAGCGGAAGGCTTTCCATTCTGCCGAAGCCCGTTTCAAAATCCTCCGCTCCGGCTGTTGCGGATCGGATCGAGATCCCTGCCATCGTCGCAGCCGTTATCGCTCCAAGCGCATTATATGCATTGTGAAGTCCGGGAAGGGCGGGCTTTACCCAAAATTTTTCGTCTCCGATACGCATTTTCATGCCTGCGCCGTCGAAGTATTCGGAAGCTGATGCGTAAAGCTCCGGTCTTGCTCTGCCGCAGCTTTTGCAGCAATAGTCGCCGAGGTTTGCGTATGTCACATATTTATACCGGCACTCACCGCCGCACACAAGACAGCTCCCGCTCTCGCCGCTGTCCGGAGCTTTGCCGCTGCCGAAGCTCATTCCGTAAAAGCGGCATCGGCTTCCGAATCTTTCTTTAAGCACTGCCGCAAACGGAGAATCCCCGTTTGCGCAGATACGGGTATCCGGACTGCCTTCAAGTCCGTCGCATATCGCTTCAAAGGGCGTCATTACGCTGCCGTAGCGATCCTCCTGGTCTTTAAAAAGATTCGTCAGCAAAAGCACCTTCGGGCGCAGCTCCGGAAGCACCGTCCTTGCGGCAGCTTCGTCACATTCGACGACGGCGTATCGCTTTTTCGGCTTTCCGTTCAGGGAAAGCTCCATCACGAAGGCACCGGTTATGCCGTGTCTCAAATTGGCTCCGCTCTTGTCGCACAAGACGGAGTTGCCGTCGTTTTCGAGCATTTTGCACAGCATACGGCAGGAGGTCGTCTTGCCGTTTGTTCCCGTGACCGCTATGATGTTCACATCCTTTGCGGCAATGCTCAAAATGTCCGGGCATATCTCAAGTGCGAGGGAACCGGGCAGTGCCGTTGCTCCCTTCTTCATCAGTCGTAAAATTCCGTGCGTGGTCTTTAAGACCACGCACGCAATGATCGCCCGAAGCTTCAATAATACCTTTCACCTCAGTCGGGAGCGCAGTCCCCCATATTCGGGTGATGCTACCCATCCTTATCATTCGACCGTTACGGATTTTGCGAGGTTTCTGGGTTTGTCTATATCGCAGCCTCTGAGCAGTGCCACATAATACGCAAAGAGCTGGAGCGGCACAACGCCCAGTGAGGGCTGGAATATCGTATGTGTGTTAGGCACGGAAATCACATTTGCCACCGTTTTCTTCATCTCATCGGCGTGACTGTCCGTCGTCAGGGCCAGAACATCGGCTCCCCTTGCCTGCACCTCGACGACATTGCTCATTGCCTTGTCGAAAAGTGCCGCATAGGTGCCGAGGGCGATGACTAAGGTTCCCTCCTCGATGAGTGATATGGTGCCGTGCTTGAGCTCACCCGATGCGTAAGCCTCGGAGTGAATGTAGCTTATCTCCTTGAGCTTCAAGGAGCCTTCCAGTCCCATAGCATAGTCGAGATTTCTGCCGATGAAGAACACGGAGTCGTGATTAAAGTAGTTCGAGGCATAGTGCTTTATATCCTCGGTGCTTTCGAGAAGCTGCTCCATCTTGGCGGGGAGCATCAAAAGCTCGTTTATCATGGCTTCATACTCGGCAGCGGAAACGGTGCCGAGAACATCGCCGAAGAAGATGCCCAGCATATTGAGCAGCACAAGCTGGGTGCTGTATGCCTTGGTGGTGGCGACCGCTATCTCGGGTCCCGCCCATGTGTACAGTACATCATCGGACTCTCTTGCTATGGAGCTGCCGACGACATTGACAATGGACAGGATATGCGCACCGAGTGCCTTTGCCTCACGCAGTGCCGCCATGGTGTCAAGCGTTTCGCCGGACTGGCTGATGACGATGACAAGCGTTTTTTCGCTGACTAAGGGATCTGAATACCTGAACTCCGAGGCAAGGCAGACCTCCACCGGCTTTCTGAGCAGGCGTTCGAGATTATACTTCCCGACCACACCGACATGATATGATGAGCCGCATGCGACTATGTATATTTTTTCGACGCTCTTTATATAATCGGCATCGATGTTCATGTCCTCAAAGAAAATGCGATTGTCCTTTATGCGGGAGAACGCCGTCTTTCGTATCGCCTCGGGCTGCTCCATGATCTCCTTGAGCATGAAATGGGCATAGCCGCCCTTTTCCGCAGCGGAAACATCCCAATCGATCGTGTGATGTGCCTTCTCGATGGGCTGCTCCATTGCATCGAAGAAGCAAACACCGTCTGCGGATACGACGGCGACCTCGCCGTCTTCCATATATGACACATCTCTCGTGTGCTTAATTATCGCCGTGACATCGCTGGCTATGAAGCTGCATCCCTCGGCGTAGCCAATAAGCAGCGGTGCATCCTTCCTTGCGGCAATAAAATGCTCCGGCTCATCGGCGCAGAGGATGCCGAGGGCATATGCGCCCTCAAGCCTGCGCAGGACTCTGTACACCGCTTCGAGGCAGTTCTCGCTCTCGGCGTAGTAATAGGATATGAGCTGGGTGACGACCTCGGTATCGGTCTCGGACTTAAACTCATAGCCCTTGGAGCGCAGAAAGTCCCGCAGCTCAACATAATTTTCGATTATTCCGTTGTGGACGACGGCGATCTTTCCGTCGCCGCTCAGATGGGGATGGGCATTGGTATCGTTCGGCTCACCGTGGGTAGCCCAGCGGGTGTGTCCTATACCGAGGGTGCCCTCGACGCTTTTTCCGCCGTTTATTATATCGCTCAAGACCTTTAAGCGGCCTTTTGATTTTTTTACCTTTAATTCGTTTTCGCCCGACAGCACCGCAATACCTGCGGAGTCGTAGCCTCTGTATTCCAGTCTTTCAAGACCATCCAAGAGTATCGGGGCAGCCTGCTCCGATCCTATATAACCAACAATACCACACATAATATTGACTCCTTTCGGAATGTGTACATAGAATCATTATAGCACTTTTTGGCGATTACGCAATATTAAGTTTACTTGTAGATTTTTTATCTTATGTGTTGTACAATAAAAGCACAGATCGGAGGTGCCGTTATGTACAAGCTTATGATAGTCGAGGACGACAAGGGTATTGCCGAGGCGATAAAGAAGCAGGCGGAGAGCTGGGGGCTTGAATGCTTTGCGGTAAAGGACTTTGCCGATGTCATGCGTGACTTTGACCTCTTTGAGCCGCATATCGTGCTGCTCGATATTTCCCTGCCCTTTTTTAACGGCTACCATTGGTGTTCGGAGATACGCAAATGCTCCAATGTTCCCGTTATTTTCATATCCTCCGCCTCGGATAACATGAACATCATCATGGCAATGAACATGGGTGCGGACGATTTTATCGCAAAGCCCTTTGATCTGAGTGTGCTGATAGCAAAGATCATGGCTCTGCTTCGCCGAAGCTACGATCTTGCACCGACGCAGAGCTTTCTCTCGCACAGGGGGGCGACCCTCGACACCTCGGCAAATGTTCTCGTTTACAATTCCGAGCGTATCGATCTCACCAAAAACGAATACCGCATACTGCTTTGTCTCATGGAAAACAAGGGCAAGGTCGTCAGCCGTGAAAAGCTCATGGAGCGGCTCTGGGAGACCGACTGCTTCGTGGATGACAACACCCTGACGGTGAATGTGAACCGTCTGCGTAAAAAGCTCGATGCAGCGGGACTCGTTTCATTCATAACGACCAGATTCGGCGTGGGCTACATCATCGAGGAGGCGGAGCGGTGAAACTGTTTTTCGGATATTTAAAGCAGTATCGGGCTGCCCTTGTCTGCTATTTTGTCTCGTTTTTTATCCTTGTCCTTTCATTTTATTTATATAAGCTGCCGATAAGTGCGGTTTTATACCCCCTGCTTTTGTGCGGTGTTTTCGGGCTTTTGCTGCTCATCTCCGGCTTTTTGAAATTTCGCGTCAGGCACAAGGCACTGATCGGCATGGCCGATGCGGGGGCTGCGCTTCTAAGTGAGCTTCCGGAAGCCGAGACCGTTTTCGATGCGGACTATCAAAGGCTCATCACTGCACTCAGGAATGAATGCCGCAGTCTGTCCGAAAATGCGGCGCAGCGCTATTCCGATATGGAGGAGTATTACACGCTCTGGGTGCATCAGATAAAAACGCCCATCGCATCGATGAGGCTTTGCCTTCAGGGTGAGGATTCCGCAGCGGCAAGAAGACTCGGCACCGACCTTATGCGTATTGAACAGTATGTCGATATGGTGCTTGTGTATCTTCGTCTGGACGGTGACGGCAGCGACTATGTATTTTCCGACTGTGAGCTTGACGATATACTCCGTCGTTCACTGCGCAGATTCTCTACGGAATTTATCGATCGCAAGCTTTCGCTGTCGTTTGAGCCCACGGAAAAGCGTATTGTCACCGATGAAAAGTGGCTTGGCTTCGTCATAGAGCAGCTTCTTTCAAACGCACTCAAATACACTCAAAGCGGCGGCATAAGGCTGTATCTTGCAGATGAGAACACCCTTAACATCGAGGACAGCGGCATAGGTATCTCACCCGAGGATCTGCCGAGGATATTCGAGCGGGGCTACACCGGCCGCAACGGCAGAAGCGACATGAAGGCAAGCGGAATAGGTCTTTACCTTTGCGGCAGGATATGCGCAAACCTCGGCATCGCCATCTCCGCCTCCTCGGTTGTCGGCAAAGGTACTGTCATGTCCCTGGATCTAAAGCAGCACCGTGTGAGCGAATGATTTTCTTACAAAAATGTTAGATTTCAAAGGGGAAATGTAAGTCCATTCGATGGAGGCTCATTCCCCTTTTCGCTATAATAAAGCCGAAATCCAAAGGAGGAAAGCAACATGATACTTGAAGTTAACGGTCTTAAAAAGATCTATTCCACCCGTCTCGGCAGTGCCAAGGTCGAGGCTCTTAAAAATGTGAATTTCGGCGTAGAGGAAGGCGAATATGTCGCCATAATGGGCGAAT
>CAZLSN010000027.1:0-14553 GCA_964562265.1 uncultured Oscillospiraceae bacterium
AGCTCAAGCATTCGGCACGGCGGGATAAGGCGAAAGCCTTACCCTACCGTGCCGTTCAACATTTACCCTGCACAAACAAAAAACGACCGTCGGAGGTGGACTTCACTTCCGACGGTCGCTGCGTTATCGGATTCAAATGAGGGTCTTTTTTGCCCAGGTGATTACATCGGCAAGCCTGTCCTCGGAGACGACGCTGTAGCCCTCGGTCACCATGCGGTAGGTGGGGTCGGAAAGCTTCTGCTCCTCGCTCAGACCGTCGTAGCGGGCGATGATCTCCTTGCCCTTGAGCTTCATCATAAGCTTGTAAATGCCGTGAAGCTTCTTGTAGTCATAGCCGCCCTGAACATAAAACAGGGGAACATTTGCGGGGGGATCGGTCATACCTCTCACATAGGAAACCTGATCGTCCGACTCCGCACTCATGCCTACTCCGACGATGCCCTTCACATTGCAAAGCTTCTTTGCCTTGTCGTAGCCGACGACCTTGCCGGCAAGCAGCCAGCCGAGGAAGATGGCGTCATCGCCGAGGTAGACGGCGGGGACCTCATCAACGCTGTAAGCGCAGATGTCCAGCTTATCACGAAGCAGCATTGCGTACTCCTTGGTGTAGCCGGTGTTGGATGCATAAATAATTACCATAATATACCTCCTGTGTATTAGTAAATTCCGTTTTCCGTTGCGACAAAGCCGACAGCGGCATCGTGTGCCTCCTGCGGCAGCTCGTTTATGCGCTGGAGTTCAAAGGCCGCTGCGACGACCGTCGCATTTTCGCACTGCGGCAAAAACCGATCGTAAAAGCCCTTGCCGTGGCCGAGACGATGCTGCCCCGATACAGCGACGCAGGGGCAGATCACAAGGTCTATGTCCTTTGGGTCAAGCTCCGTCGAGCGTTCGGTCAGAGGCTCATGTATTCCGTAGGCTCCGACCGTGAAGGCGGTCTCATCCTGCGGAACAAGCGCCTTCATCGTGCCGTCGGGCATGACCTTGGGGTAGGCGATGCGCTTGCCCTTCGGCAGATCTATCTCGGCTTCGCTGCCATGGGGCATGTAGGACAGCACGGTTTTTGCGTTTTCAAATACCCCACTTTGCGCTATCGCAGCCGAAATGCGGCGGCTGAGCGTCTCCCGCTCATCGGGGGGCATGGCGTCTCTGCGCCGCAGACATTCACGGCGAAGTACGGCTTTTGCCGCCTTGGGGTAGAGGTTTTCGATCTCACCGGCAAGGTAGAGCGATCCGCAGGCAAGCACCGGCTCACCGGATGAAAGCGCAAGCTCAAGAGCGGAAAGGGTCGAGCCGCAGACCATCGCCTCGGTGCCGTGGCGGACTATCTCATCCGCAAGCTCAGGAGCCGGCAACGCTCGTGGGCTCATGGGCGTTACGCAAAGTGCGGTCTTTACATGGGGCAAGAGAAGAGACAGCATGGCATCGTGATCCTTATCTCCCAAAACGCCGCACAGCATGACAAATTTCGCGTCTCCGAAGACGGAATCAAGCCCCTCTGAAAGCGCCGAGGCACACTGCGGATTGTGCGCACCGTCGAGGACGAAGGGGGGATCACGCCGCAAAAGCTCAAACCTTGCGGGCCAGCGGGTGCTTTCCATTCCGAGGCGCAAAGCGTCCTCGCTTATCTCAAAGCCCCTGCGCCGCAGAACATCCACCGCGCACAGCACCGTCGCCGCGTTTTTGAGCTGATGCTCACCGAGAAGCGGCAGGGTGTAGCTCTTGCCGAAGTATTCAAAGCTCTGCCCCGAAAGATCGGAGCCGAGTTTTTTTATGCCCGAAAAATCGACTGGGATGTACTCCGCCGCATGCTCATTACATGTCCTGCGGAAAACCTCCATTGCGTCCTGTTCACTGTCGTAGCAGACGACGGAGCAGCCGTCTTTTATTATGCCCGCCTTGGCGGATGCCACCGAGGCTATCGTGCTGCCGAGATATTCGGTGTGTTCGAGGCCGATGTTCATGATGACGGCGACCTCGGGGCAGTCGATGACATTGGTGCTGTCAAGCTCACCGCCAAGCCCCACTTCAAGCACAACGATGTCGCAGCCCTTTTCGAGATAGTAGCACATTGCGATGGCAGTTATGATCTCAAACTGACTCGGCTTATCGGACATTGCGTTTACCTTGGGAATTATCATTTCCGTGAGCCGTGCAAGCTCGTCATCGGGTATGTTTTCGCCGTTAATCTGAATACGCTCGTTGAAAACCCGTATATACGGCGAGGTGTAAAGTCCCGTGCGACAACCCGCCTTTTCGAGTATCGAGGACAGCATTGCACATGCCGAGCCCTTGCCGTTCGTCCCCGCAACATGGACAAAGCGCAGCTTCTTCTGCGGATCACCCAGCATCGAGAGAAGCTCCCTTGTGCGGCAGAGCCCCAGACGGGTGGAGGCGGTGCGGCTTTCGATATATTCTATTGCTTCCTTACCGTTCATTACGCCCTCCTGCGCTCCAGCACATTTATAAGCGGCGGCAGTATCGCACCGACTGCGACAGCCTTCACAACGCAGATGATATACCTCGGCACTATCGTCGCAAAGACATATGCCACCGTGTAGCCGTAGATCCGGCTGTCAACATACAAAACCGCCGTGTTGAGCGTGGTGACAACAAGCTCCGCAACAAGGCAGATCAAAATAAGCTGCTTGCGGTCGAGCGAAAAATCATTCGACCTTGCGTAGAGTCCGACGATGAGGCCGCAGGCGCAGTAGGGCAGCATCCAAAGTGCGGTCGTGACCGAAAGACCGTAGCGCAGAAGCTGGTACACGAAGGTTCCGACACCGCCGACGGCAACACCGCACAGCGGGCCGTAAAGTGCCGCACCGATGATGATGGGAACGCTCTCAAGCGTTACCTTCAGGTTGCCGGTGTCGATGGACAGATAGCCCAGCACCGCACACATGGCGGCAAGCATGGAGTTTACGCACAATTCTTTTGGGGTCAATTTTTGCACAAAAATATACTCCTTTCGTTTAGCTGACGCAAGGAGTGATATACCTTGTGGCAGCGGATGCGGATGAGGCATCGCAGGCTAAGCATTGGAGAAGTTCGGACACTGCTCCCATACTTTGACCTTTCGTCCGGAGACAACTCCCATCCTCCGGCACTTAACGCACCCCATCCTACTCTGACAAAGTGATTATTTAATTTTTGATTATGGATCTACATGCTCTGCTTTTCGGCGGCGGTGACGACATGGGACGCAAGCACCGCAGTTGTCATGGAGCCGACGCCCAGAGGCACCGGACTTATCGCCCCGACTATGGGTTCCGCTGCGGCAAAATCGACATCGCCGACGAGCTTTCCCTTTTCCTCGGAGAAGTTTATGCCCACATCGACAACGGTCTGACCCTCGGCAAAGCAGGAGCCTCCAAGTGCCTCCGCCTTGCCTATCGCCGCAACGACTATGTCCGCACGGCGTATCGTCTCCGCCATGTCGGGGGTCTTGCTGTGGCAGATTGTGACGGTGGCGTTATTCCGGAGCAGCAGCATGGAAACGGGTCTTCCGATGACAAGGCTTCTGCCGACTACGACGGCGTTTTTGCCCGAGATCTCAACGCCGTAGTGACGCAGCATTTCGATGCAGGATTCGGCGGTGCAGGGTGCAAAGCCGTCGCCCGCACCGGAATACACCGCGGCGGAGGAGCCGGAGCTCACACCGTCCACATCCTTTGCGGGAACTATCAGCTCACAGGCCCTGTTCTCGTCAAAGCCCTTGGGCAGAGGACGGAACATGAGTATGCCGTGGACCGATGCATCGCTATTCTGCTCGATTATCGCCGCTTCGAGATCGGCATTCACGGCGGTCTCCGGAAGAACGACATTTTTTACCTCGATGCCGAGCTTTGCACAGCGTTTCATTGCGCCCTTTTCGTAGGACATCGCACCCGCATCCTCGCCTATCCTTATCATCGCAAGGCAGGGGGTGACGCCCTTTTCTTTAAGTGCGGCTATCCTTTCGGCGGTTTTTTCATCGAGTGCCGACGCAGCGGGTGCGCCCTTTAAAAGCATTGCCATATCATTCGCTCCTCAATTTATCCGTAATGATTCTTTCAAGCTCCGACAGCTTTTCGCCGTGCTTTTCGACTATCTCCGCAACATTTGAATTTATCTCTGCGGCACGGTCTTTATCCTTTAGGCAGCGGGTGTTCACAAAAACATTCATCGCGGCACAGCGCATTGCGGCAAGGCAAAGCGAGGCACCGCAGCCCACATCGGACAGCAGCAGGGCGGAGCATTTGCCGTAAAGCTCACACAAAAGCTCCGAGATCTTCGCACAAAGGTCAAGCATCGACAGCGGAGCGGATACGGCCGAAAGCGTTGCTTCCTCAAGCATTTCGGCATAGCCCTCGGTGTCCTTGGGCATGGAATAGAGCTTCGATAGCGGGGCAAAGAGTCTCGCATCCTCGTCGATGAGATGCAGAGCCTCGGCTCTCAGGCTTTCACAGAGGCACAGCATCCGATCGTAATCGGCGGCATATTCCGCAAAGCGTTTTTTGCCCGCCGTAAGGCTTGCCGCCATAGAGCAAAGCGAGGCCGAAAGTGCGGCACAGAGTGCTGCGGCACCGCCGCCGCCGGGGGTTGGAGCGGAAGAAGCCAGCTCCCTTGTGAAAATGTCGAGGCTATTATCCTTCGCCGTCATACCGCACCTCTCATCATGCATAATAAATTATTATAACA
Source organism: uncultured Oscillospiraceae bacterium (assembly GCA_964562265.1). Lineage (GTDB taxonomy): Bacteria > Bacillota > Clostridia > Oscillospirales > Oscillospiraceae > F23-B02. The sequence goes on from CAZLSN010000027.1 coordinate 4,684, forward strand.
CGCTTCCGTGGCTTTGGGTACTGTTTTCTCTTATTTTCCGACGCAGAAGCGGCTGAAAATTCGATTGGTAACATCGTCACGCACGGTTTTGCCGGTAAGCTCACCGAGAGCCTGCATTGCGGTCTCGGTCTCGGTGAGAACGATGTCGGGAGTCTCGCCGAGTGACATTGCGCTTTGCGCCGCCTTTAAGCTTTCGAGAGCCCTTGCGACCGCCTCCGCCTGTCTTGCATTTGTGAGTATCTCGCCCGCAGGCACCTGCGGCAGCGGGAACAGCTCCTTTATCGCCGCTTTGAGTTCATCCAGTCCGTCGCCCGTGACGGAGGAGAGGGAAATGACGGGAAGCTTGGTTTCGGGCAGTCTGCACACTGCGGGAAGATCGGACTTCGACAGAACGATGACCGCCTTCTCGGCGTTTTCGGCATCACAGAGAAGCTCCGCATCCTCGTCTGTGAAGTCACGGCTGCCGTCCACAACAAGTATGACAAGCTCCGCATCCTTCATCGCTCTGCGGCTTCGCTCAACGCCCATCTGCTCTATGACATCGGAGGATGAACGGATGCCCGCCGTATCGGAAAGGCGCAGCAAAACTCCGCCGAGGCGCAGCTTTTCCTCAATGGTGTCCCTCGTTGTGCCGGGAATGTCGGTGACGATGGCACGGTCATAGCCCAGTGCGAGGTTTAAAAGTGAGCTCTTGCCCGCATTGGGTCTTCCGATTATCGCAGCGGGAACGCCGCCCTGCATTATCCGGCCGCCGGAATAGCTGTCATGCAGACGGGTAAGCTCCCTTATGGCGTCGGCGATGTGCGACTTATAATCCGAAAGGGTGAAATCCTCAATGTCCTCATCGGGGTAGTCCAGCACCGCATGATAGTGTGAGCTTATATCCGTGAGGGCAGAGTATATTCCGTCGATCTTGCGGGAGATCGCACCGCCGAGCTGACCTGCTGCGTTCTTTGCCGCCTCTGCGGTCTCGGCGTCTATAATATCCGCAACCGCCTCGGCACTGCTCAGATCCATGCGGTGGTTCAAAAACGCCCTCTTGGTGAATTCACCGGGGAGCGCCTGTCTTGCTCCGAGGGAGAACACCGCATCGAGTGCGGCTCTGAGCACCGTCGGTGAGCCGTGGCACTGAAGCTCCGCAGTGTCCTCGCCGGTGTAGCTGTTGGGGCCGTGGCTTATCGTGCAAAGGCAAATGTCAAGCACCTTGCCGTCGGTATCAAAAAGCTCACCGAAGACAAGCAGCCTGTCACGGCTGTCCTTCATTCTTTTGCCCGAGTAGGGGCGGAAAAGGCGATCGACTATTTCAATACAGCCGTCGCCGCTCATTCGCAGTATGCCGATCGCGGAGACGAGATTTCCCGTCGATATGGCGGCTATGGTATCTGACATGGCGTTCTCCTTACAACAAAAGGCGCAGCTTGCTGCTGCGCCTTGGAATTTTTGATTTTTCTTACTTATTGAGTCTTGCGGCTCTTGCTGCCTTCTCGTCAATATCCTGTGCGACAAAGTAGCTCAGGGAGAGGAGAGAGTCGGAGAAGTGGACATTCTCGACTATGGTGCTGCTTTCGGGAGCGGTCAGCTCGACATTGGTGAAGTTCCAGATGGCGTTGATGCCGTGAGAGGTGAGCTGTTCGGTTATCGCCACAGCGTGCTGCTTGGGAACGCAAAGCACCGCAATATCAACATGGTTCTCGGAAAGGAAATCGGCCAGAGAATCGACATGATAGACCATAACGCCGTCATGCTCTTTGTTTACAAGCTCGGGCTTGACATCGAAAGCGGCGGTGAGATCGAAGCCCCACTGCCTGAATGAGAAGTTGCAGATGAGAGCCTGACCGATGTTGCCGACACCGATGAGAATGGCCTTGAAGCCTCTGTCCATACCGAGGATTGAAGCGATCTCGGTGCGCAGTGCGGTGACCTTGTAGCCGTAGCCCTGCTGACCGAATTCACCGAAGCAGCTGAAGTCCTGACGGATCTGGGAGGGGGTCAGACCGAGCTGACGGCCGAGTTCACCGGAGGATATGCGGCTTACGCCCGCTTCGTTCAATTCGTCGAGCTTTCTGAGATACCTCGGAAGTCTGCGTATAACATTATGTGAAACTTTTATGCCTCGTTTCATCGAATTCACTCCTTAATTGCTTGCGATGGATAAAGTATTTCTTCATGATTGTTAAATTATATCACAACTTTTTTATCATTTCAAGTTGCAGATTGACAAATTGTGTCCCAAATGGCGTTAAAATGTTATTAATTCGTAATAACAACAGGGGCTTTTTGCCATTGGAAACAGTTGGTTTGACCGACAAGCTCCGTCGCCTCACCGTCAAGGTCGGAAAGCCCCGACTCATAGTCCCCGACGCCCACTGCGGCCACCACTGCGGCGCAGACGATTATGAAGGCAATGACGATGGCCGTAAGCACCTTTTCAGAGCGCAGCAAAGACACCCCGTTGCGCTTTGCGGAGCTGCTTTTTTCGCGCTTCGAGTGAAGCTCGTTTATTCTGCTGTCGATGCTTATGCGGCGGTCGTTCAGTCTCTTTCCCGCTGCGGCTTCCGTATCGTCGGGATTTTCGGAAAGCAGCTCGTCGAACAAGACCGAGGCCTCCTCGTATTTTCCCCTGGCGGAAAGCTTATGAGCGGAGTCGAGCTTTGCACTGCGCCGCTTTTCCTCGGGAGAGCCGGAGAGCAGCTCCTCGAGTATTGTCTTTTGCTCCATCGTTTTGCCCCCGTGAGTTTTTTATCGGCAGTGTATTTTATCACAATACGCAAGGCGGGTCAATCGGATCGAAGCTTCTGAATTTTTAAACTTTTGTTAAGAGCGCGTAAAGGCTTCTGCGTACAAAACTAAGTCACTTGTAAATTTCGGGGCTTCATGGTATGATGGTGTAAATCGGATCATTTGGAGGTAGAGTATGCATTCTCATAAGGAATACGATGACTTCATGGAGAAATTCCTGGAGACGATTCGCGGAATCGAGGCGGAGATAGAGGCTCTTTCGCCGGAAACGAAGCAGTATTTTTTGGATAATGTAAATTCTGTTTTGAAGTCTCAGGGCTATACCGTCACGATCGGTGAGGTCAAGTGGCCCTATTTCGGCTGAGTGCTTCCATGTCGCAGCAAAGTCCCGACCGACGCATCATGCGCAGTCGGGACTTTGCTTTTTTGCCGACACACGGGACGGGGGTTTTGTTCCGACATTCTAATCATTCCGATTCGTCGTTCGGGATCACGAGGACGGTGTCGGGGTAATAGTGCCGCAGGATGTCCCTGTAATCCGCACCGCCTTTTGCCATGACATTTGCACCGTACTGGCTCATGCCGACGCCGTGACCGTAGCCCCGAACGGTAAATCTGAAGCCGCCGTCCGTCCGCACAAGCTCAAACGCCGTCGAGCGCAGCGAAAACAGTTCCCTTATCTCCGCGCCCGAAAAATCGACACCGCCGAGTCTTATCGTGCGAACTCTGCCGCTCTCGGTCTTCTTCACCGCACCTATCCACTCGTCGGCGGGTGCGGTGAAGTCCGCCTCGGGGTGCAGATGCAGCAGCGTATCCCGAAAATCGATCTCCCCGACGCTCAGTCCGCTTTCAAAATCGGGGACATCACCGACCTTCTCCGGTGAGCTGACGCTTATAAGATACGGCACATCGCCCCAGACCTCGGCACCGCTTTCGGTCATGCCCGAGGACGAGGAATGAAACGCCGCCAATATCGCCTCACCCTCGTAGCTCAGATATTCTCCGTCGGTGGCAGCGACCGCATTGCGGATCTTTTTCATGTTCCCGTCGTAGCCCTCGCCCCAAAGCCTGCGCAGCTCATCGTCGGCAAGGTACGCCTGACAGCATGCGGAGGATGCGCAAATATCCGCACCCTCATGCCTTGAGCCATGCTCAAGGTACCGCCGAAGATAGCTCCTTGCTGCAACGGACTGCGCCTTGAGTGCCTCATCGTCAAAGGATGCGGGCATCTCCGCCGCGGTAACTCCGATGAGATAGTCCCGTGCGTTTATCTCGGCGATGCTGCCGTCGGACATCAGCAGCCGCAGCGACAGTTCATCGTCATGTTCCGTATCGGCGTATTCCGCAATGGGCGAGGAGTCGTCCGATCCGGCATCGTCCGAATAGTCCGCCCCAAGCAGCGGCAGCCCGACGATGAGTATGGACAGCGCAAACGATGCACACAGCGTTCTTTTCATATGCTTCACCTTTCGTCTCTTGACTCAATCAACAAATGAGTATAAAATGTATCACTGTAAAACACCTATTCCGATTGGATTGATATTATGCAAAGAAACAAAAGGGACGAGACCCTTAAAAATTCGCTTACGATAAGCTGCTTTGTCTGTGCGGCGGGATCCTTCGGTGCGTTTTTCCGCTGGCTGCAAAATATGCTTTCTTTTGAAAAAGATACGGTAAACTACCTTATGCTGCCCACCGCATGGCCCATTGTCATGACGCTGTATTCGATCGGCGTTGCGGTGCTGTTTGCCATGCTCATCCGCAATCTGTACAAAAAGGGCTACAGCTCACCTCCTGATATGCGCTCCGCTTTCCGGTGCAGGAACTTCCTTCTGCCCATCGCCGCATGGGTCATCGGCGGACTGATGATAATAGGCGGCATCGTGACGATAATCGAGATCGAGCCGACCGACAACGGTGAGCTATTGACCTTCATCGGACTTTTGGCGATGATCACGGGGCTGTCTTTCCCCGGTGTGTGTACCAGCAGCCTCCGCAAGTTCTCGCCGGGTCTCGTGTTCGTGTTCATGCTTTTCCCCGTGCTGATGTTCTGCATCTGGCTGGTTTACTGCTACACAGTGAACTCGACGATACCCGAGGTCTGGGTGTACGCAGTAGAGGTCGTGGCGATAAGCTCCGCGATCTTTGCCTTCCTGTTCAATCTCGGCTACCCCGCCGGAAGAACAAGGCCCAAGCTTGCGATGTTCTTCTCGATGCTGGCAAGCTTCTTCTGCTTTATGACCCTTTCCGATGAGCGCAGCACCGGTCTGACCCTGCTGATTATTGCTACCGCGCTCATGCTGCTTCTCGAAAACTGGATCATCATAAGCAATATGGGGCATCGTAAAAAGCCGGAGAAGACCGAGACAACGCCCGAACCCGAGATCGATTTTGATCTCGACCTTGAGCTCGACGAGGTGCTTCCCGCCGGAGGCAGCACAAAGAGTGAGCCGACGATCGAGTTCTTCGACGACGATGACGTGAAGGAATGGACAGGCTCCAAGAATAAACACTGATATTTAAGCAGACAATGCTCCGAAAAAACGAGCATTGTCTGCTTTTTTGTGGGAAAATCAACCGTCGGAAGTCGAAATGATTGCCATTCCGTCCCGTTTGTCGGCAATTCTTTCGGAGCGGGAGACCCTCCCTCTGCCGAGCCCGACTGGGTGCGGCAATAAAATCCGCAAGCAGCGTTGCGGCAGCCGAAAACGGATGTGCGAAAGTGTGCGTTTGCTTGCGATTTTTTCATCCAAAATGTTCACATTTTTCATATCAATGGGCTGTTAAAAATGGATGTTAATATGTTGACATATTTTTGGGTATTTGTATAATGATAAGCGGAGAGATGAAACTGAAAGCAAAATAATGTATTTTGTACAGTGTATGGAGGATAACTTATGCGCGGAATGGATACCGGCAAAACCCAGATTCGCCACAAGGTCTTTACCGAGATCGCCCGCCTTGCCTATGAAGGCGGCGATTACGCAAGGGCGCTTGAGGAACTTCCCTATAAGATCTGCCCCGGTGACCCCGACGATGTCGGTGCGTACAAGGGAAATCTTTTGTTTGAAAGAGCCGTTGTCGGCGAAAGGCTTCGCCTTGCAATGGGTCTGCCCACCAGAAAAATGGGCGTTCACAACAACATTTCCGACAGTGTTGAGGAGACGATCATAGCCGAAAAGTACTATGAGCCGCCGCTCATCAATGTCATTAAATTTGCCTGCAACAAGTGTCCCGACAATGTTGTTACGATAACCGACGGCTGTCAGGCATGTCTTGAGCATCCCTGTATGGAGTTCTGCCCCAAAAAGGCTATAAGCAAAAAGCCCAACGGCAAAGCTCAGATAGATGAGACCCGCTGCATCCGCTGCGCCAAGTGCGTTTCGGAGTGCCAGTTCCATGCGATCATCCACCAGAAACGCCCCTGCAAGACCCATTGCGGCGTTGACGCGATAGGCCTCGATGAGCATGGCAGAGCGGACATCGATTACTCGAAATGCACCTCCTGCGGTCAGTGCCTTGCCAACTGCCCCTTCGGTGCCATCGCAGACAAGAGCCAGATCTTCCAGACGATCATGGCGATAAAGAGCGATGTCCCCGTTTATGTCGCGCTTGCACCGGCATTTGTCGGTCAGTTCGGCCCCGATGCGATACCCGAAAAGATGGAGGCCGCCTTTAAGCGTCTCGGCTTTGCGGGAGTTTACGAGGTCGCAATAGGCGCAGATCTCTGCGTTCAGGAGGAAGCGGCTGACTTCCTTGAGGAAGTGCCGTCGAAGTACAGCTTCATGGTAACCTCCTGCTGCCCCTCATGGAGCAACATGGTGAAGAAGTTCTTCCCCGAAATGGCGGAGAACATCTCCGTCGCCCTGACCCCGATGGTCATCACCGCAAGGCTCATAAAGGAGCAGCACCCCGGCTGCAAGGTCGTTTTCGTCGGCCCCTGCGATGCGAAGAAGCTTGAAGCAAGCCGCCGCCATGTCAGAAGCGATGTTGACTTCGTTCTGACATTCGAGGAAGTCCTCGGTATGTTCAGCGCAAAGGGTGTCGATAAGGAGCGCATCCCCATGAGCGAGGCAAGGCCCTTAAATCAGGCATCCGCCGACGCAAGGAAATTTGCGGTCACGGGCGGTGTTGCTCAGGCAGTCGTCAATGCGATCCACAAGACCGATCCCGACCGTGAGATAAAAGTCGTCAGCGCAACGGGACTCAAAGAGTGCCGCAAGCTGCTCATGCTTGCCAAGGCGGGCAAATATAACGGCTACCTCATCGAGGGCATGGCGTGTCCCGGCGGCTGCGTAGCCGGAGCCGGTACGCTGGCAAGGATAGACAAGGCGGCAAAGGAAGTCGAGATCTTTGCCTCCAGAGCGGACTTCAGCTGCGCAAACGATACGCAGTACGCAGAGTATCTGCCGCTTGTCGAAGCCGCAGGCAAAAACTACAACGAGGTTTCCAAGGACTGATCCCGAAATCAAAACGAAAACAAAGCAAACGGAGCGCATTGGTTTCAATGCGCTCCGTTTTTATATCTCATTCACTTTTTGTGGTACAGCTTTTTTGCCTGATACTTGGGTTCGTAGGTCATATTCACACCGAGCTTCTGGAACAGATTTTCATCGACCCTCGAAAGGATGACGGTCGAATGTGCCTCACAGCCGCGCAAAAGCCCAAGCTGATCTATCGCAAGCTCCGCAAGAGGATTCGTTACGGCGCAGATGGACAGGGCGATGAGCAGCTCATCGGTGTGCAGTCTCGGATTGTGGTTGCCGAGATGCTCGACCTTGAGGTGCTGGATCGGCTCGATGACGCTCTTTGCGATGAGCAGCAGCTCCTTGTTTATGCCCGCAAGTGCCTTGAGCGAATTCATGAGGCAGGCAGAGCTTGCACCGAGCAGCGGCGAGGTCTTGCCGGTGATTATCCTGCCGTCGGGAAGCTCTATCGCAACGGCGGGGGCTCCCGTGGCAGCGGCTCTTTCGTTTGCCGCCGCAATGACCGGACGATCGGCGGCGGAGATGTTCTGCGAATTCATTATAAGCTCGATCTTGCGAACCTCATCGACGGAGCCGAAGCCCTGACGCACGGCAACAAGTGCGGCGTAGTAGCGGCGGATGATCTCCTGCTTTGAAGCCTCACGGCAAGCATCGTCGTCGGAGATGCAGAAGCCGACCATGTTAACGCCCATATCGGTGGGGCTTTTGTATGCGCTCTCGCCGTAGATGTTCGTCAGTATCGCATTCAAAACGGGGAAGATCTCAACATCGCGGTTGTAGTTCACCGTTGTCTCGCCGTAGGCTTCGAGGTGGAAGGGGTCTATCATGTTCACATCGTCGAGGTCTGCGGTCGCCGCCTCGTAAGCCAGATTTACGGGGTGCTTTAAGGGCAGATTCCAGATCGGGAAGGTCTCGAATTTTGCATAGCCTGCGTTTATGCCGCGGCGATGCTCATGATAAAGCTGGCTCAGGCAGGTCGCCATCTTGCCGCTGCCGGGGCCGGGAGCGGTCACAACAACGAGGCTGCGTTCGGTCTCTATGTAATCGTTCTTGCCGAAGCCGTCGGGGGAGACGATGAGCTTCACATTTGCGGGGTAGTCGGGGATGATGTAGTGGCGGTAGACCTTGACGCCGAGGGCTTCGAGGCGCTTCTGGAACTGCTCCGCCGCAGGCTGACTGCGATAGTGAGTGATGACGACGCTGCCGACATAAAGTCCTATGCCGCGGAAGGCGTCGATGAGTCTGAGCGTGTCCTCGTCATAGGTGATGCCGAGGTCGCCGCGGCGTTTGCTGCGCTCGATGTCGTCAGCGGAAATGGCGATAACTATCTCCGCCTCGTCCTTCATTTTGAGCAGCATCTTCACCTTGCTGTCCGGCTCAAAACCGGGGAGAACTCTGGATGCGTGGAAGTCGTCGAAAAGCTTACCGCCGAATTCGAGGTACAGCTTACCGCCGAACTTTTGTATCCTGTCCCTGATATTCTGGGACTGGAGCTGCATGTATTTCGCATTGTCAAAGCCTGTTTTCATCTTCTCTGCCCCTTTCCGAATCTCAAAAATACAAACAAAAATTTTACCCCACCGACTTCGATTCGTCAAGCTTCGGCGGGGTTAAATTTTCGATTTTTTTCGGAATATTTTTTGTCAGATATTTATAAGCTCGTAGCTCCTTGTGCCGAGGCCGATCTCTTCGGCGTGGGCAAGGCAGCTTTCCCAATCGGTATCGGGGTGGGTCATGTGGAAATGCTCATGCTTCTTGAACTCAAGCTGCTTCTCGATATTGTCCGCAAGGACACTGCCCTGCATGACCGGCTGACGGTTGCACAGATCGGCACAGGCCTGATCGAGAGCAACGGGGTCGAAGGATGCGAGCATACCGACATTGGGAATGATGGGAATGTCGTTCTCGGAGTGGCAATCGCAATTGGGCGAAACATCGCATATGAGCGATACATGGAAGCAGGGGCGATCCTTGCATACCGCATAAGCGTACTCCGCCATCCTGTAATTGAGCATTTCGGTGGACTTGCTGAACGCAGCGGCAATGGCATCCTTGGGGCAAACAGCAAGGCAGCGACCGCAGCCGACGCACTTGGCATGATCAATATGAGCCTTACCGTCTGTGATCGAGGGTGCTCCGTGGGCACAGATCCTTATACATGAGCCGCAGCCTATGCAGCGTTTTTCCTTGACATTGGGCTTACCGTCGCAATGCTGCTCCATCTTACCGGCTCTTGAGCCGCAGCCCATACCTATATTTTTTATGGCACCGCCGAAGCCGGCACTCTCGTGACCCTTAAAATGCGTCAGCGAAACGAAAACATCGGCATCCATGACGGCGGCGCCGATCTTAGCCTCCTTGACATATTCGAGGTTTATCGGAACAAGCACCTCGTTCGTGCCCTTTAAGCCGTCGGCGATTATAACGTTGCAGCCCACCTGCATCGGTGAAAAGCCGTTTAAATATGCTGTGTCCATGTGATCGAGAGCGTTTTTGCGGCTGCCTACATACAGGGTGTTGCAGTCGGTGAGGAAGGGCTTACCGCCGAGCTGCTTAACATAGTCGGCAACGACTCTCGCATAGTTGGGGCGCAAAAAGGCAAGATTGCCGTACTCACCGAAGTGAAGCTTGATCGCCGTAAACT
>CAZLSN010000028.1:0-14131 GCA_964562265.1 uncultured Oscillospiraceae bacterium
AGGAGGATATGCTCGAGGAGCTGAACTTCGACAATATCCCGAACTACAAGCTCATCGGTGAGGGCTATAAGAATACAGCATACGACCCCGAAAACAAGTATTCGGTGCCGTACACCTGGGGCACGGTCGGCATCATCTACAACTCCAAGTATGTCGATGAAGCCGATATTGGCTCATGGGATCTGCTGTGGAATAAGGATTACTCCGGCAAGATACTCATGTTCAACAACCCCCGTGATTCCTTTGCGATAGCGGAGCTGCTTCTGGGCATCGATGTAAACGCACAGGATGAGGATTCACTGCGCAGTGCCGCCTACAAGCTCATTGAGCAGAAGCCCCTTGTGCAGTCCTATGTCATGGATGAGATATTCGGCAAGATGGAGCGTGAGGAGGCGTGGATAGCACCCTACTACGCAGGCGACTATCTGCTTATGGCAGGGGAGAATCCCGACCTCAGGTTCTATTTCCCGAAGGAGGGCTATAACCTCTTTATCGATGCTGCCTGCATACCCAAGGGATGTCAGCATAAAGAAGCGGCGGAGGCGTATATAAACTTCCTGTGTTCTCCGGAGATAAGCGGTGAGAACCTCGACTATCTCGGCTACTCGACGCCTATTGAGGAAGCAAAGCAGTACATGGATCCCGATACCGCCCAAAGCCCCATAGCATACCCCGATGCGGAAACGCTCTCCGGCGGTGTTGCGTTTATGAATCTCAGTCAGGAAAGTCTCCAGCTCATGGATTCGCTGTGGCTCGAGGTCAAGACTCAGGGCAGCGTGGATACCTATGCGGTGGTCTGCATGGCGGCAATAGTTGTGCTGACGGCGGCGTACTTCGTTATCCACAATGTACGCAAGAAAAAGAGATTGCAAAACCGCTGCAAGAAGTGGAAAACCTGATGGTTAACAAAATGCAGTTGCATACGACTTTGCACCGCACCAAAGCCTCCCTCTGACGAGGGAGCCTTAGACGGTGCTACATCGAAACAATAAGCGATGATCCGACCTGCAATTACAAACGCAGGTCGGATTTTTTATGCCCATAATTTACGAAAAATAATAAATAATTTTCTGCGTTTGTATGCAAACGTGCAAGCGCAGCGGTTTCGGGGACTATGGTTGAGAGGTGATGGGAATGAAAAAGAGATCGGGGGCGCAGTCTTCCGCAGCGCTTCTGACAAAGCTTGCCTCATCGGTACCCAACGATGCGGTGAAGCTCCTGTTCCTCGACAACGAGGACTTGTCCGTTCTCGAAGATCTCGACCTTTTTCTGCTCAGTGAGATAAAAAGATCCCCCAACGGTACTGTGGAGATGAAGTTCGTTGACAGACTTGCGGTCATAAAGGAGCTGAACGAGCTGAAAAAAGACAGCGAAAAATCGGTTCAGGACAGCTTCTATGCCGCGCTTGACAGATCGGCAATGCTCTTAAAGGACGGCACGGACGGCGAATGAATTTTGAGTCCTTTTCAAAGATGCAGCTAACCGCTCTGTCGTGGTGGAGCGATTCTTCGGGCTTCAAAGACCGTGACGCACTCATATGCGACGGCGCGGTGAGATCGGGCAAAACGCTGTGCATGGGCATATCCTTCGTCTGCTGGGCGATGCGGCGATTTACGGAAAACCGCTTCGGCATATGCGGCAAGACCATCGACGGTGTGCGCCGAAACATGGTGGAGCCGCTGCTGCCGGTGCTGCGTGACATAGGTTTTGCGGTGAAGGAGCTGAGAAGCAAAAACTGCTTCGATGTCAGCTATATGGGGCGGTGTAATCGCTTTTACCTCTTCGGAGGAAGGGACGAAAGCTCCGCCTCGCTCATTCAGGGCATCACCCTTGCGGGGGTGCTTTTGGATGAGGTGGCACTGATGCCGAGAAGCTTTGTGGAGCAGGCGTGTGCAAGATGCTCCGTTACGGGCAGCAAGCTGTGGTTCAACTGCAACCCCGAAGGACCGAGACACTGGTTTTACCGTGAGTGGATAAAGAAGTGCGACGAGCGCAATGCGCTGTATCTGCATTTCACTCTGGAAGATAACCCCTCCCTTTCCGGAGAGATAATCACAAGATACAAGAGCATGTACTCGGGTGACTTCTACCGCCGCTTCATCCTCGGCGAATGGGTGATGCCGCAGGGCAGAGTCTACGACTTTTTCGACGAAAGCTACATAAAGGACCCTCCGCAAAGCTGCACCGAGTATGCGGTCTCCTGTGACTACGGTACGGCAAATCCAAGTTCCTTCGGGCTTTGGGGCTTTAGCTGCGGTGTGTGGTACAGGCTGAGGGAGTATTACTTCGACTCACGAAAAGAGGGCTATCAGAAGACCGATGCGGAATACGCCTCGGAGCTTAAAAAACTTTGCTCCGGCATAAGACCGCAGAGAGTGCTGGTTGACCCCTCGGCAGCAAGCTTTATAGAGCTTTTGACCCGTGAGGGCTTTCGTGTCGAGAAAGCCGACAACGATGTTATAAGCGGCATACGAACAACGGCGAACCTGCTCAAAAGCGGCGAGATCGTCATTTGCCGAGACTGCCGGGATGCGATACGGGAGTTTTACGAATACCGATGGGACGAGAAAAAGGGCGACAGGGATGTGCCGATAAAGAAATACGATCACGCAATGGACGAGATCAGATACTTTGCGGCAGCCGTGGCGAAAAAGAATACGGACGAGGGCTTCGCAATGTGGGTAGACAGGAGGTAAAAATGAAACTTTTTTCCGGAAAAAAGAAGGCTCCGGCACCGACGGTGCAGTTAAGGAGCAGTGAAAAGCACCCCTTTTCGCTGCTTGATGACTATGTTCCTCTCGGCGGCGGAGAGATCATGCTCTACCGTCAGATAAGAGAAGCGGTGCCGGTCGTGGATGCGGCGATAATGAAGCTCATCCGCCTCACGGGCGGCTTTGAGCTTAAATGCCCCGACAAAAAGGCGGAGGCGGAGCTGAATCACTTTGCAAAGACCGTCGATGTCGGCAGGGGACAGCAGGGACTTCAGACCTTTATGAACGCCTATCTCGACTCCATGATAACCTGCGGCAGAGCCGTCGGTGAGATCGTGACAAGGGGAAGCACCGACATTGCGGCGGTCATATGCGGCAATGTTGCGGATGTGCAGATAAAGGAGGGCGCAAGCCCCATGGACTTTGAGCTGTGTGCAATGAACGACAGGGGCGAAATCGCCGCACTGCCGAGGCAGAACCTTTTGCTGTTCACACCCTTTAACCCCGAAACCGATTCGCCCTACGGTGTTTCGATGCTCAGAAGTATGCCGTTTCTTTGCGGAATACTGCTGAAGATATATCAGTCACTCGGCATCAACTGGGAAAGAGCGGGCAATGTCCGCTTTGCGGTGGTGTATAAGCCGCAGAGCGATGTCCTCGACAGGGGACTTGCCAGAGAACGGGCAAATCAGATCGCCGCTCAGTGGAGCGATGCAATGCAGAGCGGCAAAAGCGGTGCGGTGCGTGACTTCGTTGCGGTCGGTGATGTGGACATCAAGGTGATCGGTGCGGACAATCAGATCCTCGACAGTGAGGTGCCTGTCCGTCAGATCACGGAGCAGCTTGTCGCCAGAACGGGCATACCGCCCTTCCTCTTGGGTCTCAACTGGTCTACCACCGAACGCATGAGCGCGCAGCAGGCAGACCTCATGACAAGCGAGCTTGAGAGCATACGAAGAACGCTCGATCCCGTGCTGGAGAAAATAAGCACCCTTTGGCTGCGTATGCACGGCTATGCATGCTCGGTCGCCGTCGAGTGGGGAACCATCAATCTCCAGGATGCGGTCGAGGAGGCGAAGGCGGCACTCTATGTCGCTCAGGCGGAAAAAATCTACGGTGAAGAGGGTAAGAAAATTGAGGATCGTTAAATCCGGTGCCGTCAAGGGGACGGACAAAAACGAAGACGAGCTCAGGCTCGTAAACGACTTTGCCAAGGCGGAGCTTAAAGAGAGCGAGGTCTACATATTCTCCGTTCTGCTTTGCGACAACGAGGTGGACAGAGACATGGAACGCTTCACCGATAAGACGCTTTCGGAGCTTTCCGAACTCTTTGTCGGTGCAACGGGCATATGCGACCACGATTGGCGAAGTGAAAATCAGGTGGCGAGGATATACAGAACGGAGCTTGTAAGCGATGCGGAGCGCAAAAATTCCCTCGGTGAGCCGTACCGCTACCTGAAGGGTCACGCTTATATGCTGAGAACTCCGCAGAATGAGGAGCTTATTGCTCAGATCGAGGGCGGAATAAAGCGCGAGACAAGCGTCGGTTGCAGCGTGAAGCATAGGATATGCTCCGTTTGCGGTGAGGAGATGGGTACCTGCCCGCATGAGAAGGGAGCGGCCTACGGCGGCGAGCTTTGCTATTGTGAGCTTTGCGATGCGGTCGATGCCTACGAATGGAGCTTTGTCGCAGTCCCCGCACAGCGCAGTGCGGGAGTCATAAAAAGCCTTGCCGGCTTTGCCGAAAGCGAAAACGGCGGTGCTTTTAAGGCGGAATACGAGGCACTTAAAGCGAAGGCGGAGACAGGCGAGAGATACCTTGCCTCACTCCGTGAGGAGATAAAGCGACTGTGCCTTATCTGCGACGAGGGAATGTATGAGACCGTGTGCATGGGGCTTTGTCATATGGATGAGAAGGCTCTCGTAAAAGCAAGAGCGAGCTTTGCCGAAAAGGCAGAAAAGCTCTGCTCACCGGTCTGCCAGCTTCCCGGCAAAAAGGAGGTCACCGCCTTTTCGGGTGACGAATACATTATCTAACATGCATTGGAGGAAAAACAATGAAGGTCAGTTTTGAAGGTCTGGGTGAGCTTGTCGCTTCCTTTGTGAACGGCGGCGATGCACTTAAGGGCAAGCTCGTAAAGCTCAGTGCAAACTCAACCGTTGCGGCAGCGACCGACGGCGAGGTGTTTGCGGGTATGTGCATCCACGCAGATGATGCCTTTGCGGAGGTCGTGCTCTCCGGCTGCGTTACCTGCACCTATTCCGGCACTGCTCCCGCTGTGGGCTATGTAAAGCTCGTATCAGCCGGCAACGGTGCGGTAAAGACCGCAGCAGGCGGCAGAGAATATCTCGTGCTTAAAGTGGATGAAGCAGCTTCCACCGTAAGCTTTGTTATGTGAGGAGGATGAGCATGGCATATCTGTACAATGAAGTAAAGCTCGACAAGGGCATGTATTCTCAGAGCGGCAAGAGCTTTGAGCAGGTGCTTGAAAGCCTTGACCCCAATGAAAACTACAAGGGCACTCCCCTTGAGGGCATGGACGCATTCCAGCGTCAGCTCAAAAGATTCGATATCAAGGTAAGAGGCGCAGGCAGCGATACCGTGGAGAAGTTCTTCTCCACCCACGAATCCGCCGTTCTGTTCCCCGAATATGTATCCCGCAGCGTTAAGGCGGGCATGGAGGAGGGCAATATTCTTCCCTCCATCACCGCCTCCGTCACCCGCTTCGACGGTATGGACTATCGCTCCGTATATTCCGCCGCAAGCGAGGACGACAAGAGCCTGCGCTATGTCGGTGAGGGCGCAATGATCCCTCAGACCGAGATTCGTGCGGCAGATCATCTCGTCTCCCTCAAGAAAAGAGGCAGAATGCTCGTCGCATCCTATGAGGCGATCCGCTTCCAGCGTCTTGATCTCTTCTCCGTGATGCTGCGTCAGATCGGCAATCAGATCATGCGTATGCACCTTGAGGACGCCATCGATGTCATCACCGACGGTGACGGCAACGAAAATGCCGCACAGGTGCTTTCCGTCGGCTCCGCACCTATCGGCGGCACCGCAGGCTCACTGGGCTATTCCGAGCTTATAAACTTCTGGAACAGCTTCGACCCTTACACCATGAACACTCTCGTTGCGGCACCCGATGTCATGGTCAAGATCTTAAAGTGCAGCGAGTTCCAGAATCCCCTCACCGGTCTGAACTTCCAGGGCACCGGCGATGCGGGCAATCCTCTGGGCGCAAAGCTCATCCGCTGCTCCGCACTGCCCGCAGGCAAGGCGATAGGTCTCGACAAGGGCTATGCCCTTGAGATGGTCACTGCAGGCGATGTCAGCGTCGAGTATGACAGACTCATAGATCGTCAGCTTGAGCGTGCTGCCATAACCAGCATATCCGGCTTTGCAAAGCTCTATACCGAAGCATCCAAGGTGCTGAGTGTTTAAATCAAAGCTCCCCCGTTTTGGGGGAGCAATACTCCGAAGGAGGTAAAAATGGCTTACACAAATAACGATATAGCCGCAAGGGCAAGAGAGATGGCACCGAATACCGCAAGCGACAAGGACAGCCTTCTCAACGCTCTTTGTGCCGCTGCCGATGCGGAGCTTAAAAGCAGACTTAAAGCCGATGCGGTGCCGGAGGAGATAGAGGAGCTTTTCGTCACCGCTGCGGGTATGCTTGCACTGGCAATGCTTTCGGAAAGCTCGGAGGATAAGATCAGCTACTTCGAGGCGGGGAGCCTTTCGGTGAGCCTTGAGGGCGGGACATCGGCATATGCCCTGCGCCGTCAGGCGGAGAGCCTTTTGAAGGGCTACCTCGAATCGGGCGATTTTGCGTTTTTGGGGGTGTCGGGATGACGGCAAAATGTGTCGTTCGGCGATTCGGAGAGGACATGACGATCGCCGGAAAAGCGGCAAAGGGCTTTATCTTTCCCATGCATCACAAAAACGGCGAGATACACAGGGAACCGCTGCGCTGCGGCGTTAAAAACGGCGAAAGCTATCTTCTTATCACCGATATCGAGGTGCGTGAGGGCGATGAGCTTTTGTGTGCCGGCGAACGCTTTGAGGTTATGCGCCGCACCGAGGTACGATTTATGGGCAATAAGTCCCACACGGAAGCGGTGCTGAGAAGCCTTGGGGGTATTGATGATGTCTGAAAAGCTGTTAAACGATATTTGCTCCGCACTTTCCGATGCGGGGCTCAGGGTGTCGAAGAGCTACCCCAAGGCAAAGCTCGACCGTGCAGCGGAGCTTGTATGTGTATCGATCTCGGAGGAAAGGCTCATCCCCACCGCAATGGGTGCATACCTCGGCACCGCCCTTGTGTCCGGCATAAAAAGCGAAGTTTACGGCTGCAAGGCAAGCTGCGTTCTGTCGCTGGACATTTACGCTCCGGCAGCGGGGAGCGGTGCCGCAAGGTGCATGGCTGTTGCGGATGAAGTAAGCTCAAAGCTTTTTGAGATGGGTAAGAGCCTCGGTGTCCTCGGCTTTAAGTGCGGCGACACCGGCTACGACTCCGAAAGCGGGATGTTCCGCTGCCGCTGCATACTCTCATGTGCCGAGTTGCTATCTGCGGCCGAGACCGAGCCCACAGGCAGCTTTGACGATTTTATTCTTAAAGGAGAACTCAAATGAGCGTAAAATTAAGACCCGGAGTCTACGCCTCGTATGAGGTCAAAAGCGAGAGCAAAAGCTCCGCCCCCGTCGCCGTTGTCGGCATTGCGGCACAGGCGGCATCAGGCAGCGCAAAGCTTATACTCTCGGCCGATGAAGCCGCCGAAAACTACGGCGATTGCAGCCTTTCCAAGCTCATTCGCAGTGCGATACTTTCGGGGGCGGAGAGGGTATATGCCGTGCCGGTCGTGAGCGATGATTACGCTGCGGCGATGCTCGGTCTCTGCGAAAAAGC
Source organism: uncultured Oscillospiraceae bacterium (assembly GCA_964562265.1). Taxonomy (GTDB): domain Bacteria; phylum Bacillota; class Clostridia; order Oscillospirales; family Oscillospiraceae; genus F23-B02. Next base: position 7,619 of record CAZLSN010000028.1, read on the forward strand.
CGATGTGGGCTTTTTGTGCTGCGATGCTGCCGATGCCGCCACTCAGACTGCGATAAAAACCGCCCTTTGCGGCGACAATAACGCACTGCTGTATAAGATCCTTGTCTTCGAGGGCAGCGGTGAGGCGGAGGACTTATGTGAGAGAGCTGAAGGCTTGAACTGCGAAAACATAATGCTCGTCGGCAATAAAAGCGGAGAGAGTGGCTGCGCTGCTGCTGCGATGGCGGGACTACTAGCCGCAAGAGAGGATCCCGCATTGCCCGTAAACGGCGAGGAGCTTTGTTCTTTGACGGAGCTTTCGCATGAATTTTCGGATGCCGAGACGGAGCTTTTGCTTTCCGGCGGCGTCACACCCATTGAAATGCGGCAAAGCAAGGTGACGGTGGTTCGGGGCGTTACCACAAGAACAACGGTAAACGGCGCAGCCGATGCCTCCTATCGTGACATAAACACCGTGATGGTTATAAATCATGTTCTGCCGAGGATTGCCGCCATGTTAAGCCGTGATTTTAAGGGCAAACGAAACAGCGCATTTACAAAGTCCGCAATATGCGATGCCGTGAGGTCAGAGCTGGCAAAGATGCTCCGGGAGGAGCTCATAGCCGATTACGGCGGCGTTACGGCAAATGAGAGCGAGGACGATCCCACGGTGTGCGAGGTAAGCTTCACATTCTCCGCCGCAAAGGGACTGCATATAATTGAGCTTCATGCTCGTGTCGATCTGTGAGGTGAGCTATGGAATACACGAAATTTCCCACAAGCTGCGACATATATCTGGAGCTTGACGGCAAAAAGATAGCTGTGGTGCAAAGCTACAGCGCAAAGACCGTCAGAAGCGGCAAGTTCATCGAAGCCTTCGGTGAATCACAGCCAGTTGCGATAGCAAGCGGAGGACTGAGGCACAGAATAAGCCTCACCCGACTTTACGCAACGGATGAGGCGATAAGCGACGGTATAGACTTCCATGTTCTTCGTGACTTCACTCTCGTCATAGCCAAGCCCGACCGCAGGATATACTACTCCGGCTGCCGCTGGGACAGTATAGAGGAAAACGGCTCCCTCGGCGATACCGTTGCGGAGAATGTCGGAATTCTTGCACTTGCGAGAACGGAGAGCAGATTATGACGATAGATGAGCTTATGTCAGATGCCAAAAGACCGGCAAACAGGCTGCGCTGGTTGGTACTGAGTCGCTTTTGCATATTGCCGTTTTCCGCCGAAGCTGAGATGATCTCGGATGAGGAGATACTGAAAATGGCGGCTCAAATGCTGCTTGACCGAAATAAGGGTACAGAGCAGCATAAAAACACCTCATTTTCGGAGGAGAGATTTGCGGAGGTGAAGGGCTTTGAGCATTGATGCACTTGCGGACTTTTTTATAAATGCACTCGAAGGCACGGCAAGGCGGCATGAACTGGTAAGCCCTTCGGTCGAAGAAGTCGAAAGCATAAGGCTCTACACCGAGGCGGGAGCGGAGCCGATGCCGATACCCTCGGTGTATGAGCTGTGCGATATGATAGAGCGCAGCCAACGCCGCTTCGACAGACATTTTGATTTGTTTTAGGAGGCTTATATGCTTGGTGCAATGAGATTCAAAAACTATATATGGCCGCACAATCCCTACCGCTTCGAGACCTCATATTCAAGAGGCATAAGCTGCATAAAACTGCCTTTTTCGGGGCATGTGGTGCAGGATCTGGGAAGCTGCGCCAAGACCTTTTCGGGTGAGGGCGAGTTCGCCGGAGAGAATGCCTATACCGAGTTTTTAAAGCTTGCCGGAGTATTTTCCGAGGGCGGAGCGGGAGTGTTGGTACATCCGCTGTGGCCGGGGGTCAATGCGGTGTTTGAAAAGCTAAGTGTCATCCAGGAGCCTATGGAGAACTATGTGCGCTACGCTTTTCGATTTGTCGAGTACAGTGACGGCTACTCCGCCGATGCATCGAGCGATACGGCGGCAAATTCAAAAAGCAGCATAGCTGCACAGGCGGGGCAAAGCCTCGGTGAGATAGCGGCGGCGCAGGGATCGAGTACCGCAAAGCTTTTGAAGCTGAACCCCGATATTAAAAACCCGAACGAGCTCAATGCGGGACAGAGGATAAGAACGGAGTGAGAGAGTGACAGGCTACATATACGACAAAAGCGGAGCGGAGACACGGCTTCCTCCGCTCATATCGTGGGACATCGGCATGGGCAGCGGAGAACCCTGCGATGCCTTTGAGATATGCTTTGCATTTGAACGAAGCTTGCTCAAAAAGCTGAGGGCGGCAAATGCCTTTACCGCAAAGGACGGCACCGAGACCGTCTTTTCCGGCTGCATCGACGAATACGAGGTGAGGCTCACGGGGAACGGCGCCACCGTCTCCGTCTGCGGAAGATCGATGGCAGCACTGCTTTTTGACAACGAAGCCGAGGCAGCGGAGTACAGCGCCATAAGCGCGGAGCTTTTACTGAGCCGCCATGTCACGCCATATGGGATAAAAGCGTCGATCGGCGGCGGACTTAAGACCCTCTCCGGCTTTACTGTATCGCAGGGCGAAAGCGAATGGAGCGTAGTGAAACGATATTGCAGCCTTTGCGGAGCATCTGAGCCGAGATTCGATCCCAAGGGCGTTTTGCTTCTTGGTGAGCACAGCGGCAAAAAGCACAGCATCAACGATACATACCCCATAACATCGATCATCCACCGTGACAAACGCTATGGCATGATCTCCGAGGTGCTTGTTAAAAATCGCAGCACCGGCGCCAAATACGGCGTTCGCAATCAGTCGTTTATCGACCGTGGCGGCAGCGCAAGGCGAATAATAAGCGTTCCCAAAAAGACGGGAGCGGATGCCATGCGCTACACTGCGGTGTATCAGATAAAGCAGTCGGCAAGGGATAAGTTCACGCTGACGCTCGGATTTGCAAAGGATATGGGGATAAGCCCCGGCGATAAGCTCGTGTTCGACAGCCGAAGGCTGGGTCTTAAAGGTACCTTCACGGTGACCGAGGTGAGGAGCTTTGCCTCTGCTCTTTCCACAGGGAGTGAAGTGAGTATGGAGGTGCCGCTGTGAGACTTCAAAGAACCGTCCCGACTCAAAGCGAAAGCAGTGCCGCTGCATCGGCAAGGGTCAGCATCGGCGGAGCAGCCCCCGCCGTTCTTCTCGACTCCGAACGCCGCAGCGTTCAGATACCGGCACCCGCGGGAATAATCCGTCTGCCCAAAGCGGGTGAGGAGCAGCTTGCGATAAAAACAGAGGACGGCACCGCACTTCTGGGACTTGTAGGGCAGGAGGTGCCGGATGATCTTTCCGCCGGAGACATACTCATAAAAAGCGGCGATGCGGCGATATGTCTTCGATCGGACGGCAGAGTTGAAATAACGGGCAGACTTTTCATAAACGGGAGTGAGCAGAATGGAACTTAAGCTTAGAGACGGACGCTATGTGACTGAAGCGGGTATGCTTTGCACGGTGAGCGGGGCAGAGGAGCTTGCGCAGCGGATAATGATGAAGCTTCAGGCTCCGAAAGGCTGTTTCTGGCCAAAGCCGGACTACGGCAGCAGACTGTACCGCCTTGTATGCGGCGAAAAGCCCGGCGACAGAGAGCTTGCCGTGCGTCAATATGTCTGCGAGGCACTGTCCGACGAGAACGGCGTGAGCTTAAACGGCGTTGAGATAAGCTGCCCCGAGGATGACACCATGCGGCTTGTACTGCGATTTTCGTGGAGCGGCGGCAGCTTTTCCACAGAACATTTGATAAGGAGCTGAGGCTATGAAAACAAGCGATGAGATATATGCGGAGCTGAAGGCGGATTTCGAGAGCGCATCGGGCATAAAGCTCTTTGACGGCGGTGATATGTCGCTGCGCTTTGCGGCTCTTGCGGCGCAGCTCGAAAGCCTCTACCATGAGGCGGAATATGTTGCGGCTCAGTCTGCGCCCAATACCGCAGGCGGTGAGAATCTTGACGGCTTTGCGGCAATAAGGGGACTTTCCCGCCTGCCCGCAGCGGCGGCGGTCGGTACGATACGCTTTACGGCATCCGACGGTGAAAGCGTATCGGTCGAGGCCGGTACCCGCTGCCGAGGCAAAAACGGCGAGGAATATGTCACAACCGAAGACGGTGTCACCGATACGGAGAGCGGCTTCTGCGATGTGGCGGCAAAGGCGGCAAACGAGGGCTCTTCGGGCAATACGCCGATTGGCAGCGTTACCGAGATGATGCTGCCGCCAAGCGGGATAGTCTCCTGCAAAAACACCGCTGCCTTCACAGGCGGCAGAGACAAGGAGAGCGATGATGAGCTGCGCCGTAGACTGCTCGACAATTGCAGAGCGATGATAAACGGCGGCAACGCAGCATATTACAAGGATCTTGCGCTGAGTGATCCGAATGTCGGCGGAGCGCAGGTCATACCCAAGGCAAGGGGTATCGGCACTGTCGATGTTTACCTTGCAGGCAAGAAGGGGCTTGCGTCATCGGGCCTTGTCTCCGATATTCAGGCGATAATGGAGGAAAACAGGGAGATATGCACCAATGTTCTGGTGAAGGCTGCCGCAGCGCAGCCGGTGCGTATAGAGCTTACGGTGAAGGCGAAGACTCAGTACAGCCCCGAATATGTCGCACTTGAGGTCAAAGAGGCGATAAGTGCCTGTTTTACGGGTGCGATTTTGGGCAAGGGCGTTTCTGTAGAGGAGCTTAAAAGACTTGCATATGCAGTCGATGGCGTGAGTGGTGTTACGGTCGCATACCCCACGGCGGATGTAGCTGCGGACAAGACAAAGCTTCCCACCGTCGGAACGCTGACTGTCGCCGGAGAGGCGGAATAATGGCGTACAAGGAATATCTCAAAAGCTGCTTAAAGCCCCTCGGCATATACGATCTCGACAACGGCTGCGGTGCCGATGAGATCGCCTGTGAGGGTGCGGCAATGGACGGGGTATACAATGAGCTGTCCCGTCTTGACAATGCAAGGTGGATCGATACAATGAGCGATACGGAGCTTCGTGAATACGAAAAGCTCTTTCCCTTCACAGCCTGCGGAAGAACGCTCTCGGAACGCCGAGCTGCGGTGAAGGCACTGCTCGGTACGGTGAATCGCTGCATGACCTTAAAGGAGCTTAACCGCTCACTACCCGCATGCGGGATAGCGGCGACGGCATATGAAACGGAGACTGCGCAGACGATAAAGATAGTATTCACCGAGCCCCCGACCGACGAGAGCCTGCTTGCGAAAATAAAAGACAGGGTCGAAATGATAGTACCCTGCCATCTTGCGATAGTGTATGAATAAAAAAAGACGCATTCCGAAACAGGAATGCGTCTATGTTATTTTCGGTTTTCAATCGTCGTAGTCCGCATCGACATAGATGATCTCGCCGGTGTGACCGTTTATCTCGACCTCAAACTCCATGTTGCCCTTCTTAAGCTCAACGCTGTACTCGTAATATGCCTTGCCTATATCGAGTCCGGACTCAAGATCGCACTCAACGTCCTCAACAAAAATCTCACCGGGGACATCGGCGTAATTCTCTTCGATGTAGCTTATCGCAAGCTCCCTTGCCTCATCACGGCTCATGCGGGTGTTGGTATCCGCCTTATCGGTCGTTACACCGTGGATTATGAGCACTGCGGCTGCTGCCAGTATCGCTATCGCAAGCAGGGAAACAAAGACGATCGTTATTATGGTCTTGGTGCGGTGCTTTTTCGCCGCCTTTTTGTATGCCTCATCGCTTGCCTCGGCGACTACCGAGGGGCTTTCCCTGTCTATGATCTCGGTGAGCTTCCTCGCCTTTTTTATCTCACTTCGAACGAATTCGACTTCCTCGTCACTTGCGGTGCCGTCGAGAAATTTCTGATATGCCTTTTCAAAATCCATGATTATACCTCCAATTTTTTTCTTAAAGCTTCCCTTGCCCTGAACAGGATGACCTTCACATGATCCGCCGTTTTCCCAGTGACAGAAGATATTTCGGCAACGCTCAGACCGTCGAAGTAAAACAGGGTGATGACCTCCGCCTGTATCTGCGGCAAAAGTCCTATCGCACGGTAGAGTGCCCGATAATCCTCACGGCGGATGATCTCGTCAATGAGCGCATCACGCTCATCCGACAGCTCCTCCGACAGCTCCTCGTGGTGCCGATGCCGCCGCTGCTCATTGTAAAAAAGGTTGCGGCACACGGTTAAAAGCCACGATTTGAAGTTTTGGATCTCGCCGTCTGATGTTTCGAGAGCCTTGAAGAAGGCATCGGAAACGATCTCCTCTGCGGTGCTTCTGTCCTTGCACAGCGACAGCATGTACAGCAGAGCTTCGTTATAGTGCTTTTTAAACAGTGCTTCTATTGCGTCGCTTTTCACCGCTTCGCCTCCTTTCCCTGCGCTTTCGTATATAAGACACCGAAAGCCGCAAAAGGTTACAGCTTTTTTGAAAAAATTTTTGGGGATTTAAAAAGGGAGAGCTAACGCTCTCCCTGAAATCATGTTTGATTTAAAAATCAGACAACACCCTGTGCCATCATTGCGTCAGCAACCTTGAGG
>CAZLSN010000029.1:0-13867 GCA_964562265.1 uncultured Oscillospiraceae bacterium
CATCGTTAAAGGCGTTTGCGGCATTGACCGCATCCTGACCCGTCATCGCATCGACCACAAGCATGATCTCGGCGGGCTTTACCTCATCACGGATATTGCACAGCTCCTGCATGAGCTCTTCATCGATATGCAGTCTGCCTGCGGTATCGAGGAAAACAAGGTCGTTGCCGTGCTTCTTGGCATGCTCTATCGCAGCCTTGGCTATATCAACGGGGTTTACGGTTCCCATCTGGAACACGGGAATGTCAAGCTGCTTACCGACCGTTTCGAGCTGCTTTATCGCAGCGGGTCGGTAAATGTCACAGGCGACGAGCAGAGGGCGTTTGCCCTGCTTGCGCATGTAAGCCGCAAGCTTTGCTCCGTTTGTCGTCTTACCCGCACCCTGAAGTCCCACGAGCATAACGACACTCGGAGAGCTGCTTCCGATCGTAAGCCTCTGGTTTTCGCTGCCCATGAGCTTTACAAGCTCTTCGTTTACGATCTTGATGACCTGCTGGGCGGGTGACAGTGCTTCAAGCACATCGGCTCCGCTTGCTCTCTCGGTGACGCTCTTGGTGAATTCCTTTACAACCTTGTAGCTTACATCCGCTTCAAGCAGTGCCATGCGGACTTCCTTCATCGCTTCTTTTACATCGGAAGCGGTGAGTCTGCCTTTGCCGCGAAGCTTCTTAAAGGCAGCGGACAGCTTGTCGGACAGTGATTCAAATGCCATATCGTTGCCTCCTAAAATCTCAGTTTCGAGAGCTTATCGCTTATGGATTCCGTGAGTGAGTTTTTATCGCTCAGCTCCTTTTCGATCTCATCGATAAGGGCGTTGCGCTCCTCAAAGCGGCGGATAAGCCCCGTCTTGTCCTCCACTGCCTGCATGGCGGCTTCGGCTCTGCGGATTATATCCCAGACCCCCTGACGGGAGATGCCGCTTTGCTCCGCTATCTCCGCAAGGGAAAGATCCTCATTGTAATGAAGGTCATAGTACTCCCGCTGCTTATCGGTAAGCAGCTCACCGTAAAAATCAAACAGCATTGTATTTTGCACAAAACCGTCCTTCACGGCGACAGACCTCCTGTAAAGCTTTTCGACTTTACAGAGTATACTACTCCGTTCCCCGCCTGTCAAGTATTTTCGGTTGTCATTTTAAAATTTTGCATAAGTGCCGAAAATTACGGAAAAAATGTAGTGAAATACTAACTTTCGGAGGCTATCGCATGGATGAAATCGACCACGGCGGAAAGCAAAGTTCCCGCTTTTCCCTCGGTGAAGCTGCGGCAAGGCTGTACCGAACATGCGGCAAAATGAAGTCAAGCGCTGCCGTTTCGGAGCTTAAAGCCGCTTTGGAGCGGATAGAGGAAGCTCACGATGTAATATCCCGCCGCTTCGGCACGGCGGCAAGGCTCCCCGCCGCCTGTGAGTGGATACTCGACAATCGCTATCTTGCGCAAAGGGAGGCAAAGCTCGTTATAAATGCCCTGCGGAGTCAGCGGAGGCTTCGCTCCTGCGATGAGGGTGCCGTGATCCTGCTGCTTTCGATGAGGCTCTTTGCGGCGGACAGTGAGCTTTCGGAGGAGGGCTGCCTTGAATTTCTCACAGGCTTTCAAAGCGTTACCGTCCTCTCCCGCTCGGAGCTTGAGCTTTTTCCGTATGCGCTGCGCTATGCCCTGCTTATTCGTCTGTCCTCGCTTTGCACCGAGCTTCTCAAAAGCAGCGACCCCGATCGCCTGACGGACGACATTGCGGCGGTATTCTCGGCACTGAGAAGGCTTGAGAGCTTTGACATGCGCTCACTATGCGACAAGGCGGACATAACGGAGGGCATACTTCGCCGTGATCCCGCAAATATCTACGCCAAAACCGACGAAAAAAGCAGGGATTATTACCGCAAACGGCTCTCATATCTTGCCGAAAAGAAGGGCATGGCGGAGCATGAATACGCCCTCGAACTTTTAAATACGGCACGGGAAAGGGGCGTTCACATCGGGGTGCCGCTTTTTGAGGATAAAAGGCAGCAAAACCCCGCTCTTTACATTGCTGCAAACCTCGTATTTCCGTTGTCGCTCTCGATCCTTTGCGGCATTTTGTCGCACAGCGCAGTTGCCGCCGTACTGCTTATCCTGCCGCTTTCGGAGCTTTTCAAGCTCATGCTCGATTACCTTTTGCTGCTTATAAACGAGCCCTGCTTTCTGCCGAGGCTCGATCTTTCGGGCGGCATCCCAAGCGAGGGCAAAAGCATCTGCGTTATGTCGGTGCTGCTGTCATCTCCGGAGGCTGCGCAAAAGTGCGTAAGGCAGCTTGAGGAGATCGCTCTTTTAAACCGTGACGGCAGCGGAAATCTGAGCTTCGGCATACTTGCCGATCTTCCGGAGGCTAAAACCGCCGTAACCGACAGGGACGCTGCCGTAATTTCCGCGCTAAAGACCGAAACAGATGCGCTGAACGCAAGATACGGCGGCGGCTTCTTCGCTTTCACGAGGCCCCGCAAAAAATGCGGTGACGGCGTTTTCGGCGGCTTTGAACGCAAAAGGGGTGCATTGCTTTCTCTGGCAAAACTCATTTCGGGTGCGGACAATGAGCTTAAGGTCATATCCGGAGACCCCGCCCGCATCATAGGCTCACGATATATCCTGACACTTGACGGCGACACCGTGACCGCTCCCGATTCTCTGCATGAGCTTATTGCCGCCGCACTGCATCCGATGAACATGTGCGTCATCGACAAGGCGGAGGGCAGGGTCGTGTCGGGCTTCGGCATCCTGCATCCCCGCATCGGCACGGAGCTTTCCTCCGTATACGCAAACGATTTCTCACGCATTTTTGCGGGTGCAGGCGGCAGCGAGCCCTACGGCGGTCTGTCCGGTGAAGTGTACATGGATCTGTTCCGAAGTGGAGGCTTTTTCGGCAAGGGTCTTTGCGATGCCGAGGCTCTGCTTATTTGCTCCGAGCAAAGCATCCCAAACGGTGAGGTGCTGTCGCACGATGCCGTGGAGGGTGCTTACCTGCATGGCGGGTATATGAGCGATGTCGAGTTTTACGACGCCTTTCCGTCCTCGCCGCTTTCGTATTACAGGCGGCTTCATCGCTGGACAAGGGGCGATTGGCAGAACGCCCCTTTTATATTCTCCCGCTCATCGGAGCTTTCCGCCATCGACCGCTTTAAGCTTTTTGACAGTCTGCGGCGGTCAATGGTCGCTCCCGCTGTATTTTCGGCAATGGTTTTGGGGCTTATCTTCAGTGCGAGGGGCCTTAGGCTTGCACTGCTTTCCGCGCTTCTTTCAGTCGCCGCCGCTGCGGTCATAAGCCTCACCGAGGCTCTGTCCGGCAAAAGACGCAGGACTCGCTATCACAGTCTTGTGCTTCACGGTGTAGGGCTTGCGCTTTTGCGCTGCCTTTTGAGGCTTTGGCTCTTGCCATATGAGGCGTGGATATGCCTTTCCGCCGCTGCCGTTTCACTGTGGCGTATGCTGGTTTCCGGCAAAAGGCTGCTGCAATGGGAGACCTCGGCGCAAAGCGAGGTCAAAAGGCACGGTATTCTGTCGTATGCAAAGAATATGTGCTTTGCCGTAATATCGGGACTGCTGCTCGTTTTGCTGTCGGACTATGTTATCGCAAAGGCGGTTGGACTTCTCTGGTGTCTGTCGCCGCTCATGCTCTTTGCTCTGTCGCTTCCGTTTTACGCCGAAAGAAAGGTGTCGCCGACCGTTAAGGATCGGCTACTCGGCTATTCACGGCAGATATGGGCGTATTTTAATGAGCTTTGCACGGCGGAGGACAATTATCTTCCGCCCGATAATTTTCAGGTGCAGCCGCCCATCGGTGCCGCCCACAGAACTTCGCCGACGAATATCGGTCTTGCGCTTTGCTCCGCTATTTGTGCCATGGAGCTTGGGATAGACGGCGGAAAGGCTCCGGAGCTTATCTCGAATATGCTCCGCAGCCTCGAGCGTATGCCGAAAAAGTACGGTCACTTTTACAATTGGTATGACACCCGCACTCTGCGTCCCATGCATCCGAAGTACCTTTCGACCGTCGATTGCGGCAACCTCCTTGCCTGCCTCATCGCCGTTAAGCAAGGACTTATAAAGCACCGCTTTTTCGCCGATGCAAAACGCATTGAGGCACTTATCTCGCCCATGGAGCTTTCGGTCTTTTACGATCCGAAAATGAGGCTCATGCGCATAGGCATAGATGCCGAAGCCGATGAACCCTCCCCCGCTCACTACGATCTTTTCGCAAGTGAGGCAAGACTTACGAGCTATCTTGCCGTGGCAAGGGGCGATGTCCCCGCAAAGCACTGGCAGGCCTTGAGCCGTGCCATGCGTCGCTGCCGGGGCTACACCGGTATGGCAAGCTGGACGGGGACGATGTTCGAGTACCTTATGCCCGAGCTTTTTCTCCCGCTTCACCGCAACAGTCTCATGTTTGAGACGGCGAAATACTGCGTCTTCGTTCAAAAACGCAGAAAGGGCAAAGACGGTATCTGGGGTATTTCCGAAAGCGGCTTTTTCTCGCTCGATCCCTCGCTCTCCTATCGCTACAAGGCTCATGGCTGCTCCGCCCTCGCACTCAAGAGAGGGCAGGATTCGGAGCTTGTAATATCGCCGTATTCCGCATTTTTGGCTCTTTGCGTCGATCCCGATGCCGCAGTGCGTGATCTGGTGCGAATGGAGAGGTCGGGGCTTTGCGGCAAATACGGCTATTTCGAGGCTCTTGATCTTACACCCTCTCGCTGCCGCACAGAAAACGGTGAGATCGTGCGATCGTTCATGGCACACCATCTCGGTATGAGCCTTGTTGCGATAACAAATCATATTGCGGACAATGCCGTTGTTAAGCTTATGCTGTCGGAGCCAAGCATTTCGGCTTACAGTCGTCTTTTGTGCGAAAAGCTGCCCATCTCCCCCGTTACGCTCGATCTTCCCGAGGTCGAGCGAAAATCCGAGGCTCACTGCGGTGAGATCTTCCTGACAAGGGGTGATAAGGTCTGCTTCCAATACCCGCAATGCTGTATCCTGACCAACGGCGTTTATAATATTATGTTAACCGAAAGCGGGGTATCGGACTCCCGCTTCGGCGACACTGCGATCTACGCCTCACCGTCCATTCCCGTTGGTGAGGGTCACGGCGTTGAGATGAGGCTTTGCACGGATGATGGCTGCTTTTCGCTGCTTCCGGAGGTAGGAGAGAGCAGTGCGGAAACGATGTGGGAGCTTGGCGAAAGCACCTGCCGCTTCTGCCTTGAAACGGAGAGCTTTTCTTCGGAATGCACCGTTGCGGTGTCGGGCAGCGGCGGCGGTGAGCTGCGCTTTGCGGAGATAAGCGCAAAAGAGGATCTGGGGAATATAAGCTTTGAGCTGTCCTTTGAACCGGTGCTGGCAAGGCTTAAAAATTCTCTCGATCACCCTGCCTACTGGCGGCTTGGCATGACGGCGGAGAGCTTTTGCGGCTGCCTTATGCTGAGAAGGCTGCCGAGGGGTGAATCCAAAGGACTTTGGCTGTGCCTTGCCTGCGACCGTGAGATCGCTTTTTCGGCTGATAGAAACGGCGGCTTGGGCGCAATTTCAAAGCCTTTTGTGAGGGTCTTTCACCGCACAAAGCTCAAAGCCGGCGATAGCCTTTCGCTGCGCTTCTGCATATACACCTCCGAGTCAAAAGCCGAGGCGTACGAGGGTGCGCAGCTTCTCCTTGCGGCCGGACCTTCGGAATACGGCTGCATGGTCTCAGCCTTCGCCGCCGCTCTCTCGCTTACGCCGAGGCAGGTAAGTGCCGCCATGGACGATGTTCTCTATCTCAGGTACTTTATGCGACAGTCGGTATTCACGGCAAAGGAAAAGCTGTGGCAGTACGGCATATCCGGTGACAGGCCGATCATCCTCTGTCCCGACGGAATAAGCCGTGAGGATGTTGCAAACGCCGTTTTGCGAAGCTGCTTTCTTATTTCCTGCGGTGTCGGGCATGATCTTGTGCTGCTGTCCGACGAGGGCGGCGATTATTATCGTCCGGTCTATTCGGCGGTGCGTGACACGCTTTGCGCTCACGGGCTGGAGCCGCTGCTGGGCGATTATATAAGAATACTGCCGACAAAGGCGGAAGATGCTCTCTCCCCCTGCGCTTCGGTGATCGTCTGTGAAGCAAAAAAGGAGCGGTCATATCCTGAGCCGATCGTCGGCAAAAAGCAGGAGCGAAGAAGCGGGGCGGATGTCGAATTTGAATACTCTGACGACGGAACATTTGAATGTTATGTAAACCCGCTGCCTCCGAGGGCGTGGTGCAATATGCTCACAAACGGAAGACTGGGCTACCTTGCTGCCGACAACGGCTGCGGAAACATGTGGCTGCACAACGCAAGGGAACTGCGGATAAGTCCGTGGAAAAACGATCCTCTGGGCAGCTATCCGTCCGAAACGCTGGAGCTTGTGCGAAACGGAAGGCGAATGAGCCTTTTTGCGGACGATGAAGGGAAATCGAAAATCATTTTCGGCTTCGGCTTTGCCCGTTGGGAGAGGTCCTTCGGCGACACCGGTCTTCGCTGCACGGCATTCATACCGCCGAAGACGGATGCAAGGGTCTTCATCATCGAGCTTTGCGGTGCGATAGACGGCGGGATAGAGTGGAAGATGCCGCTTGAGTTGGGCGATAAAAACGCCGTGTCTGTAAGTTATGTAAACTCGCAATTTGTTGCGGTCTCCGATCGTTCCCCCTACCCTGTTACCGTCAGAGCGGGCTTTTCGGATGAGCCTTTGTTTCTTTCGTCCGACCTCTTTTCGTGGCAGGCTCGTGACGGCGATGCATTAAAAACGGGCTCCTACCCGATCTTCGGTGCCGTTCTTTCGGCTGCGCCTGTTTTATGCGTCGTATGCGGCACCTGCGATGAGGAATCTGTGTCTGCGTTATGTAAACCCGAAGCGGCATTTGCCGCCTTCGAGGAGACAAGGTCGTATTGGAAAAGCCTCGTCACCGTATTCAAGATCGAGGGCTGCGAAAAGAGTCTTTCGCACTTCTTAAACGGCTGGGGACTTTATCAGGCCTGCGCTTGCAGACTTTTGGGGCGATGCTCGATCTATCAGAGCGGCGGTGCCGTCGGCTTTCGGGATCAGCTCCAGGATGCCGTAAATCTCATACTTTTTGACCCGCATCTTGCAAGGCGGCAGCTTCTTGTCTGCTGCGCTCATCAGTACCTTGAGGGCGATGTCATGCATTGGTGGCATGCTTTCCCCGATGGTGATCGGGGCGTTCGTACCCGCTGCTCCGACGATCTTTTGTGGCTGGTGTGGGGTTTGTGCGAATATGTTGAGAAAACCGGCGACAGCTCGGTCTGCGATGTCCAAGAATATTATGTTAACTCATCTGCGCTGTCCGGCACAGAGCATGACCGCTACGAAATACCGCCGAGGTCGGAGCTTTCGGAGAGCGTCTTAATGCATGCGAAGCGTGCCGTTGACTGCGTCATCTCCAGAGGCACCGGAATGCACGGTCTACTGCTTTTCGGCAGCGGTGACTGGAATGACGGTATGGATAAAGTCGGTGGCGAAAGCGTTTGGCTGAGCTGGTTTTTTGCCCACACGGTGAGGCGTTTTGCCGATCTGCTCCTTGCGTTATGTAAACTTGACCCCGAGCCCTACCGTGCAAAGGCGGCGCAGATAGGTGCTGCGGCGGACTCGGCATGGGATGGCAATTGGTACCTGCGCGGCTATTGGCCCGACGGCAGCCCTCTGGGATCTGCGAAAAACGCTCAGTGCCGCATCGATTCCGTCAGTCAAAGCTGGGCGGCGTTTTGCGCCGATGCTAATAACAGCCGTGTTGAGCGTGCGCTTGACAGTGCGCTGCGTGAGCTTTACGACGGACCGATGAAGACGGTAAAGCTCTTTACTCCGCCATTTTTCGAGCCCGACCGTGATCCCGGATATATCGCATCCTACGGTGCGGGTTTCCGTGAAAACGGCGGTCAGTACACCCATGCGGCGATCTGGCTTGCCTCGGCATGCTTAAAAAGAGGCAGAGAGGCGGACGGCTACGCCATTTTGCGCGATATTCTGCCCGAGGGTCACGAGCTTTACCGCTATGAGGCAGAGCCCTTTGTCATCCCCGCCGATGTCTATACCGCAATCGGTCACATGGGCGAGGCGGGCTGGACATGGTACACCGGTTCTGCCGCATGGTATCTCCGTGTGGCGGCGGAGGAGCTGTTCGGTCTGAGGCTCTACGGCGGTAAGCTTTATATTACGCCTCATCTGCCCGAGGGTATGCCTCCGTGCCTCATTCATTTTGCCGGGCATGAAATATGCATAAGCCGTGAAGAAATTCTGCTCGACGGCGAAAAATACACGGGAAAGGGTATACCATATTAAAAAAATGTGTGGTATAATAACTTGTTACCTTCGACAGAACAAGGAGGCTTTACTCATGGAGAATGTCAGAACGGAGATACTCCCCGGCGTATGGCTCACCGCACTGCGGTCTGAAAAGTTCAAAACCGGCTGTCTGAGCATCAATCTGCTCACCCAGCTTCACAGAGATACCGCTTCGCTCAACGCGCTCATACCCTTTGTGCTTCAGCGAGGCACCAATCGTCATCCCGATATGCAGTCTTTGGCGTGTGAGCTGGATTCGCTTTACGGAAGCTGCATAGAGCCTGTGGTTCGCCGTATCGGTGAGATCCAGGCGATAGGCTTTTTCGCAAGCTTCCCCGATGAGAAATATCTGCCCGAGGGCAGCGATATTACAAGAAGCGTCGCCGCTCTCACGGCGGAAATGCTGCTTTATCCCAACACAAAGGGCGGGCTTCTGCTCCCCGATTATGTAGAGAGCGAAAAGGCTAAGCTGCTTGAGACGATACGCAGCAGGGTGAATGAAAAGCGGGGCTATGCCATTCAGCGGCTCATCGCCCAGATGTGCTGCTATGAGGATTTTGCCGTCCCCAGATACGGCACCGAGGATACCGCCGAGGGCATATATTACCGCCGCCTCACAAAGCACTACCGTGAGCTTATCTCGACCTCACCCGTTGAGATATTCTACTGCGGCAGCCGCTCCTCGGATGAGCTTTGCGATATACTTTCCGATGCCCTGTGCGCAATGCCGAGAGGCGAGATAAACTATGATATAGGCACCGATATTCGCATGAACACCGTTGAGGACGGCGTTCGTGAGTTTGAGGAGGAGATGGCGGTACAGCAGGCAAAGCTCGTCATGGGCTTCCGCCTCGGTGACTGCATGGAGGATCCCGATCTTCCGTCGATCTTTGTCTTTAACGCCATGTTCGGCGGCGGAGTCACGGGTAAGCTCTTTGCCAATGTGCGTGAAAAGCTCTCGCTTTGCTACTATGCCGCCTCACTTGCCGATACGCATAAGGGTCTGCTCATTGCCGACTCCGGCATAGAGGCGGATAAGGCGGAGCTGACAAAAGCCGAGATACTGCGTCAGCTCGACGCCATCAAAAACGGCGATTTTACGGAGCAGGAGCTTTCTGCTGCAAAGTGCTGCGTTGCGGCGGAGCTTCGTTCTACCGGCGATTCTCAGGGTGCGCTTGAGGGCTTTTTCCTTGCCAACACCATCGACGGTATAGACTGCGACCCCATGGAGCTTGCGGCACTTTCCGAGGATGTGACGGCGGAGGATGTTATCGCCGTTGCACGGAGCGTCGTTTTGGATGCCGTGTACCTGCTCCGCCCCGAAGAAGGAGATACAGATGAAGATAACGAGATTTGATAATATAGGCGAAACGCTGTACGAGGAAACGCTGGAAAACGGTCTGCGTATGTTCGCGGTGCCGAAAAAGGGCTTTCGCTCCTCCTTTGCCATGATCGCCGTTAGATACGGCGGTGCATACCGCTGCTTTACGGTAAACGGTGAAAAGAAAAGCACCCCCGCAGGGGTGGCGCATTTTTTGGAGCATAAGCTTTTCGATATGCCCGACGGCAGCGATGCCTTCGCCGGCTTTTCCGAAAACGGTGCCGCTCCCAATGCTTACACCTCGAACGATACCACGGTGTATCACTTCGACTGCACCGGCGGCTTTGAGGATGATCTGCGGCTTCTTGCCGAGCTTGTCTCCTCCCCGCACTTCACTCCGGAGTCGGTCGCAAAGGAGCAGGGCATCATAGCGCAGGAGATAAACATGTACGACGACCGTTCGGAATTCGTCGTCTACTACAATCTCATGCGTATGCTCTACTCCGAGCATCCCGTTAGGGACAAGATAGCCGGTACCGTCGAGAGCATAGCCGAGATAGACGATAAGCTGCTTTACGATTGCTACAACGCATTTTACATTCCGAACAACATGATACTCTGTGCAGCGGGTGACTTCGATCCCGAACGGGTCTTTGCCGTCGCAAGGGAAACTCTCGCAAATCTTAAACCCGCCGATATACCGCAGCCCGACTTCGGTCTTGCCCACGAACGGCCAAATACCATGTACCGTGAGGAGCATATGGAACTTTCCGCTCCCCAGTTTGCGATAGGCTGCTCCTTTGTCCCCGAAAAGGGTGCCGCCTTGCAGCGGCAGAAGCTTATCGCCTCTCTGGCCTTGCGTACCCTTCTCGGTACCTCCGGTGATTTTTACAACGAGCTTTACATGAGCGGAAGCCTGAACCGTGATTACGATTACGAGATAGATTACGCCGCCGACACCGCCACGATCATCATAAGCGGCGAGAGCAATTCTCCCGACTATGTCTTCCGTGAGCTTTGCGAAGCGGTGGAGAATGTCGCCGACTTCGGTCTTGACGGTGACGCCTTCGAGCGGGCAAAACGGGCATCCTACGGTGCAAGGCTCAGAGGTCTTGAGGATTTTGACAGTCTGTGCGCTTCCATTGCGAGTGCCGCATTCTCGGGCTACCGTGCGCTCGATGCCTTTGATCTGCTTGGCGGCATAAAAAAGGAAGAGTGCGAACGCTTTATCGCGGAAACGATGAGGGAAGAGCTCATGTCCTTCAGCGTTGTGTCCCCTATCGAGGTGAAATCATGAATTTCGTTACTGCCGCCGTTTCGAGGGATGCCGTCATAAGTTTCCCCATGTTCGGCGATCTCAGCTTAGATCCCCCCGCAAGCTTTGAGCTTTTCGGTCGGGACATCTATTTCTACGGCGTTATAATCGCCATGGGCATGATACTTGCCGCTCTGTACTGTGCAAAGCGGGCTCCGTCCTTCGGCGTTACTGCGGATGAGCTTTTCGATCTGCTCATCTGGGTCATACCCCTGTGCATAGTCGGCGCAAGAGCCTACTATGTCATCTTCCGCTGGGACTACTATTCCCGCTTCCCCTCCGAAATAATCGAGATATGGAACGGCGGTCTTGCCATCTACGGCGGCATCATAGCAGGTCTTACAGTCGGTCTCGTGTGGTGCAAAGTTAAGAAGATACCCTTTTTCGCCATGGCAGACCTCACCGCCTTCGGTCTGCTCATAGGTCAGGCGATAGGCCGCTGGGGCAACTTCATGAACAGAGAGGCCTTCGGTGCCGAGACCGATATATTCTGCCGCATGGGGCTTACATATCCGAGCGGACGGACGATATATGTCCACCCCACATTTTTATACGAAAGCCTGTGGAATCTTGCGGGACTTGTCTTCCTGCATATCTGGTCTAAAAAGGGCAAACGCAAATACGACGGTCAGGTGTTTTTGCTCTATGTTTTCTGGTACGGCCTCGGCAGAGCGTGGATCGAGGGTCTGCGCACCGACAGCCTGTATATCGGCAGTACCGACATTCGTGTGTCTCAGCTTTTGGCGATAGTCAGTGTCTTTGCCGCCCTTATTGCAAAGTACCTTATGGAAAGAAAGCACACGGATCCAAACGAAATGTATGTAAATATCAATAAAAAGGAGTCCGAATAATGGCAAATTACAGAAGTATGATCAAAGGCACCGCAAGTGCAATAAGCAGCATGGCAAAGGAAAAGATCAAGGTCGTTGCCCAGTCCGGCAAGGTCCGTGACGCCTATGACAGAGGCAGCACTACCGCAAAGTGCTATGCAAACATCGCAAAGCTCAATGTCCGCATAAACGGTGAGCTTGAGGAGCAGAAGAAAGTTTTCATCGAGATAGGCAGACTGTACTTCGATCAGCACCGCAATGATCCCGAGGATTACTTCGTTCCTCTCTTTGAGGAGCTGGAGGCTATGGACGAAAAGATCGAGGGTCTGCGTGCGGAGCTTTACGAGGCAAAGGCAAGCATAGCGGCTGCAAGGGAAAGAGACATTGAGGTTGAGGTCGTAGACTTCGAGCCCGATGAAGCCGCCGAGGAAGCCGCCCCCGCCGAAGAAGAGCCTATTGAGCATACGGAAGAGTAATAACAAAAGAGTCCTCTGGGGGACTCTTTTTTATTACCTTATAAACATTACATTCATATCGCAGTCGGTGGAGATGCCGGGCACCGTTCCCTTGTAGCTGTACTGCCACATGTTGTGCGCATAGTAGAAGAAGGGATAGTCACCGACGGAGGCGCACCAGAATTCGTAATCGCTAAGACGGTCAAGCTCATAGTCGTAGTAGGCAATGCCCGCATACATATACACTCCGGCGGTATAGCCCATGAGTCTTATCTCCTTGCAGAATGCCACTGCGCAGTCGGTGATCTCTTTGCCGCTCAAGCCTTGAGTCCTTGCGGTGTCATAGTCAATGTGTTCCCAGTCGAAATACACCGGAAGTGAAATGTTCTTGCCCGCAAGACAGTCCTTTACAAATCGGGCTTCCTCTATCGCTTCTGCCGCATTCGTCGCCTGAGAGAAGAAGTAGACGCCGATCTCAAGTCCCGCTGCTTTTGCCTCGGCATAGTTTTTTTCAAAGCTCGTGTCCCCGACTATGTTTCCCGTCTCGACACCGTAGCCCCTTGCGCCGACTCTGAGAATCGCAAAGTCTATGCCGCTGTCCTTCACCTGCTGCCAATCGATCTCTCCCTGCCAGGAGGACACATCGACGCCGTAGGCGATTTTGAACTCGTCACCGGTATAGACCGGTCTTCCGTCCTCGGAAAGAACGAAATCATCGCTTTTGAGGGAATTCACCGCAACGCCTTCCTCCGGTGTTATCCACACCTCTCTGCTGCCGTTATAAACCTTTACCTGTCCCGCATGTATGTCCGTCTCCTGCCTTGATGCATTGCCGCAGCCGGCAAAAAGCGACAGGCAGAGTGTAAGTATGAGTGCATATATTATATGTGATCTTTTCATGTTCCGCTCCTTTGTGTGACACGATTCTACCACATATTCACCCGCCTGTAAACCTCATTGATCTTCCAGCTCACACATAAGACTTCTGCCGCCGTAGCGCAGCACGGTGTAAAGATTGTGTCTACCCCGCTTTATCGTTCTGCTGACGCTGCTTATGTGCAGACCCAGCTCAGACGCAATCTGCTGCATCGGCTTCTGCTCGATATAATACATATGTACAAGCTGCTTCTGGCGGGGTGTAAGTGCATCGTTCATCCCATGGCGCAGTGCCGCGATCTTGCCCTTCCCCGTCACATCCGTCAGCTTTATGAGTTGCCTCAATGCCTGATACTTTTCCTCGTCCGTCATTTTGCCTCTCCTCCGTTCCGTAGTAGCC
Organism: uncultured Oscillospiraceae bacterium; assembly: GCA_964562265.1. GTDB lineage: Bacteria > Bacillota > Clostridia > Oscillospirales > Oscillospiraceae > F23-B02. Next base: position 13,540 of record CAZLSN010000029.1, read on the forward strand.
GTTTAAGTATTTTGCGATCGACGCCGTTTCGTTCGCCATCTGAATAAGCATCGCTATCCGACGGCGAAGGAGCAGCTTTTCGGTCTCGCTGCCGCAGTCTTCAATACCGGCTTTGAGTTCATTTGCCCTCTGTCTGCACAGATTTGCACTTTCCCTGTATTGTAAAGCGAGTTCCGTTAGCTTCATTTTTGTATCCTCCCGAGAAAAATTTTGCGTGTACTAAAAATAATGGTTGACAAACCGCAATCGGTTTGCTATTATAATCAAGCTGATGCTGGTGTAGCTCAGTCGGTAGAGCAGCTGATTTGTAATCAGCAGGTCGGGGGTT
>CAZLSN010000030.1:0-13783 GCA_964562265.1 uncultured Oscillospiraceae bacterium
CTATACCTTTTAACGAAAGGGCGGAGGGGTGTGCATTTCGTATCAAAATAGGTCAATTCCTTCAAAAAGGACTTCACACTTGTGAAGTCCTTTTTCAATATAACAAACTCACTCGGTATATATTTTTCATAAGATCACAAAATACCTCCGTAAACAAAATTACGGAGGTATTATTATGCGCAGATTTATTGCGGCGTTACTGGCTGTTTCAGCTGTCGCTTCGGCGGTGACGAGCAGTGTCTTGGCAGACAACTTGGCACCCATCGCAGAAAGCTTTGAATTTGAGACATACAGGGGCGTATCCTACGGCGGAACACTTTCCGCCACAGACCCCGACGGTGACAGTCTTAGCTTTGAGATAACAACAAAGCCCACAAAGGGAAGCATAAAGCTCGGCGACGACGGCAGCTTTGTATACTGCCCCGACGAGGGTGCAAAGGGGCGGGACTACTTCGGCTACAAGGCGATAGACAGTGAGGGCAAAAAGTCTCAGGAGGCTACGGTCATTATTAAGCTCATAAAGCAGAAAAGCAGCATGAGCTATGCCGACATGCAGTGTCAGGCGCAAAACTGCGCTGCGGTGTTTTTGTCCGAGTGCGGTGCTTACACCGGTGAAATGCTCGGCGGCAAGTACTACTTCCACCCCGAAAAAGCGGTCACAAGGGGTGAGTTTTTGAGCATGTGCATGAGCGTTTTCGGTGTCGATCTTCTTTCCGGTGTCGTTAGTACCGGCTTTTACGACGATGAGCGAATTGCCAACAGCTTAAAGCCCTGCATTTCAACCGCAGTCAGGAACGGCATTGTAAGAGGCTATTCCCGTGACGGTAAGATCGTTTTCGATGCCGATGCGGAGATCACGACCGCCGAGGCAATGGTCATACTCGACCGCTGTTTGGGGCTTTGTGATGTTTCGTATCTAAGCCCCGATGAGTCGATTCCCGCTTGGGCGGTGCAGTCTGCCATGAATCTCGATGCTTATGATATATCCTGCGGCATAAGTTGCGGAGACGAAGCACTCAGTCGTGGGGAGGCTGCGGAAATGCTCTATGCGGCAGCTAAGGCTTGACTTCGCTTTGCATTTTTAAGCTCAGAGGATAAAGTACAAGGATTTTGGCAGCGGGAGCCATGAAAGATACGGTGACTCATAAAAACACAGCGGTATAAGAAAAGCTTTCTTATACCGCTGTGGCTGATTATTTTACTCTGAGCCTCAGTACAAGCTCTTCGTCGGCTTCGGCACTTATCGTGTGCTGATCCGTGTAGATCACCTTGCCCGGCAAGGCTCCGCTCGGTTTTTTGACATAGCGGACAAGGGTGTAATCGACCGCGGTTTTGCCGCCTTCCCTGCCCTGGGAATAGTAAACCGCAAGGGATGCCGCCTGCATGAGTGTTCTGTCGGGCAGCTTATCTCCGTTTGACGAGACGATAACATGGCTGCCGTGGACGCTCTTTGTGTGGAGCCAAAGATCACTGCGTCTTGCAAGCTTGGTCGTAAGCTCATCGTTCTGAGCGTTATTTCTGCCAACAAGGATCTCATATCCGTCATCGGACATGAATCGCAGAACTCCCTGCTTCTTACTCTTTTCAGGCTTTGCTCCCCGCTGCTTTTTGATATATCCTGTCTCAAGCAGTTCACGGCGTATCTCGGCAAGGTCTACCTCGGTTTCGGCTCTTTGAACCTCATCGAGGACGCTGTTTAAATACTCAAGCTGCTCCCCGCCCTTTGCGATAAGCTCCGATAAATGCAGCCTTGCTGCTTTGAGTTTATTATACTCCTTAAACATCGCAGCGGAATTCTGCTGCGGTGTTTTCAATGGGTCAAGTTCAATTGTCCTCTCGGCACAGTTATCGTAATAGTCCTCGACCGTAACGGAGGGATCTCCCTTTTTGACTCTGTACAGATTAGCCGTGAGAAGCTCAGCTCTTCGTCTGATGTCTTCCCTGTCCTCCGTGCGAAGAAGCTCCTCCTTTTGCAGTCCCAGCTTTTTCGCTATCCTGTCTCGATTTGTTTTGACAAGGTGCATCAGCTCCTTCGCCCTTGTGCTACGGCTTTGCAGCAGCTCCTTGCGGATGAAATATGCATCCAAAAGCTCGTTGAAGCTTGGGAATACCTGCTGGGTAAAAGCATCACCGTACTGATTTAGATACATGAAGCTGAAGTCCTGCGGTTTATTATCCTCCGTGACCAAAACGGGGGTAAGCTCCCCTGCCGTAACACTGTCGCAAAATGCGGATAAGACAGCGGTAAGCATTGTCGGATCGCCCTTGCATCTTGCCGAAAGTTCACGGCAGATGAGCGGTGACAAACCCGAAAAAGTGTCCATTAAAATCTTATCGAGGGGTTTTTCATAAGAAATGCCCTGTAAAAGTTCATATTTTTCGGAATCCGTCAGCGAGAACACAAGGGGCTTTTTCTGCTTCGGCGGTATACGGTAAATCATGCCGGGCAGCAAAACCCGCTCTGCATCGCCGCCGTAGTCCATTCGGCGCAGGCAATCGATTATCCTGCCGTCGCTGCCAATGAGAACGAGGTTCGAGCTGCGTCCCATAAGTTCCACGGCAAGCTTTATATCGACGCTGTCGCCGAGTTCGTTGCTCGATATTATGTCAACCAGTACAAGGCGTTCCCAATCGGGCTGCGTAAGCTTTACGATCTTGCCGCCGACGAGGTATTTTCGCAGCAGCATGCAAAACATCGGCGGTTCCTTGGGGTTTTCAAAGGATGCCGTTGTGAGCTGGATCCTGCCGCTTCCGGCTGCCGCCGATATGAAAAGCTTCAGATTCTCACCTCTTGAGCGGACGGAGATTATTATCTTGTCCCGCTCCGGCTGCTGTACCTTGTCTATTCTTGCGCCTTCGAGCTTTTCGGAAAGCTCGGCTACAAGTCCGGACAGCAATATTGCGTCAAGTGCCATCGTCGCTCACTCCAATTTTAAACAGCTCATCAATGCGCTCCCGCTCACCTTTCAGGTACAGCCAGCCGAACAGGGCTTCAAGTCCCGTTGCGGCATGGTACTGGGCAATATCCGCCTTTTGCGGCACGGAGTTTACCTTCGTGTTTCGGCCCCGCTTATAAACGGCAAGCTCCGTATCGCTTAAATACGGCAGTATCCGCTCCATCGCCTCTGCCTGTGCGGGGGCGTTTACCCTTGCGACGGTCAGCTTATGAAGCTGAGATGCCTTGGTAACGCCGTCGGAGCAGAGCATGGTTCTGGTAAGCAGCTCATACACGGCATCGCCGATATGCGCAAGTCCGAGCATGCTCATTCCGCCGACCTCGGCATCGGTCATATGTGGATTTAAAAGTGAGGTATAATCACAATTCGTCATCTTCGTTATCATCCGAAAATTCAAGACTTGTTTGCAGCATCTCTGTGGGGGCGGTTCCGTTAACGGTCTGCATCTCGAGCCACTGCTCTCTTGTTATGAGTATCTGGCGGGGCTTTGAGCCCTCGAATGGGCCGACAACGCCGATTTCCTCCATCTGATCCACTATCCTCGCCGCTCTCGAATAGCCGAGCTTCAGTCTGCGCTGGAGCAGCGATACGGAGGCGGACTTGGTGTCGAATATTACATCGACCGCCTGAGGCAGCAGCTCATCGTACTCGGAGGCAAGCTCAGCTTCCTCATGCTCACCCTTCTTGCCGCTCTGGTTCTTTTCCTCGGCGGCTTTTTCGATCTGAGCCATGACATCCTCACTGTACTGTGCTTCGCTCTTTTCCTTTATGAAGCTGACGATCTGATCCCTCTCCTCGTCGCTGACGAAGGCGCCCTGGATTCGTTGAGGCTTGCCGCAGCCTATGGGTGCGTAGAGCATATCGCCCATGCCGACAAGCTTTTCGGCACCTGCATTATCGAGGATGATGCGGCTTTCAAGTGCAGATGAGACCGCAAAGGCGATACGGCTGGGGATGTTCGCCTTCATAAGTCCGGTTATGACATCGGCGGAGGGACGCTGAGTTGCTATTATGAGGTGAACTCCCGCTGCTCGTCCCATCTGTGCGACACGGCAAATGCTCTCCTCGACCTCCTTGGAGGCGACAAGCATAAGGTCTGCCAGCTCATCTATGACGACGACGATACTCGGCATCTTGTTCTGACCGTTTTCTTCGAGGTAGCTGTTATACGCAGCAAGATTTCTTACTCCGACCTCGGAGAAGAGACGGTAGCGTTTGAGCATTTCTGTCACTGCCCACTGCAAGGCTCCCGCTGCCTTCTTTGGGTCGGTGACGACGGGAATATACAGGTGCGGTATGCCGTTGTAGACTCCGAGTTCAACCATTTTGGGGTCGATCATTATGAGCTTGACCTCATCGGGATCGGCTTTATACAGAAGGCTTATTATAAGTGAGTTCATGCACACGGACTTGCCGGAGCCGGTGGTACCCGCTATGAGCAGATGCGGAAGCTTGGATATGTTGCCGACGACGGGCTCGCCGCCGATGTCCTTGCCGACCGCAAATGAAAGCAGGCTCTTTGCCGAGGTAAACTTCGGTGAATCGATTATGTCACGCAGGTAAACGGTGCTTACGACCTTGTTCGGTACTTCGATGCCGACGGTCGATATTTTGTCGGGAATAGGGGCAACTCTGACACTGACGACGCCGAGAGAAAGTGCAATATCCTCGGAGAGATTCGTCAGCCTGTTGAGCTTAACGCCCTGTTCGAGGGCAAGGTCAAAGCGTGTTACCGTGGGGCCTCTTGTGCAGCCGACGATCTTGGCGTTGACGCCAAAGCTGTTTATCGTCTTTGTAAGGCGTTCACGGTTTAAACGCAGCTCCTCTTCGGAGTTTGCGGATATGGCGTGGCCTTTTTTAAGAAGGTATATAGGCGGCTTTTCATAGTCGCCGTCGTTTTTCTGTGCCGCTATCTCCCCTGCTATTGCCGCAGTTTCCGCTGCGACCTCGGCCTTGCTTATCTTCTTCGGGGGATCGGAGATCTCACCAGCTGTAGTCTTCCCGCTGCCGCTTAATGTGACCGGAGAGGCTACCCCCGCTATTTCCTCGGCTTCCTCGAAGCTCAGGGGCTTCACATTCTTCGTATGTCTTGCTGCGGACTTCTTCTCAGGTGGGATCTTGCTGCCGTATATGCTCGTTGTCTCAACGCTCTCGTTTTCGGGTTCATCGGGTTCATCGTCAAGGGGAATATCTATCGCACTCTTTCTGCGGGTGGGCTTTTCCTCCTTTGGCGGAGACTTGGGTTCCTCTTCGATGACGGGGGCGGGAGCCTTCTTCTCTTTTTTCTTCTTAGGCTCCTTGGGCTTTTCGTCTTCCTCGGGGTACTCCGGCAGCTCCCGGTTTTTGAACCAGTCGATGACTGTCGAAAGCTTTATATTCAGCGAGCCGAGTGTGCAGAGCATTATAAGCACCGCAAGGAGTATTCCCGTTGCGACGGATGTTATCGCACTGCAAAGTCCGTAGGAAATAAGGCCGGATATAACGCCGCCGCATTCAAGCTCCGTTCCCGAGTTATACAGTGCCGACAGCATGGAGCTTTCCTTTGCAAGATCGATATGTACAAAAATATCGACAAAGGCACCGAGCAAAGCGGGTACGGCAAGGGCTGCCGTGGTGCGCCAGAATACGGGTTTGCCGTGGTGCATGATGAGTCCCCATGCTGCAATGAGTAGCATCGGCGGGAACACCCAGTAGCCGGAGCCTATGAGTCCTTTGACGACCTTGCATAATCCGCTGACCAGAAATGCGTCATCGGAAAAGTAGCCGATGAGCGTTATAAGGCCGACTATCGCAAGCACTCCGCCCAGCACCTCACGGCGTATGGGCTTTTGCTCCGGAGCTTTTGCGGTCGTCTTCTTATTATTGCTTGATTTGCTCCCCGACTTTGCGGGGGCTTTCTTCTTGGTTTTAGAGCTTTGAGGCATTTTGTTCACCTGTTATCAGAATATCGTTGAAAGTATTACGGTAAGTACACCGAATATCCAGCAGTAGTACGCAAAGCCGCCGAAGCTTTTGCGCTTTGCAAGCATACGCATTATGCCGATGGCAAGTACCGATATGAGCATGGAGCAGACCATTGCGATTATGTAAGCGGGGACATTTGCCGCGGCAACGCCGTTTGAAAACGCCGTCACCATCTCATACACTGCCATACCCAGCATTGATGGTATGCTGCAAAGGAGGGCAAATCTCACCGAGAAGCTTCGGCTCATTCCGAAGGCTGCACAGCCTGTCATAATAACCGCAATGCGGGACATGCCCGGCAAGAGAGCCGCGCACTGGCAAAGTCCTATGACAAGCACCGCAGAGAAGGATATGCTGCGTTCGTTTGCGGTCTCGCCGACGACAAATTTCGGATAAAGCGTCAAAACAACGCCGTTTAAAATGAACATCGCTCCGACAAACACCGTCTGCTGCGAAAGCATTGTGATATAAGAGCCGAGGGGGATCATCAGAGCAAGGGGAAGGCTTGCAGTCAAAACAAGGAGCAGCAGCCTTGCCATTGCGCCGTCCGATCTCGTCTTCGGCTTTTCGCCGCGGAGGGCGGTCGATGTCTCGGAAAACATCTTTCTCAGCTCGCTCCATGATACGAAGAGCATTGCGATGACTGCACCGAAATGTATCATCGCGTCAAGCAGCATGTGCGACTGACCGCCTGTCATATTGAACAGATTGCGCAACACCGCCAAGTGACCGGAACCGGAGATCGGCAAAAACTCACCCAAGGCTCCGACTATGCCTTCAATTATTGCATCAAGGATCGACACGGCGACACCTCACTTTCAAATATCGTACCCTATATTTTAACACATTATTTAATAAAGTACAAGACTTAGTCAAAGGAATGGAGATAGCGCAATGCATCGGACAGAGTTCCGATCTCGTCTATAAGCCCGGCATTCACCGCCTCGTCGCCGTGGATAATGCTGCCCACATCGTTTGCTATCTCCTCCGTTGCGGTCATAAGCTCCGTTAGCTTTTCCCTGCCGATTTTTGAGTGCCTTGTTATAAACGACACTATGCGCTCCTGTATTCTGGCAAAATAGTTATAAGTCTGCGGAACGCCGATAACTACGCCGTTTAGCCTCACGGGGTGTATCGTCATGGCGGCTGAGGGTGCTATGAAGCTTCTCTGTGCCGCAACCGCAAGCGGTACGCCTATCGAATGGCTGCCACCGAGGACCAGAGATGCCGTCGGCTTCTTCATCCCCGCTATGAGCTCGGCTATGGCAAGCCCCGCTTCGACATCGCCGCCCACGGTGTTTAGCAATATGAGCAGTCCCTTAATATCCGGCGATTCTTCAACCGCCGCAAGCAGGGGCAGCACATGCTCATACTTCGTCGCCTTCGTATCATCCGGAAGCACCTGATGCCCCTCGATCTGTCCGATTATCGTAAGGCACTGTATTTCCGCCGACTTTTGTGTTCCGAGTTCCTTGATTTCGTCCAAAATAATCACCTCAAAGCTATTGTTTCGCTTTGAGGTGATTTTAGTCTGATTTTTTACTCAGTATTTTTCGTTGTATGCTGCGAGAACTGCTTTATAGGTCATGTAGCAGTCAAACTTCGATACGACCTCGAAGGGAGCGTGCATGCTCAGAACGGGAACACCTGCGTCTATCGTGTCGATATTGCGGTTTGCCATGTACTGTGCTATGGTGCCGCCGCCGCCCTGATCGACCTTGCCCAGCTCACACATCTGCCAGACAACGGAGTTGTCGGCAAAGAGGCGGCGAAGATGGGCAACGACCTCTGCGGAGGCGTCGCTTGTGCCGGACTTGCCCCTTGCGCCGGTGAATTTGCAGATGCCGACGCCGTAGTTGAGCTTGGATTCGTTGCGCTTTTCGGAGACCTCGGGGAAGTTGGGGTCAAATGCATTGTTGACATCGGCGGAGATGCAGAAGCTGTTCTCAAAGCAGCGGCGCAGCGATGCTCCCTGCTGCTCACACAGATCCTCCATGAAGCACTCGAAAGCCTGACTCTGCATACCGCTTACGCCCATGGAGCCGACCTCTTCCTTATCGGCAAGAAGGCATACGCATGTCTTGGAGGGTACGCCCTCAATATCGAACATTGCGGCAAGCTCCGCATATGCGCAAACCCTGTCGTCATGGCCGTAGCCGCCGATGAGTGAGCGGTCGAGACCGATCTCTCTGACATCGAAGGCGGGAACTGCGGTGAGTTCTGCCGAGAGGAAGTCTTCCTCATTTATGCCGTAGCGGTCGTTGAGTATGCTGATAACGGCAAGCTTTACTCTGTCACTTCCCTCGCCTGCGTAAGGAGCGCTGCCGATGAGGATGTTGAGCCCTTCGCCGGTGATGCCCTCTGCCATGGTCTTTGCGTTCTGATCCTTGGCAAGATGCGGGAGAAGGTCGGTTATGACAAACTGGGGATCACTTGCGTCTCTGCCGATAACGACATCGACAAGCTCACCGTCTTTAAGCGCAACGACACCGTGAAGCTCCAGAGGAATGGTGACCCACTGATACTTCTTGATACCGCCGTAGTAATGGGTCTTGAAGTATGCAAGCTCATCGGTCTCGTAAAGGGGCTTCTGCTTTAAGTCAATGCGGGGTGCATCGACATGGGCTCCGGCGATGACAGCACCCTTGCACAGGCAGCTTTCACCGATAACGGCAAGCATGAGTGCCTTGCCTCTGTTATTGCGGTAGATCTTATCGCCGGGCTTCAGTTCCATTCCGAACTCGTACTCACGGAAGCCCTTGCCCTCCGCCATCTCGATGGCAAGCTTTACCGCCTCACGCTCGGTACGGGCTTCGTTTAAGAAGTTCATGTAGCCTGCGCTGTACTCTTCCATCTTAAGACGCTCATCGGTGTCTATGAGATCGTAGCCGTTTTTCTGCTCGTAGAACAGTTCCTTTTTGATTTCATCCATTTTCAATTACTTCCTTATATATTTTTCTGAATTTACTTATAAATTCCGCTTCACCGCCGCTGTTGTCAATTATGCGGTCGCAGTTTTCTTCAAAATATTCCTTGGGCTTTTGCGCTTTTATCCTCAGCCTTGCGTAGGCTTCGTCGATGCCGTCACGCTTCATAATGCGGCGGACCCTCGTTTCCTCATCGGCGACAACGCCGATGACCGCTTTGCAGCGTTTAGATATGCCGCTGTCGATAAGCGCGATCGCATCGATTGCTGCCGTGGTATAGCCCCGCATTGCAGCGGAGCAAAGTCTGCGGTGAAGCTCATCCGAAATATGCCTGTGGGTTATACGGTTTAGCTCAAGCAGCTTGTCGGGGTCGGAGAAGACCGTCTCGCCGAGCTTTTTGCGGTCAAGCTTTCCGTCTGTCACCGTTCCCTTGAAACTTTGCTCAATGTCGCTCAAAAGCTCCTCGGAGTACTCCAGAAGCTCATGGTAAAGCTCGTCGCAATCTATGACATAGGCACCCATGCTTTGAAGCTCATTCAATGCCGTTGTCTTGCCGCAGCCCGTTCCGCCGGTGATGCCGATGACCGTCATCTCATCATACAGTGCCTCGGCGATCGCTTCCCGCTGCAGGGCGCCTTGGCGCAGTATCTTATACGGTGCCTTTGTCATATCGATGATGGTCGATTCCGTGCCTATGCCGCACTCTCCCCCATCTATCACGCCGGCTATCCTGCCGTCAAAGTATTCAAGCACCGTTTCGGTATTTTTTGGACTCGGCTCACCGGAGGGATTGGCGGATGGTGCAGCAAGCGGAAGCCCCGCTTCTTTTATCAATCTCAGCGTCAGCTCATGGTCGGGACAGCGAAGAGACACCGTGTCCCCTCCCGCTCGAACTATCTCCGGTACGATGGGCTTTGCTTTCAAAACTATGCTTAAAGGCCCCGGCCAAAACCGTCTTGCAAGAGCATGAGCCTGCGGCGGAGCATCAAGACAATACTCATCCATTGCGCTTTCATCGTGGATCATGAGAGCAAGGGGCTTTATCTGGGGTCTGCCCTTTACCTCGTAGATCTTCAAAACGCTGTCATGCCGAAGACCGCTGCCGGCAAGTCCGTAGACCGTTTCCGTCGGCACCGCAACAAGCTCACCTTTGCGGATAAGTCCTGCCGCTTCACTGATATTGTCTTTAAATACCTTTGTTTTCATTAAGCTTTTCCGCCTGCTCTGCGCTTTTAAGCTCGTCGATGATCGGGTCAAGGTCGCCGTTTATGACCGAGGAAATATTGAAGCTACGGCGTTCACCGCTGAGTCTGTGATCCGTTACACGGCTTTGCGGGAAATTATATGTCCGTATCTTATCGCTTCTGTCGCCCGATCTGACCTGACTTTTCCGCTCAGCCGCTAGTGCGGAATCCCTCCGCTGCTTCTCGGCTTCCATGAGCTTCGACCTCAGTATGCTCATCGCCCTGTCTTTGTTCTTATACTGACTGCGTTCGTCCTGACATTCGACGACCGTTCCGGTAGGGATGTGGGTTATCCTAATCGCACTTTCTGTGCGGTTTACATGCTGTCCTCCCGCTCCGGAGGCACGGAAGGTATCTATCCTCAGTTCGTTGGGGTTTATTTCAAACTCGACCTCGGAGACCTCGGGCAGCACCGCAACGGTTGCCGCCGATGTGTGTATCCTGCCGCCGGATTCCGTTTCCGGTACTCGCTGGACTCTGTGTACTCCGGCCTCGAATTTCAGTCTCGAGTATGCTCCGTCACCATCGACGACAAAGGCTATCTCCTTTATTCCGCCAAGCTCCGTCTCGTTTATGTTCGCAATGTCAAGCTTCCAGCCCCGCTTTTCGGCGTACATCGAATACATGCGGTAGAGGTCACGGGCAAACAAGGCACTCTCCTCACCGCCGACGCCGCCTCGGATCTCGACGATGACATTCTTATCGTCATCAGGATCCTTGGGAAGAAGAAGGATCGCAAGCTCCTCATCGAGCTTTTCAAGCTTCTCCTTGCCCTCGGCGTATTCCTCACGGGCAAGCTCACGAAGCTCCGGATCGCTCATCATCTCGGCAGCGGAGTTAATCTGAGCCTCGGCGGCGGAATACTCCCGCAGTAAAGCTATTATCGGCTCAAGCTCATGCAGCTCCTTTGCGCAGGCTGCATAGGCAGTCGGATCGGAATACAGCTCACCGCTTGCCATACGGCTTTCGATCTCCTGATATTTATTTTCAATGGCTTTGAATTTTTCGAGCATAATACACCGCTGTTATTCTCAATTTATCTTACATTTTACCACAGCTTAGTATTCTTGACAACAAAAAAGTAAGCACGGTTTCCCGTGCTTACCGAGTATTATTATATCAGACGAGCTTCACATTGAGGTAAAGCACCGAACCGCTGTATGCGTTAAGCAGATCGTTAAAGAGAACCACTGCGCCGTACAGGGTGGGAATATCGCCGTCACGGAGCTTTGAGAGAGTGCCGTCGTATTCGCCGATGATGCCGTCAAGGGTGACGGTTATATCCTTCTTGAGAGTGAATGTGCCCTTATCGGTCGCAACTGCGGTGCCTGCTTTTATAAAGAGGGTTGCCTGGTTTTCCTCGGTGTAGCCCTTGGAGACAGACAGTGCGGCTCTCGATGCCGCTTCAAGCTCCTCGGAGGATGCTGCAAGATCAAGAACAAGATTGCCCTTGTGATCGGCTGTAAAGCACAGTCTCTCTGTGCCTATCTGGAGGTAGGAGCCGTTTGCCAGTGTTACGGAGTTGCCCTTGGAAACGAGGTTTATGCTCAGATTGTTTATGTCAAGGATCGGAGCAAATGCCGCTGCCGCCTTTGCTTTATCGGTCGGGGTGGAGAGGACATTAACGCTGCCGTCGTTGAGGATCTTGCTGTAGACATTAAAGATGCACTTATTGCCGTTTACATCCATGTGAACGGTGCCGAAGTTGAAGCGGAAGGCGTTGTAGGCATAGTCACGGATCTTGTACATGCCGCTTTCGCCCGTGAGTATCTCTTCCTCGATCTCACCGATCATACCGGCGATAATGCTGCCGAAGGCACCGAAGTTGCCGGGGATCTCGTCGATCTTGGCTTTGAGGGTGAACTTGTCCACGCTCACGCTCTTGTCGGGGACATTTATGTTCAGCGAATAGTCGTTGTACGCGGTGGCAAGGACATTTACCAGCTCGGTGCCGTTATTGTTGATAAGCTCAAGCGATGCGAAGTTGCCATCAGCGTCAACCAGCAGACGGCTTATGATGACCATCATCTGCGCTCTGGTGAGGTTTGTGCGGGGCTTGAAGGTTCCGTCATTAAAGCCCATTATGAGACCGGTGCGTTCAAGTGCGGCCACCTCGGGATCAAGCTTTGCGGTTATCGTTGCCCTGTCTTTGAAGGTGGTGGAAAGTCCCTCGCTCTGGAGCTTAAACGCTCTGCAAAGCATTGCGGCAGCCTGCTCACGGGTGATGTATGCGCCGGGTCTCATTGTTCCGTCGGGGAAGCCACCGAGGACACCCGCTTTTACGCACATTGCGACATAGGGGGTGAGGTTGCCCTTGGGGTTAACATCGGCAAATATACTGACATCGCCCTTTTCGGTGTAACCCATGAAATTGGCGACGACCTTTGCAAACTGCTCTCTGGTGATATAGTTTTCGGGGCGGAAGCTGCCGTCGGGATAGCCGCTGACAATTCCCGCATCCGAAACAACAGATATTTGATGCTCTGCCCAGTGACCTTTGGTATCCGAAAAATCGGCTGCCATGGCGGGTACCGCCAAGGCTACGGTCAGGATAAGGCACAGCAGGAGAGATATTGCTTTTTTAAATTTCATAATGCTCGCTCCTTTCATTTTATGTATGTTCAGTATACAGCATAGTGTCGTAAATCACAAGTAAAAAAAGGGCGGAGGTGTCTACATCCGCCCTAAGATTCAATACGCCTGTATTTCTTTTAATGTCAGCTCTCTGCCGGAGATTGGGGTCAGCTTATTGCCGCCGCAGTCGGGGCAGCGGAGATCGTCGAGGTTTGCCGTAAACTCCGTGCCGCAGTCAAGGCATTTGGCAACGCCGTCCACAGTCTCGACCGTTATTGTCGTATCTGCAAACTCGGTGCCGTCGATGACCGCCTCCCAGCATTCGGTCATAAAGCGGGGGACGACGCCGGACAGGGTTCCGACCTCAACCGTTATCCCGTTTATGCCTTCAAGCTCTTCGTCCTTAACGATGCCTCGGAGCATTTTAAGCATTGCATCGCATATTCCGAGTTCGTGCATTACTTCTCCACCGCACTCTTTGCGATCTTGACGCCGCGCTTTACAAGGCCCTCCGCGAGCTTAATGGGCAGGCTCTCAAAGTTGCCGGCGTGCCAATCACGGACCTTCTTGAGGTGGATGGCGTCGAACTTGCACTTGGTGGTGCAGAGGCCGCAGCCGATGCACATGTACTCATCGACCTTGGTTGCACCGCAGCCGAGGCAGCGGGCTGCTTCCTTGCGTACCTGCTCTTCTGTGAAGGTGACTCTTGCATCGGAGAAGGTATTTGCCTTTGCCTCGCTGTAGCCGGGCATCTGTCTCTTGCCGTGGTCGAAGTCGATGCCGATGAGTGCATTTTCCTTGTTGAGAGAAATGTACTCTCTGCGGTCACGACCCATGGTAAGTGTCTGTCCGGGGTGGACATAGCGATGGAGGCTTATTGCGGCTTCCTTACCTGCCGCTATCGCATCGATGGCAAACTTGGGGCCGGTGTAAACATCGCCGCCGACGAAGATGTCGGGCTCTGCGGTCTGATAAGTCAGAGCATCGGCGACTGCGGTGCCCTTCTTGGTGGTCTCGAGCTTGCCGACATCGAGGCTGCCCCAATCGACTACCTGACCGACGGAGGCAACAACGCTGTCGACCTCAATGGTCTCGAACTTGCCGGTGCCGACGGGCT
>CAZLSN010000031.1:0-13701 GCA_964562265.1 uncultured Oscillospiraceae bacterium
CCGGTCCCTGCGGCCCCTGCTCCGAGATATATTACGACCGCGGCGAAAAGTACGGCTGCGGTAAGCCGGATTGCACCGTAGGCTGCGAATGTGACCGCTATATCGAGGTTTGGAATAATGTATTCAGCCAGTTTGATAACGACGGCGAAGGCAACTACTCCGACCTCGCACAGAAGAATATCGACACAGGCATGGGACTTGAACGCCTTGCAGTTGTTTGCCAGGGCGTTGACTCGATCTTCGATGTCGATACCGTTATGAACATAACCAACAAGGTTTCCGAACTCACCGGAGCATTCTACGGCAAGAGCCATAAGATGGATGTTTCCCTGAGAGTCATAACCGACCACATAAGAAGCTCCGTCTTCATGATCTGCGACGGTGTCCGTCCCTCGAACGAGGGCAGGGGCTATGTCCTCCGCCGTTTACTACGCAGAGCGGCAAGACACGGTAAGCTCCTCGGCGTGAATGAACCCTTCCTGTATGAGATCGTCGCAACAGTCATCGGTGAAAGCTGCGGTCAGTACCCCGAGCTTTCTCAGAAGCAGGATTATATCACCCGTGTCGTAAAGAGCGAGGAGGAGAGCTTCGCAAAGACGATAGACGCAGGTATGCAGATATTCGCAAGCATACTCAAAGACCATAAGGACAGAGGCGAAACCGTGTTCTCCGGTGCCGATGCCTTTAAGCTTTACGATACCTACGGCTTCCCCGTCGATCTCACGACAGAGATGATAGAGGACGAGGGCATGACTTTAAACGCCGAGGAATTCAAAAAGCTCATGGACGATCAGAGAGTTCGTGCGAGAAAGGCAAGGGAAGCCCTCGGCGACCTCGGCTGGGCGGGAATCGACCTCGGACTGGACACCACCCCCACCGCTTTCACGGGCTATAATAAGCTTTCCGATACCGCAAGGGTGCTTGCGCTTGTGTGCGAAAATGAGCTTACGGAGGAGCTTTGCGAGGGCTGCGAGGGCATAGTAGTGCTGGATAAGACCCCGTTCTATGCCGAAATGGGCGGTCAGCTTGCCGATAAGGGCGAGATCGGCTTCAGCGTTGAGGACATTGATAACGGGCAGCTCACCAAGTTTGAGGTCACCGATGTAAAGAAGGACAAAGGCGGCAAATTCCTGCACTACGGCATTGTCCGCTCCGGCGCACTTTCGGTCGGTGAGAGCGTTGTCGCTTCCGTATCCGCCGAACGCAGAAAGGCAATATCCAGAGCGCACTCCGCCACCCACCTGCTCCATGCGGCACTGCGTGAGGTCTTGGGCGACCATGTAAATCAGGCGGGATCCCTCGTCGATACCGACCTTTTGAGATTTGACTTTACCCACTTTAACGCTCTTACGCCCGAGGAAATGACTGCGGTCGAAGCCTCGGTTAATAACGCAATCCTCGACGGTATAGACATTTCCGTTAAGGAGATGGGCATTGAAGAAGCGAAAAACAGCGGCGCAACGGCACTGTTCGGTGAAAAGTACGGCGATGTCGTAAGAGTCGTCTCCATGGGAGACTACAGTGTTGAGCTTTGCGGCGGCACCCACCTTGACAATACGGCAAAGGTCGGCCCCTTCCGCATACTCAGTGAGTACTCCGTCGCAAGTGGTGTCAGAAGGATCGAAGCCGTCTGCGGTAAGCGTTACCTCGACATGGCAAATGAGACAACCCTGAAGCTCAACAGAGCGGCGGCACTTTTAAAGGCAAAGCCCGCAGAGCTGATAGCAAGGACGGAGAGCTTCGTTGCCGAGATGAAGGAACTCAAGCAGGCGATAGATCGCTTGAAGTCCAAGATGCTCAACTCTGATGCGGAACGCTTCCTCTTTGCCGCAAAGAAGATAGGCGGCTTCAGCGTATTGACTCAGACCCTCAGCGGTGCCGATGCAGGAGACCTTCGCAAGATGGGCGACTTCATCCGTGATAAAGACCCCAAGACCGTTGCCGTGCTTGCCGCTGTAAACGACGCAAAGGTGAGCTTCCTCGCCGTCTGCGGTAAAGACGCGATAGCAGCGGGTATAAAAGCCGGCGACCTCGTCAAGGCGGTCTGCGCAGTTGCAGGCGGCAAGGGCGGCGGTAAGCCCGATTCCGCAATGGGCGGCAGCAGCGAGGTGCTTAAAACCGATAATGCCCTTGCGATAGTTGACGATTTTGTTGCCGAAAAGCTCGGACTTTAAGGAGGAACAAAAATGAACGATTGTCTGTTTTGTAAGATCATTGCGGGGGAGATCCCCTCGACCAAGGTGTACGAGGATGAATGCGTTTACGCATTCAGGGACATAAATCCCCAGGCACCGACTCACATATTGGTGCTTCCCAAGCAGCACATAGCCTGCGCCGACGAGATAAACGCTGAAAACTCCGCCCTTGTCGCAAAATGCTTTGAGGCAATTGCGAAAATCGCAAAGGCGGAAGGCCTTGTTAACGGATACCGTGTAGTCAATAACTGCGGCGAAGACGGCGGTCAGACCGTAAAGCATCTGCATTTTCACATCTTGGGCGGAAAGAAATTAAACGACGGTATGGCATAAAACATAACACGAAAAGCAGAAAGCCCCTCAAAAAAGCTTTCTGCTTTTTCGGCATGTGGGTGTGATGTGATTGAAGGGAGTACGCAAGCTTGCCTGCCTGTCAATAGGCGTATCGGTTGGCGTATTTGCCGCACACTATCTGATCGCAGACGATAAGCTCAACTTTACTGCGATATGCTGCCTCGTGATTGCGGCAGCATCCTTTTTGACAAAGGGCGGCACAAGAAAGAGAGTATTCCTCATATGCCTCGGCGCAGCCGTAGGCTTAATGAATTACAAATTAAACTATGACCTTGTTCTTTCTCCCACAGAAGAACTTGACGGAAAGACCGTGAAGGTGACGGCTGAGGTGCTGGACTATCCGGAGTACAGGGAAAGCAGCGTCCTGCTTACGGTGAAGCTCTCGGAGACTGAACTTCCGCAAAGCGATACGCTCATCGTGTCCTATGATAAGGAGCAGCTTGACTTTGCACCGGGCGATATTATAAAAGCGGAGCTGTGCTTCAGCTCCGCAGTCGAACGCTTCGGTGAGTATTCGGACTTGAACATCGCCAAGGGACTGACGGCAGTAACAAGACTGAGCGGCGAAGCAAAGCTCGTTTCGCACAACGATGAGCTTCGATATTTTCCGCAGGAGCTTGCCGATTCACTGCGCGGTATAATTAAAAGCATTTTCCCGCAGGACACCGAGGCGTTTATGTGTGCGCTGCTTACCGGCGACCGCAGCGGACTGTATACCGATACGGAGCTTGACACAGCAATGGCGATCTCCGGTATCATGCATGTTGTTGCGGTATCGGGAATGCATGTTGCCTTCCTTGTCGGCTTTTTGCAGCTCATTCTGGGTCAAAACCGCAGACTGTCGCTTATCTGCATACCGACTATATGGGTCTTTGTCCTCATGGTCGGTGCGCCTGCATCGGCAGTCAGAGCGGGAGTTATGCAAACGATGCTGCTCATGGCACCGATATTCCACAGGGAAAACGATCCGCTGACCTCGCTGTCCTTTGCGCTTGCAGTCATATTGCTTCAAAATCCCTTTGCCTGCGGCAGCGTAGGCTTGCAGCTTTCCTTCGGCGCAATGGCGGGGATCATGCTTTTTTCGCAGCCTATATACGAAAGGCTGCGGCGGAGTTATATCAAAACAGGCAGAGTGGGAGAGTATGTTCTTGCCACGCTTTCGTCCTCACTGTCAGTGTCGGTGTTTTCCGTACCGCTTATTGCGCTGCATTTCGGCTATGTCTCGATCTATTCTGCACTGACGAACATCCTCTGCCTTTGGATAGTGTCTGTTCTGTTCTGCGGCGGCTTGGTGCTGTGCCTTCTGTCGCTCATATCGGGTGCAGTCGGCTGCGCCCTTGCTGAGCTTTTGTCATGGGGCGTAAGATATATAGGCTTTACGGTGAAGCTCATATCGAAGCTGCCGTATGCCGCATTGTATGTTGAAAACATCGGCGTCGTAGTCTGGCTTTTTGCGGGATATATCGCCTTCGGCATTGCGGCACTGCGAAAGGGAAAGGGACTTCTCAAGGCAGCGGCATTTACCGTTGCGGCACTTGTGATCCTCATTGCAAGCACCCAAATCGTCTCACGAAACGACACCGGAACGATAGCGGCACTCAATGTCGGCAACGGTCAGTGCATAGTGTTCACATCGAAAAACAGCAGCGTAGCAGTTGATTGCGGCAGCGCAAGAACCTCCGTGAACGCAGGCGATGAGCTGACAAAGTACCTCGGCGCAAGAGGTCGGGATACGCTTGATTGCCTTGTGCTTACGCACCTTGACGATGACCATGTAAACGGCATCCGTGACCTCATGTGTCTTGTTAAGGTCGAAAAGCTCGTGATGCCGAAAAGTGCGAAATACGGCAGCACCGCAGATAACTATCGCGAGCTGAGAACGCTTGCGAGACAGTACGGAACCGAGATCGAGCTTGTAAACCGAGAGACGGAGATGAGCTTCGGTGATACCGAGATAAAGATCTACGCACCGTACCGCAGAGGCAGCAACTCGAATAATAAAGGACTTTTGCTGACCGTATCCGTCGGCGGCTGCAACACGCTTATCACAGGCGATGCCGGTGCCGTTGTGGAGCGGGAGCTTACGAATAACTACGACCTTTCAGACACCGACATTCTGGTTGCCGGTCACCACGGCTCTGCGTATTCGACAAGCACGGAGCTTGTTTCGGAGGCAAGACCGAAGGCGGCGATCATTTCGGTCGGCAATAACACATACGGTCATCCGACTTACAGGGTGCTGACCCTGCTTGAGGTTTACGGTGCCGAAATACACAGAACCGACCTTGACGGCAGAGTGGTCATAAAGGCTTCTTAGGAGAATGAAATGGCGAAGAAAAACGAAGAAAAAGCAAGCTATGCCTCGGAGCTGAAGCTGCTGAGGGAGAAAGGTCCCGAACGCCTCTATTTTATCTGGGGCGAGGAGGACTATCTCACAGGCTGCTTTAAGGATGAACTGAAAAAGCTGTGTATAACGGGCGATGCCGACGACTTCAGCTATCACAGATTGGGTGAGGATTTCGGCGTCAGAGCCTTGAGCGATGCCGTTGATTCGGTGCCCTTTCTGTCCGAACGCAGCTATGTCGAGGTAAACGGCGTTGACTTAAACAGATTAAGCGAAGCCGATGCCACGGCGATAATCAATATATTAAAAGACATTCCGGATTACTGCACCGTGGCGTTTACCGAAGCATCGGAGTTTGAGCCGGATAAGAGGCTCAAATTCTACAAGGCATTTTTGCCGCTGTGCAAGGAGCTGCGCTTTTCGGCACAGGACGGCTCCCAGCTCATCCGCTGGATAGTCCGCCGCTTTGCCGCCGAGGGCAAGGAGATAGAGCTTGCTGCAGCGCAGAGACTTATTTTCGTATCCGGCGATCTCATGAACAGGCTCATTCCGGAGATAAGCAAGGTCGCCGCATACGCAAAGGACGAGAGGGTGACGGTCGAGGATGTCGATGCCGTCGCTCACCATATCCCCGAAGCCGTGGTATTTGACATGACCGAAAAGCTTTCGGCGGGGGAGACCAATGCGGCACTGAGCCTTTTGGGTGAGCTTCTTGCGGATAAGAATAATGAACCTATCATGATTCTTGCAATAATCGGTATGCAAATGCGTAAGCTTTACGCAGCAAGACTTGCCATAGACGAGGGCTTGGGCAAGGACTATGTGATGAAGACCTGCGGACTGAAATTCGACTTTCAGGCTGCAAAGCTCATGAGACCCGCACATAAGTTCACAAAAAAGCAGCTTGCGTATGCGGTGGAGCTTTGCACCGAGACAGACTATCGAATGAAGAGCAGCGGTGAGGACGCAGGCTCTCTGCTCAAGGAATGTGTCCTGAAAATCGCTGCCGGAGGCTGAGATGTACAGGGTTTCGGAAGTGATAATCGTCGAAGGACGATACGATAAAAATACGCTGTCACAGATCGTTGATGCCACCGTCATAGAGACGGGAGGCTTCGGAATATTCAATGACCCCGAAAAGCGGGCTATGCTTAAAGCCCTTGCCGAGAAACGGGGAATAATCATCCTTACCGATCCCGACGGTGCCGGCTTTATTATACGCAACAGGATAAAGGGTTTTATCGACAATAAGTATATAAAAAACGCCTATGTTCCCGATGTTTACGGTAAGGAAAAGCGAAAAAGCAAGGCATCCGGAGAGGGCAAGCTCGGCGTTGAGGGAATGAGCGGCGAGGTCATAATCGAAGCACTGCGCCGCTGCGGCGCGACGATGAGTGATGCGGATACCGCATCTCCCAAAAGCACGATAACGAAAGCGGATATGTATGCGCTGGGACTTACGGGTAAGCCCGGCAGTGCGGAGAAAAGAGACAGGCTCAAAGCAAAGCTTTCGTTACCGCACCATTTAAGCACCGATTCACTGCTTGAAGTGTTGAATGTCCTTGTCACAAAGGATGAGTTGCATAATTTGACGGAAGAATAAAATACACTATGGCATTTGCCGAGTGCATATGCTATAATGGATTATTATATTACAGAGATTTACATATTCGGAGGACAATGATATGAAATGCCCGTTTTGCGGCTATCAGGAAAGCAAAGTCATCGACTCAAGACCTGCCGAGGAAGGCGCAACTATCCGCCGCCGCAGAGAGTGTCTTGCCTGCCAGAAGAGATTTACGACCTATGAGATCATCGAGCATATGCCTCTCGTCGTCGTAAAGAGGGACGGATCAAGGCAGACCTTCGACCGTGCCAAGATCATAAACGGCGTAGCGAGAGCCTGCGATAAGCGTCCCGTTGCCTATACTCAGTTTGAGAAGATCGCCGACGAGATCGAGCAGGAACTCCAGAGCTCACTTGAAAGAGAAGTCAGCACCGTTGATATAGGCGAGATGGTAATGCGCAGACTCAAGGACATCGACGAGGTCGCCTATGTCCGTTTTGCGTCCGTATACAGAAGCTTTAAGGACATCAACACCTTTATGGATGAGCTGTCCAAGCTTTTGAGCGATAAGAACTAAAAGATACTGCCGAGGCTTATATGCTCCATCCCGATGATGGAGTCAAGCTGTGCGCTCAAAAGTCGGTAGCTGCCCATGAGATCGCCGCCGTCTTCGGCATACACGGAGGACAGCATGGCGTAAAACGCCTCGGTCGTTGACCCTATCTCGGAGTGTCGGATGAAGATGTGCGTGTAAGCGTCAAGCTCATGCCATCTTGAGCATGCCTCGGAGAGCGTTTCCTGCGCCTTTTTCCAGTCACCGTCCTCGGCATGGGAATATGCGAGGGAAACGCTGTCTTTAAGCTCACCCATGAGCCTGTCGTTTACCCGAATGTTTATTAAAGTCCCCGCAAACAGCAGCAAAAGCAAGGCTGCGGCGATAAGCTCCTTTTTCATTTTTCGTCCTTTCCGAGCCGACAATATATTTCCCCCTCATCGGATACGGTGAGAAGGTAAACATCATTTGAGTTTTTTATCTTTCTGCGGCGAAGCTCATTTTTGAGCCAGCCCTCACCGAGCCCGAGCAGCTTCAGATTTTTGTCGAGTATGCGTCCATCACTGATTATTATGTGAGGGTAGCCGCTGCCGACGACCGTAAGCCCCAACTGCTTTGGAGTGAGCGGCTGCTCATCCGCCTTTAAGATCACACTGAGTTTGCCGTTTGTTTCGAGTATCGCATATGAAACGACGGAAAAGCTCTCGATCCCCTGCGCTCTGAGCTCCTGCATAAGCTCATCGGCGGTGAAACGATTTTTCTTCATGCTTTTTATGTCGATCTCACCGTTTCGTATGAGTATCTCAGGCCTCCCGAAGGCAAGGGAGCGAAAGCGTATACTGCAAAGCGAAAGCCTTGCGATAAGAATTTCAAGACAAAAAAGTGTTACGATGGGGATAAGCCCGTTTAAAAGCGGTATCCCTATATCCTGAAGCGGAGTTGCCGCAAGATCGGCAACAAGTGCCGCAACGATGAATTCACTCAGCTCCATTTCACCGAGCTGACGCTTGCCCATGATACGCATTGAAACGAGTATCGCGAAATACAGTATCAGGGTACGAATAAAAATAATAGCTATCCAAACCGCCTCCTACGGTATTTTTTCCGCAAGACGGCAAATTATGAGCAGAAGGTGTTAATTTGAAAATAATCGTTGATACAAAAGAAAACATTTCAAAATATATAGCGGAAGCCTTTGCAAAGCAGCTCTGTGAAAAGAACGAAAGCAGCTTTGCCTTCACAGCGGATAAAAGCCTTGAATGTGTCCTGTCGGGACTTAACGGCAGCTTTGAAAACGCATCGTTTTTCAATGTCTGCGACTTTGAGGGCGGGGAGACGCTTGGCGCCTTAAATGATACCTTAGACCGCCTTTCCTTTGGCAGTGTCCACAGCCCGAAGGCTGATAATGCCGAGGGCTACGATGAGCATATCGCAGCTCACGGCGGTATTGATATGATCCTTCTGGGCATGAGCCTCAAAGGGACGATCGGATTTAACGAGCCGACAACGGCATATGACACACATACCCATGTCGCAAAGCTTACTGATGTCACAAAGCAGGACTATAAAGACCTCTTCGACGCGGAAGGCGTACCCGATAACGGCGTTACCATGGGACTTAAAACGATATGCGATGCCAAAACCGCGATAGTTGCGGCATTCGGCAGCGAAAAAGCGGACATCGTTTATAAGCTCGTTTACGGAAAGACAACGACCTATGTGCCTGCGGCAATGCTGCAAATGCACAGGAATATGATACTTTGCCTCGACGAAGAGGCGGCAGCAAAACTGTAAGGAGATAATAAATATGGGCAAATATTTCGGAACCGACGGTTTCAGAGGCGAGGCAAATGTAGGGCTCACCGTTATGCACGCATTTGAAATAGGCCGCTACCTCGGCTGGTACTACGGCCGTGACCACAAGGCGAGAATAGTCATCGGCAAGGACACAAGGCGTTCGAGCTATATGTTTGAGTCCGCTCTCTGTGCGGGACTTACGGCATCCGGTGCCGATGCTTATCTGCTCCATGTCACCACCACCCCCAGCGTATCCTTTGTCGCAAGAGCGGATGATTTCGACTGCGGCATCATGATCTCCGCATCTCACAATCCCTATTACGACAACGGCATTAAGCTCATAAACGGCAGGGGAGAGAAGATGGGTGACGATATGCTCTCCGGCATTGAGGACTATATCGACAAGTCACAGGCCGGTGAGACGGACAGTCTGCCCTACGCCGTGGGCGAAAAAATAGGCAGAACGGTCGATTATTCGGCGGGACGCAATCGCTACCTCGGCTTCCTCATTTCCCTTGCCACAAGATCCTACAAGGGCAAGAGAGTGGGACTTGACTGCGCCAATGGCAGCACTTGGGAGATGGCAAAGCGAGTATTCGATGCTCTCGGTGCAGATACCTATGTCATTGCCGACAATCCCGACGGTATAAATATAAATGTTGATTGCGGCTCCACCCATATCGAAAAGCTCAGAAGCTTTGTTCTGGAAAAGAACCTCGATGTCGGCTTTGCATTTGACGGCGATGCGGATCGCTGCCTTGCGGTCGATGAGAAGGGCAATATCATAAGCGGAGACCACATCCTTTATGTCTGCGGAAAGTATATGAAGGACTGCGGAATGCTTGGCGACAAGAAGATAGTTACGACCGTGATGAGCAATCTCGGACTGTATAAGGCACTGGATGCAGTCGGCATCGGCTATGAGAAGACCGCAGTCGGAGATAAATATGTTGCCGAGAATATGCGCACCAACGGCCACATCCTCGGCGGTGAGCAGTCGGGTCATATAATCTTCGGCAGACTTGCCAGCTCCGGTGACGGACTGCTCACGGCGATAAAGATCATGGAAGCCATGTGCGAGAGCAAGCAGCCGCTTTCCGTCCTTGCCGCTCCCGTTGTCATGTATCCGCAGATACTCAAAAATGTCGTCGTCGATGATAAGGACGAGACACTTGCCTGCGGCGAGGTCGTATCCGAGGTCAGGGCGATCGAGGCAGAGCTCGGCGATGAGGGCAGAGTGCTGCTCCGCAAGAGCGGAACGGAGCCCCTGCTTCGCATAATGGTCGAGGCTGAAAGCGAGGAGCAGTGCCTTGCTTGTGCGGACAGGATAATCGAAGCAATGCGCCGTGCGGGAAGACTCATAAAGGTGAAGTGATATGTATACGATAAGCGATCTTCTTGACCTTTCAAAGACCATAGCCGCATCGATATTCGACGGCAAGACCTACCCTTGGGAAATACTCGCTGAGCTTAAGGACTATATCGTTCGCCTCGGTGAGACCCTGCCCGAGGATGAATATGAGCGCATAGGCGAGGATGTCTGGATAGCGAAGGACGCAAAGGTTTTCCCCTCGGCATACATCGGCGGCCCATGCATCATAGACCACGGCGCCGAGATACGCCACTGCGCATTCATAAGAGGCAGTGCGATCGTCGGCAAAAACGCCGTCGTCGGAAATTCGGTCGAGCTTAAAAACTCCCTGCTGTTTGACGGTGTCCAGACCCCGCACTATAACTATGTCGGTGATTCCGTTCTCGGCTATAAATCACATATGGGTGCCGGCTCCATAACCTCGAATGTCAAAAGTGACAAAAGCCTTGTCGTTGTGAAATTCGGTGACGAGAGGATAGAGACGGGACGCAAAAAGTTCGGTGCCGTTCTCGGTGACTTCGTCGAAATCGGCTGCAACAGCGTGCTTAATCCCGGTTCGGTGCTTGGCAGAGGCTCCAGCGTTTACCCGACCTCATCTGTCAGAGGCACGGTCCCCGAAAACTCGATATATAAGAATAAGGATAATATTGTCAAAAAAGATTAACGGCTGCAAGAAGCAGCCGTTTTTTTCGTGTGTTTTGTCAATTGCTTTTTGTATTTGAAATGTTATACTTGGTATGCGTACCAATAATGGTATTGTGGGGGAAATCATAAGCCGATGGAAGATGCCGCAAAGCTTCTGTCGGCTTGTAGTATGAAATAGGAGAATGATCGATGGCTTTGCGAAAAAGCAGCTTAGAGACAAAAAACAGAATATTATCTGTTTCCGCAAAGCTTTTTATCGAACAGGGCTACCACGATACCACCATAAGCCAGATCATCAAATTGGCGGATGTATCGGTCAGCAGCTTTCAGAATATCTTCAAAACCAAAGACGGCGTTTTGATGGAGTTCGTAAGGATCATGTTCGGAGGTCAGTTTGCGGCGGCAAGGGATAAGGCGGCAACGGTTCCGCCCGCATATGTATATGCACTTGAAACCGCGATCCAGCTTGCCATTACCGAACAGAACGAGAATCTGCGTGACATTTATCTTGAAGCGTACTCTCAGCCTCTCACCTGCGAATATATCTATGAGCAGACGGCGGTTGAACTCAAGGAGATATTCGGCGAAAACTTCCCCGGCTATTCCGAGCGTGATTTTTACGAGCTTGAGATAGGCTCCGCCGGTGTTATGCGCGGATATATGTCGAAAAAATGCAGCATACATTTTCCGCTTGATCGGAAAATCAGCCGCTTTTTGTACCTCACCCTGAATGGTTACGCTGTGCCGCAGGAGGAGATCGACAGGATAATCGCCTTCGTTGCCTCGGCAAATATTCCACGCATGGCGGATGATGTCATGCAAAGCCTTTTCAAAGCGCTCCAACTCCGCTTTGATTTCACCCTTTAACAAGCCTCCTTATCTATTCCATATAAGCAAGCAAACGAAAACAGAGACGGTAAACCGTCTCTGTTTTTGTGATTTTATTTCAGCTCTTTGTAATCCTCGGCGGGATCGATGCTGTCGGGCGGGAAGAACTCCTCGACCGGGAAACGAATGCGTGAGAACATAGTGCAGGGGTCATCCTCCGTCGAGCCGACGCATTCCTTTTCGGGCAGACAGTAGTCGTATGCGGGGATGAGAAGCTGGGTGCTGCGCTCGAGGCGGATTATGGAGAACTGACCGAGGGTGACGAAAAGCTGCCGTCCCGTACCGTCGAGGATAATATCCTCACCGAACTCGTCACGGATAAAAGCGGGGATCTCCCTCGTTTCGGAACTTGCCTCGCTTGCCGAATCCACAAGGTTCATATGCAGGGCAATGGGATCGACGGCATCGACAACGGCGTATGGCATATCCCGACTTGCGTCGCAGTCCGTTCCGCAGGAGTCAAAGGTTTTGACTCTGCCCTCACTGCCGAAGAGCATAACCCGCTTATCGAAGATAGCAAGCCCCGTAACCGTCTGAGCGGAGGGGAACGCCTCACCGGTCACACGGTAGAAGTAAGTGACATCGACGGTGTAATAGCCGCGGTTGAGGCAAATCTCCTCGACATTGACGCCGCAGTATAAAAGCTCGGCACAGCGGGGTCTTACGCTGATAGCGTTATCTATGTAGGACGCGGTGCTTGAGGTGGGGTAGACCCTCAGATCCTCAATACAGTCTTTGTCCCTGCAAGAGTCCAATATCTTTCGGGTGTTTATGCAGACGGCCTCTTTTATGCAGGCGGCACTATCCACGGGGCCGGGTACGATCCTGTCTGCCATAAGCATACCTCCATAAATGTTTTTGAAGAAAAACTTCACTACATTGTATGTGGGGGATCAAAATTTGTGCCAAAAATGCATTTACAAGGCAATGTAAATGTAATAAAATATAATGTACTATTTTTTGACGGAGCGTACTATGGACGAAAGATTCGGATTTATACATGAAAAGCTGGACATTAAGCTCCTGATCCTGTTTGTCCTCAGGAGACTTCCGGGAACGGTGGACAGAAATGTTCTGTCCGACCTTGTTCAGTGTGACGGCGGCGTAGGATACTTTGACTTTTCCGACTGCCTGAGTGAGCTTGTTGATACAAAGCAGGTCGAGGAGCTTCCCGACGGCTACCGTATCACCGAGGAGGGTGCTAAAAACTGCGAAACGGTCGAGAGCAGCCTTCCCTTTTCCGTTCGCAAGAAGGCGGAGAAGCTGCTGGCACCGGAGGCGGAGCGTCTTCGCAGACTCTCACTTATAACCGCAAAGCATGAGACTAAGGACGGCTCCTGCTTTGTCACTCTTGCCATGGATGACGGCAAAGGCGATATAATAAGGCTTCGCCTGCTGTGCTCCGGAGATGAACAGGCAGTGCGCATTGAAAATACATTCAGGCGCAGTGCCGAGGAGATCTACGGCAAGATAATCACCATGCTTGACGAGCAATAATATCTATTCCAAAATCGAAGAAAGGAGACCTTGAGATGAAGTCATTTATACCCGAGGGCTACACAAGTATTCTTAGCGTATACGATACGCAAAAGGCGATCAGTCTTTTAAAGCGTTTGTTTGAGGATAGATTGGGCGCACTTTTAAATCTGTACCGTGTTTCCGCACCGCTTTTCGTTGAAGCGGACTCCGGACTTAATGACAATCTGAACGGTGTCGAACGCCCCGTAAGCTTTGACATACTGCGTTCCGATGCCCATGCTCAGGTCGTCCAATCGCTTGCAAAGTGGAAACGCCTTGCCTTAAAGCGTTACTGCTTTTACCCCGGCAAGGGACTTTACACTGATATGAACGCAATTCGCCGTGACGAGGATGAGCTGGACAATCTGCACTCCATATATGTCGATCAGTGGGACTGGGAGAAGGTCATTTTAAGCGAAAACCGCAATCTCGATTACTTAAAGCTCACGGTCATGGACATAGTAAAAG
>CAZLSN010000032.1:0-13439 GCA_964562265.1 uncultured Oscillospiraceae bacterium
ACCGTGGTGCAGTTGGGATTTGAGATAACGCCCTTGTGGAGCTTTATGTCCTCGGAGTTTATTTCGGGGACTATGAGCGGCACCTCGGGGCAGAGGCGGAATGCGCTGGAGTTGTCGATAAACACGGCACCGGATGCCTTGATGTCGTCTATAAATCTCTCCGCAATGTCGTTTTCGGCGGCACCGAGGATGATGTCGAGACCCTTGAAGTTTTCCGCTTTTGCCTCGCAGATCACGATCTGCTCACCCTTAAACTCAACGCATTTGCCTGCGGAGGACGCACTGGCAAGCGGCCTCAGCTCCGACACGGGGAAGCTGCGCTCCGCGAGTATCTTCATCATTTCTCTGCCTACCGCACCGGTGGCACCGAGTATACCTAATTTGTAGCCTTTCATTTTTCAAAACCTCACTTTACAAAGCTGTGATAAAGGACCCCGACCGTCTTCTCGAAGTCGTCGTTATTCACACCGACTATTATATTCAGTTCATCGGGTCCCTGAGAGATCATTCTTATATTTATTCCGTTTTGACCGAGTGCCGCAAAGAGCTTACCGGAGGAGCCGGGCTTTGCCGCCATCTTTCTGCCTACTGCGGCAACAACGGAGATGCCGTCGGTTATCTGCACATTGTCCGGCGAAAGACACTTTTGTATCTCGCCGACAAGGATATAGAGGCAGGATGCAACGCTCTCCGCCGAAACGACAAGGGACACGGTATCGATACCCGAGGGCGTGTACTCAACGCAGACATTATGCCGCTCGAAGATCTCAAGTATCTTGCGCAGGGAACCGATCTCGGAGCTTAAGCCCGCCTTCGACACCGTTATGATGGTGAAGTTTCTGCGCCCTGCGATACCGGTTATGATGCGGGAGTCCTTCTCCTCATCGTCAAAGTGTTCCATGATGAGAGTGCCGGGGTGGGAGGGGTCGTTGGTGTTGCGGATATTCAGCGGGATATGCTTTTCCCTTACGGGGAACACTGCACCCTCATGCAGTACCTGCGCTCCCATGTAGCTGAGTTCACGCAGCTCATTATATGTTATGTGCGAAATGGTGTCGGGATCGTCGATGATCCTGGGGTCTGCCATGAGAATGCCCGAAACATCAGTCCAGTTTTCGTAGACCTCGGCATCGAGTGCGGCAGCAGCCAAAGCACCGGTGACATCGCTGCCGCCACGGCTGAGAACCTTTATACTGCCGTCGGGCATACAGCCGTAGAAGCCGGGGATCACGACCCTTAGTCCCGCTGCCCTTTCACAGAGGGCGGCGTATGAGCGATCCTTGTCGATACTGCCGTCGAAGGAGAAGCACAGCCAATCGGCGGCATCGAGGAAGTCGTAGCCGAGGTAATCGGCAAGGAGCAGGGCGGAGAAATATTCGCCTCTGGATACGAGCTTGTCACGGCTCATACCGGTCTCCAGCTCCTTCCTCAGGGAGCTGAGTTCCGAGTCAATATCCACCGAGAGGGACAGCTCACTGCATATCTCACGGTACCGCTCCGCTATCATATTAAATACACCGTCGCAATCGACGCCGTATTTTATATGAGCATGGCAGAGATATAAAAGATCCGTCAGCTTGTGATCGCCGGAGAAGCGTTTGCCTGCTGCCGATACGACGACGACCTGACGCTCCGGGTCGGACAAAACTATGTCCCGCACCTTTTTATACTGTCCGGCATCCGCCATCGACGATCCGCCGAATTTTGAAACCTTCATGCTTTACACAAGACCCGCTATGAACAGCTTGGGGTCCGACTCCTTTGCTTTGTTTGCCCATGAGTGCATCGCCGCAACGGACACGGGCTTTGTCACGATGCCGTCGCCGCAATCGGCGTCCCAAAGCGAGGAAAGCCAAGCATCCTCAAGGGAGCAGCGGACATAGTAGGGATGAGCATCGAGGGAGTTGTCGCAGTGTGCGTCGATCATCTTATCGGTGTAAAAGCCGCCCACACCGGAGAGAATATCGCAGCAGTCCTGAACCGCGTTGTAGGCAGTGGGCTCTCTGCCTGCGCCCTGACCGTAAAAGCTCTCCTTGCCGGTGAGTGCGGTCTCGAAGGATATGACATTGCGGTTTGTCGATACCGCTGCTTCAAGCTCACCGCTTTTTACAAAGCACGGCTCAACATAGGCGCAGACTCCGCTGCCTGTCCTCTTTCCGAAGGCAAGCATCTTGCAGATGCGGCCCATGCCTTCTGCGGCGGCAATGTCACAGGCGGAGACTGAGCGAATGCCAAAGACAGGTACATCCTCCTCACCGATGCAGACATCAAAGGCAACATTCGTTGAGATGACGCATTTGCGCTGAATGTCCAATCCGTCAATATCGGCGGAGGGGTCGGCCTCCGCATAGCCGAGAGCCTGAGCCTCTTTGAGTACCTCGGCAAAATCGGCACCGTTCGTGTGCATGGCATCGAGAATGAAGTTCGTGGTTCCGTTCATGATACCGCACAGGGAATCGACGGGGCAGAGCTTTTTGACTCTTTCAAGATTCACGAGCCACGGAATGCCGCCGCCGACTGCCGGAGTGCAGCGGAAGGCAACGCCGTTTTTCGCCGCAAGTGAGACGAGTTCCTTGTAGTAATGTGCGACAAGGTGCTTGTTTGCGGTAACGAAGTTTTTGCCTGCGTTCATCACCGCACAGGCATATTCATACGCCGGCGACAGTCCGCCGAGTGCCTCAACAACGGTGTCGATCTCCTTATCATTTATAATAGTGTCGATGTCGCTCACGGCACGATCGCCGAGTTCGGGCCTTGCCCTGCGAACAAGGACATATTTGAGTTCCATATCACTGCGTCCGTCAACGATGCTCACGACACCGCCGCCGACAACACCGCAGCCCAAGAGTGCTATTTTCATGCTAAAACCGCCCTTCCGAACGAATTGTCCGCCGAGAGCGAACAATTGTTTTTGATATAGGCACAATATAGCACTTTGCACGATGCATTGCAAGCCTTTTTGTATATGATGCATGTAGAAATGCGCCGAAAAACGGCAGAGAAAATTGTACAAGTTGACAGGTAAACAGGCGGCGATTGCGGCGATACGGCCATCTTTTGTGCGGAAATTTTCAACTTGGCAAAAAAATATCTTGCAATTGACGAAATACTCTGCTATTATATAAAAGCTGTCCTTTTAAGGACATGTAAACACAAGCAAGGAGGTGCTTCAACTAATGGCAAAGTGTGAATTTTGCGACAAGGGCGTTGCCTTCGGCATCCAGGTCTCCCATTCCCACAGACGCTCCAACCGTACTTGGAAGCCCAATGTGAAGCGCGTCAAGGCCATCGTGGACGGAAGTCCCAAGCATGTTTATGCTTGCACCCGCTGCCTCCGCAGCGGCAAGGTCACCCGCGCTGTGTAATATCACATTACCCGAAACAAGCTCGCCGACAGGCGAGCTTTTTTCGTTGTCCGGAAAAATTAAAATATCACGAAACCGATTGCTTGACGCACGGACTGTGCATAGTTATAATATAAGTATCATTATCATAGGAGGAGTCTACTCTTATGGCAGGTAAATACTCGGTTTTACTCAAAACCCTTGCGCAGGAGAACGACCTCATACCGCTCAACACTTCTTCGGATTACGAAACGAGGATGCTCACGACGGCGGATGTCAATCGTCCTGCCCTGCAGCTTGCGGGCTTTTACAATTACTTCGACCCCCAGCGTCTTCAGATCATCGGCAGGGTGGAAAGCACCTACCTCGAACTGAAAACCGACGACGAACGCAGGGAATGCTTTGAAAACCTTTTCCGCTGGGACATTTCCGCCCTCGTTATTTGCCACGGTGCGGCGGCGTTCCCAGAGTGCCTTGAGATGGCGAAGAAGTATGACCGCAACTTGTTCCTCACGACGGAGGACACATCGGACTTCATGGCGAAGGTCATAAGCTCACTGCACTTCCACCTTGCACCCAGAACGACCGTTCACGGCGTTTTGGTCGAGGTTCACGGTGAAGGTCTGCTGCTTTGCGGCGATTCCGGTATAGGCAAGAGCGAGACTGCGCTGGAGCTTATAAAGCGCGGTCACAGGCTGATTGCCGACGATGCGGTGGATATTCGCAAGCTCAGTAAAAACAGCCTCATCGGTTCCGCTCCCGAACTCATACGCTATTACATGGAGCTGAGGGGTGTCGGCGTTGTCGATGTCCGCCACCTCTACGGTGTCGGTGCGGTAAAACCCGAGAGTGCGATCGATCTTGTTGTCAACATGGAGGCATGGGACGACAATAAGGCTTACGACCGTCTCGGACTTGAAAGCGAAACGCAGGACATACTCGGCGTTACGATACCGAGTCTGACCATACCGGTATCCCCCGGCAGAAACCTCGCCGTCATTTTGGAGCTTGCGGCGATGAACAACCGTCAGAAAAAGATGGGCTACAATGCTGCCGAAACACTTGCGGCGGATCACGACCGGGCAATAGACCTCGGAATATTATGACAGGAGCGTAATCATGGAAGATCTTGAAAAAGCCATAGTTGAAATAAAGGAAAAGATGCCGAAGCTGGACTGTCGGGAAAATGAGCCTATGAATATCCACTGCTCATTCAAGGTGGGCGGCAATGTGCGTTTTTTCGCGACCCCGCGCGATATATTCGAGTTCTCGAAGCTGGCGTACATTCTGCACATGCACAATGTAGCGCCGCTCATGCTCGGCAAAGGCACCAATATGATAATCCCCGAAGAGGGGCTTGACATCTGCGTTATCTCCACCGAAAGGCTTACGAAGATCCGCCTCGGTGAGGACAATACGATCTATGCCGAAGCCGGTGTGACCCTTGCATCACTTGCGAAATTTGCACAGCAAAACGGCCTTGCCGGACTGGAATTCGCATCGGGCATCCCCGGTTCTGTGGGTGGTGCGCTGCTTATGAATGCGGGAGCCTACGGCGGCGAGATGAAGGATGTGACGGACAGCGTCGTTGTCTACTACCTGCCCGATCAGGCACTCACGGAGATAAAGGGCTGCGACTGCGGTTTTTCGTACAGGCACAGCAATTTCGAGGGCATAAACTGCACCATACTCAGTGCGGTGTTTAAGCTCAGTCCCGACGATCCCGACGCCATCGGCGCAAGGATGAACGAGATGAACGAAAAGCGCAGAAACAGCCAGCCTCTTGATCTGCCATCTGCGGGCAGTGCCTTCAAGCGTCCCGAGGGCGGATATGCCGCAGCCCTCATCGATGAGGCGGGACTCAAGGGCTTTACCGTCGGCGGTGCCGCAATAAGCGAAAAGCATGCGGGCTTTGCCGTGAATGTCGGTGACGCCACCTACGACGATGTTGTTGAGCTGCTCGACACCGTTCGCCGCAAGGTTTATGAAAACTCCGGCATAACGCTCAGTCCGGAGATAAGGATATATCCCAAAGGCATGATCCTGGTCGATGACTGGCGCATCCGCCGTCAGACGATAATGGATCAGATGGCAGCGTCCGCAAAGGCAAAAATCGAGGACAATAAGGAATAACGCATCCCCCTGCGGGAGCTTAAAACCTGTCGGCAAAAAAACGGATCCAACGGAGGAAAAAGATATGGAATTTTTAATAATCACGGGACTGTCCGGCGGCGGCAAGAGCCAGGCAGCGGATATTATCGAGGATCTGGATTTTTATTGCGTTGACAATATGCCGGCTGCGCTCATCCCTAAATTTGCGGAGCTTTGCGCAGCGACGAAGAGCCGCTATGAGAAGGTCGCCCTCGTTGCCGATGTCCGTGAGAAAAACGGCTTTAAGGACATACTCGGCGCACTGGCTGAGCTTACGAAGATGGACTTCGGATACAAGATCCTGTTCATGGAGGCGGAGGACAGGGCGATAATAAAACGCTACAAGGAATCACGCAGACCGCACCCTCTGTCGAAAAAGGGTGCATCGATAGAGTCTGCGATCCAAAGCGAGAAGGAACTTATCCGCCCCATCAGGGAGATGGCGGATTATGTCGTGAACACCTCACACCTCACCCTCGGTCAGCTACGAAACGAGCTGTACACCCTCTTTGCGGAGAGCGACCCCAACCGAGGCATAACGGTGAATGTGATGTCCTTCGGTTTCAAATACGGTATGCCGCTGGATGCCGATCTTGTATTCGATGTTCGATTCTTGCCGAACCCCTATTACATCGAGGAGCTGCGCCTCCATTCGGGGCTTGACGAGGATGTGCGGGACTATATCTTCGGCTTTGAGCAGACAAAGAGCTTCATGGAGAAGCTAACGGATATGATAAGCTTCCTCATCCCGCTGTACATCGAGGAGGGCAAATACAGCCTCACCATCGCCATCGGCTGCACGGGCGGACGCCATCGCTCCGTCGCCGTTGCAACGGCATTGGGTGAGCATCTGCGCTGCATGGTGAATGTGATGTCCTTCGGTTTCAAATACGGTATGCCGCTGGATGCCGATCTTGTATTCGATGTTCGATTCTTGCCGAACCCCTATTACATCGAGGAGCTGCGCCTCCATTCGGGGCTTGACGAGGATGTGCGGGACTATATCTTCGGCTTTGAGCAGACAAAGAGCTTCATGGAGAAGCTAACGGATATGATAAGCTTCCTCATCCCGCTGTACATCGAGGAGGGCAAATACAGCCTCACCATCGCCATCGGCTGCACGGGCGGACGCCATCGCTCCGTCGCCGTTGCAACGGCATTGGGTGAGCATCTGCGCTGCATGGATTATAATGCGGCAAACATAAACCGTGATCTCAACAAAGGCGGTTAAAACATGAGCTTTTCATCAAAGGTCAAGGCGGAGCTTTGCGGCGTAAGGATCGAAAAACGCTGCTGCGCCGCCGCCGAAGCTTACGGCATACTGCTGTTTTGCCGCAGCTTTTCCCCGCAGGAGATCTGCATCGTCACGGCAAGCGACGAGCTTGCCCACCGCTTACCCCGACTCTTCAAAAAGGCGTTCGGGGTAAAATTCGATGTTCTGCCGCCGGAAGGCTCTGCGGGCAAGCGAAGCTTCCGGATCGAGGACAAAAACAAAATAGATTGCATTTACGATGCCGTAGGTCTCGGCATCGAATCGCCGTCCCTGCACATAAACCTCGGCATCCTCGAGGAAGCGTGCGACAGGGCGGCTTTCCTGCGGGGAGCCTTCCTTGCGGGCGGATCAGTGACGGATCCGGAGAAGCGTTTCCATTTTGAGCTTGCGACGACGCACTACTCCGTATCCAAGGAGACCGCCGCCGTCTGCGATGAAATCGGGCAGCCAATGAGAGCCGCAAGCCGCAAGGGAAACTATCTTCTGTATTTAAAGCAGGCGGATGCCATTGCGGACTTCCTCACGACGATAGGCGCACCCGTTGCGTCGATGGACATTGCCTCCGCCAAGGTCGAGAGGGACATGCGCAACACGATAAACCGCAAGGTCAACTGCGACTCCGCAAATGCCGACAAGGTCGTTGCGGCGGCGGCGGAGCAGATGGCGGCGATCCGCTTTATAGAGCAGACGAGCGGACTTTCGACCCTGCCCGAAAAATTGCAGGAGGCGGCACTTTTGAGGATAGCAAATCCCGAGGCGTCGCTTGCCGATCTTTCGCAGTTGAGCTTCCCGTCGGTGAGCAAAAGCTGCCTGAGTCACAGACTGAAAAAGATCGTTGAGCTGGCAGCATCGGAAAGAGAATGAGTTGGTGAGCATATGAGCTTTGTACATCTACATCTGCATACGGAGTATTCGCTGCTTGACGGCGCATGCAGGATCGACTCCCTGCCCAAAAAGATCAGGGAGCTTGGGCAGACCGCGGTCGCAATAACCGACCACGGTGTAATGTACGGTGCCGTTGCGTTTTACAAGGCGTGCAAGGCGGAGGGCGTAAAGCCCATAATCGGCTGCGAGGTATATGTCGCGCCGAGAAGCCGCTTTGACAAGGAACATAACATAGACTCCGAATACAGCCACCTCATACTTCTGTGCAAAAACGAAAAGGGGTACAGGAATCTTTGCGACATAGTATCCCGCTCCTTCACCGAAGGCTTTTACGCAAAGCCGAGGGTTGACCTGAAGCTTCTTTCGGAACGCTCCGAGGGGCTTATCTGTCTTTCCGGCTGCGTTGCCGGCGCCATTCCGAGGATGCTGCTCCGCGGCGATTTCGAGGCTGCGAAGGCGAAGGCTCTGGAGCTTCGGGACATCTTCGGTGAGGACTCCTTTTATCTTGAGATACAGAATCACGGCATAGTCGCCGAACGCCGTGCCGCCGAGGGCCTGTTCCGCATACACCGTGAGACAGGCATACCCCTTGCCCTCACAAACGACGCTCACTATATAGAAAAGAAGGACGCTCCGAATCAGGATGTCCTCATGTGCATATCGATGCAAAAAAGCCTCTCCGATCCCGCAAGGCTCAAATTCGAGACGGAGGAGTTCTATGTGAAAAGCGAGGAGGAGATGAGAGCGCTCTTCCCCGAATACCCCGAAGCCGTCGAGAATACGGCGGTGATCGCCGACATGTGCAATTACGATTTCGAGTTCGGCAACTATAAGCTGCCGAAGTTCAAGCTCCCCGACGGTGAGACGGACAGCTTTGCCTATCTCCGCAAAAAATGCGGTGAGGGCTTTTTGAACCGTTACCCGAACGACGACGGCAGCGTTGCCGCCCAGCTTGATTATGAGCTTGATATGATAAGAAAGATGGGCTTTGTGGACTACTTCCTCATAGTCTCGGACTTCATATCCTACGCCAAGAGCAAGGGAATACCCGTAGGTCCAGGCAGAGGCAGCGCAGCGGGATCGGTCGTGTCCTACACCCTCGGAATAACCGATGTCGATCCCATAAAATACAGCCTGTACTTCGAACGATTTCTAAACCCCGAACGAGTCAGCATGCCCGATATTGACATCGACTTCTGCGTTAACCGCCGAGGCGAGGTCATCGACTATGTGAACCGCAAATACGGCAGCGACCATGTCGCCCAGATAGTCACCTTCGGCACCATGGCGGCAAGAGGTGCGATAAGGGATGTCGGCAGAGTGATGGATATTTCCTACGCCGAGACCGACGCCGTCGCAAAGCAGATCCCCTTTTCGATAGGCATGACGCTTGACAATGCGCTCAAGGTCTCAAAGCCCCTGCGTGACATGTACGAATCGGACGAGACGATACGCAGGCTGATCGATACGGCAAAGGCGGTCGAGGGTATGCCGAGACATGCCTCGATGCATGCCGCCGGTGTCGTCATAACCGATAAGCCGGTGTATGAATATGTGCCGCTGTCGAAAAACGACGAAAGCGTTGTGACGCAGTATCAGATGACGACGCTTGAGGAACTCGGACTCCTTAAGATGGACTTTCTCGGTCTGCGAAATCTGACGGTGCTTGAGGCGGCGGCGGAGCTTGTGCGAAAGGATGAGCCCGATTTTAAGGTCGAGAGCATACCCGACGGCGACAAGGCGGTGTTTGAAATGCTGTCCGCCGGCAAGACAAGCGGAGTGTTCCAGCTTGAAAGTACGGGCATGACAGGCGTATGCACGAGCCTTAAACCAAAGAGCATTGAAGATATAACCGCTATAATATCGCTCTACCGCCCCGGCCCGATGGAAAGCATACCCCGCTTTGTCGAGTGTTCGGCACACCCCGAGAAGATAAGCTACAAGCATGAGCTGCTGCGCCCGATACTCGATGTCACCTACGGCTGCATAGTCTATCAGGAGCAGGTAATCGAAATATTCAGGAAGCTTGCGGGATTCTCACTCGGTCAGGCGGACATGATCCGTCGTGCCATGAGCAAGAAAAAGCACAAGGTCATCGATGCCGAAAGAGTCGCCTTCGTCCACGGTGACGAGAGCCGAGGGATAGACGGTGCGATAAAAAGAGGTGTTCCGGAGGCTGTCGCAAACAGCATTTACGACGAGATACTGGACTTCGCCTCCTACGCCTTCAACAAGGCACATGCGGTGAGCTACGCCATCGTCGCCTATCGCACGGCATACATGAAGCGGCATTATCCGAGGCAGTACATGGCGGCATTGCTCTCCTCGGTGCTGGACTCCAGCACCCATGTGGCGGAGTATATTGCCGAGTGCCGCAGTATGGGCATAGCCCTGCTGCCTCCCGATGTCAATCGATCCGGTGCGGATTTCACCGTTGAGGGCGACAATATCCGCTTCGGTCTTGTTGCGATAAAGAGTATAGGCAGAGGCTTTATAAACGAGGTCATCGCCGCCCGTGAGCGGGACGGTGAGTTCAGAGACTTCGAGGACTTCTGCCGCAGACTGTGCAATCGTGAACTCAATCGCCGTGCTGCGGAAAACCTCATCCGTGCCGGTGCGTTTGACAGCTTCGGTGTCCATCGCCGTTCGCTGCTTCAGATCGCGGGGCTTATGATCGAGTCCATCACCCACGAGAACCGCAACAACATCGACGGTCAGATGAACCTGTTCGGCGATCCGGAGCTTGCGGCTGATGCGCAGATAAGTGTTCGGATACCCGACCTCGAGGAGTTTTCCCGCCGTGAGCTTATGGCGATGGAAAAGGAGACGACGGGAATTTATTTGAGCGGTCACCCGATGGACGAGTACAGAACCGCAGCGCAGAAGGCGGGTGCCGTGCCGACTGCGGTGATACTCGAAGCGGGAGGCGAGGCTTCGCAAAGCTCCTTCCGTGACGGTCAGCTTCTTACGGTTGCGGGCATAATCCAGTCGGTGCGCACAAGGACGACGAAGAATAACAGTCTCATGAGCTACATCGTGCTTGAGGACGATAGAGGCAGCATTGAGCTTATCGCCTTCTCCCGAACGCTTGACAGCTACGGTGCGCTGCTGAAGGAGAACAATGCGGTGCTGATACGGGGCAGACTGTCGCTTCGTGACGAAAAAGAGCCGCAGCTCACCATAGAGAGCGTGAAGCCGCTTGAAGCTGCGGGAGAGCCGGAGGCCGCTCCACCCTCACCGCCGAAGCTTTGGGTGAAGCTCGGCAGCATAACGGATCCCGTGCGTGAGCGGATAGAGCTCATCCTCACGATGTTCCCCGGCGATCAGAAACTCATAATCTACGGTCAGCGGGAGAACAAGAGGCTTTATGCACACTGCGTCATCCATCCCTCGCTCGTTGCAGAACTCAAAGAGCTTTTGGGCGATGAGAATGTCGTCGTAAAATAATAGTAGAAATTTCCTGCCGGGCGTTGTAAAATGACCGTGGGGGGAAATGAGATGAGCATTTTTACTTACATATACACAAGGCCGATCATCTATATCGTGCTGTTTATGCTCGCGGCTCTGATAGTTTGGGGCTATTGCCAAAGTCTGCCCCGCAGGATCTGGGGCAGACTGAATGTCGTCTTGTTCGTCATCGCCGTGATGACGGTGCTGTACGCCACGCTCTTAAACCGCAGCGAGGGCGAGTTTGCCCTTGTTTTGCGCCCCTTTGCGTCACTTGCCGAGGCAAAGCGGCAGCCGGAGCTTTACCGTGCCATGCTTATGAATGTCCTGTTGTTTTTCCCGATAGGACTGACGCTCTCGGCATCGCTGCCGAAGAAAATGAGCATAGCCGCAAAAATGGCTATAACGACGGCGGTTGGCTTTGCATTGAGCCTTGCGATCGAATACGCACAGTACAGCTATGCAATGGGCAGAGCGGAGGCGGATGATGTCATCTGCAACACCCTCGGCGCATTGTTGGGTTCTATAAGGAAAAAAGAAAGGACGGCTCCGGGCATGCCGACTCTCACAGCCGAAGAAAGGGACTT
Source organism: uncultured Oscillospiraceae bacterium (assembly GCA_964562265.1). Lineage (GTDB taxonomy): Bacteria > Bacillota > Clostridia > Oscillospirales > Oscillospiraceae > F23-B02. Next base: position 11,688 of record CAZLSN010000032.1, read on the forward strand.
TTTGAATATAGTGAAAGCCTCCGTTTCGGGCGGTGAGATCGAGACGAAGGCTTGCGATATTGCGGCGGTCATCGAGCTTGCGGGTGAGCAAAAGCTTCTGCCCATAGTGTTCGAGAGCCTGCGAAAGTCACCCGCAGCCGAGGAAAATGCGGAGCTTTTCCGCTCTGTGCGGCAGCAGGTCATTGCGCAGGTCATGCACCAGACACAGCGCAGTGCGGAGTTTGAAACACTGTACCGTGAACTCATAGCCGAGGGGCTGCACCCGATAGTTGTCAAGGGCAGGATGTGTGCAGAATTGTACGAATTATGCGACCACCGCATAAGCGGCGACGACGATCTGCTCATATCCGACTCAGAACGCAGTGCATGCCACGCCGAGCTGACAAGGCGGGGACTTGAAAGCGATACGCCGATCGGGATGCTTGAATCCGCCGACGAGGTGGGCTACACCAAAAAGGGCAGCCCCATATATATCGAGCTGCACCGCCGCCTTTTCGATTCGTCCGAGACTGCGCATGACGATTTGAATCGCTTTTTTACAGATGTTTCGCCCGTTGAGCGGGACGGCTTTTTGACCCTGCCGCCGCATGAGCATTTTCTTTATCTCATACTCCATGCCTACAAGCATTTTGTGCGCAGCGGCATAGGTCTGCGCCAGTTCTGCGACATAGGTCTTTGGGCAAAAGCGTATTACGACGAGATCGATTGGAAGCGGCTTTATGAGCAGTGCGAATCCGTTCATGCGGCGACCTTTGCCGCCGCAGCCTTTTCGGTTGCGAGGGATACCTTGGGTATAGCTTTTGCGCCGCCCGAGCCTTGGGCGGAAAACCGTGATACGGAGCCGCTTCTGCACGATACGCTGTGCGCTGGCATCTATGGCTCAAAGGACAGCACCCGCCTCCATTCCTCGACCGTCACCCTCGGTGCCGTGAGATCAAGCAGGGGCAGCGCAGGGGGCGGAGCCTTGGCGTCGGCTTTTCCGAATCGCTCGTATATGGAGCGGAGCTATCCCTATCTCATAAAGCACCCCGCCCTGCTTCCGTTCGCATGGGCGCAGCGGATATTGCGCTATGCAAGGGAAAAGGACGGCGGCACAAGCGGTGCCGCAGCCTCGGTGAAGCTCGCAAAGGAGCGCATAGAGCTGTTGAAAAAATACGAAATAATTTAAACAGGCGGAGCTTTAAGCTCCGCCTGTTTAGCTTGCAATCGATAGCAAAAAACCGCAAAGCCATCGTAGGGGACGGGTTTTCTGTCCCGCCGTGTCGGCGGCAAATCACAAAAAAATTCGGCGCAGCTTTCGCTGCGCCGAATCACTTTGTTTATTCGCTTTGATCTTCCGCTATGTGGAGCTCTCTTATCTGAAAATCCTTACCGGAAAGGACGGTCTTTTCAAAGCTGCCGCAGTTCGGGCAATAGCCCTCGTGCTCAATGACATTGAAAATTTCGTCACATTCATCGCACTCGGCGAGGCCGGGGATGGTGTTCATGATAAGCTTGGTACCGTCAAGGATGGTGCCTTTGACGACTGCATCGTAAATATCCTCAACATACTTGGGGATGACGAGCGACAGCTCGCCGATGTCGAGTACGAGTTCGTCGATCTTCTTGACATTGTTTTCCTTGGCGAACTCCTCCACCGTGCGGAGGACCTGTCTGACTACTCCGATCTCGTGCATTACTTCTTGAGGATCTTCTTGTTGACGAGACGAGCTGCTGCTGCGGGAGCATTGCTGACAGCGGTGAGCAGGGTCT
>CAZLSN010000033.1:0-13257 GCA_964562265.1 uncultured Oscillospiraceae bacterium
CGATACCGACCATATCGCTGCCTTCATAATACTCATACGGAGGGAATGTGGCGTTGGTCGCCATGTACAGGGTCTTCTTTGCGTCATCGCCGTCGTTGTCACCGCCGCCGGTGCAGGCAGCAAGAGCAAACACACAAACCAAAGCAAGCAAAAGGGCAATTATCTTTTTCATTTTATTTACCTCATTCAAAATTTAAAATTCAAAACAATTTCTTTCTGTCTGTTGACAGTGGCTATATTAGCATCAATATTCACCGTTGTCAAGCTTTTTTGAAAAAATATTCGATAAAAATTTTATTTTTTGCTGTTTAAATGAATATTATTCACTTTTCGGCGAATATTCACTGCCTTTTTAAATAAATGCATAAAACAATGCCCTGTCGTTTGTGTACACTGACAGGGCATTTGTGGGTTTTATATAAATTTCTTACCGCTTTTTTATTAAAGCTACAAGAGAAAACAGGGCAAAAGCTATCATATTCGCCGCAACGACGCTTGCTCCGCTCGGCAGCTCGAGGACATAGGAGGCGGTCATGCCGACGATAAAGCAAAAAACAGCAAGCCCCGCAGAGCAGATGACCGTCGAACGGAAGCTCCTGCACAGTCTCATCGAGGTGAGCGCAGGGAATATAATAAGGCTCGATATGAGCAGTGCGCCCATCATCCTCATGCCCAGCACAACGGTGACGGCGGTGAGTACCGCAATGAGGCTGTTTAATACCTCAGCTTTGGTTCCCGTTGCCTTGGCAAAGTCCTCGTCGAAGGTCACGGCAAATATCCTCGGATACAAAAACACGAAGATACACAGCACGATAAGCGACAAAATCACACTCAAAACGGCATCATCGCCGCTCAGCGACAGGATGCTGCCGAACATGTAGCTTGAGACATCGGTGTTCATTCCCGTTGTGGTGCTTATGATTATAACGCCGACGGCAAGTGCGCTGCTTGATATGAGAGCTATCGCCGCATCGCCGCTCACTCTGCTGCTTTTGCCTATGCGCAGCAGCAGGAATGCCGCCACAACAACGACCGGAACGGCGAGGTACAGCGGTGCTATATTGACGGCGGCTGCGATCGCAAGTGCGCCGAAGCCCACATGGGACAGTCCGTCACCGATCATCGAATAGCGTTTTAATACCAACGACACGCCCAAAAGTGCGGCGCACAGGGATACCAACACACCTACGACTATCGCCCTTATCATAAACTGATAGGAAAACATCTCGGAGAATACTTCGATCACGGTCTGTCACCTCCCAAAAGTCTTCTCACATGGTCGCTTTTGCGGTAGTCCTCGACGGTTCCGAAGAAGAGCTGGCCGTGACCGAGGTGGAGGATGTGCGTTGCGTATCTTACCGCCTCATGGACATCATGCGTCACCATGATGACGCTTGTCTTATCGCACAGATTTATGAGCTTTATAAGATTGTACATCTCATTTGCAGCGTTGGGGTCGAGACCCGTCACCGGCTCATCGAGCAATAAAAGCTTCTTTGTCGCACACATTGCCCTTGCAAGCAGCACTCTCTGCTGCTGACCGCCGGACAGCTCCATATAGCAGCGGTTTTCAAGCTCCTCGATGCCGAGGCGTTCAAGATTTTCCCTCATTGCCGCCTTATCCTCGGCGGAATAGAACAGTCTCCGTCCCATACCGTTCACCCTGCCGGAGAGTACTACCTCCCTGACGCTTGCGGGGAAGTCACGCTGTATCATCGTCTGCTGCGGGAGATAGCCGATCTCGTCATGCTTTAAGCCGTCACCGAGAACTATCTCACCGCCGGAGGGGTCTTTGAGTCCGAGTATGCCCTTCATGAGCGTTGATTTGCCGGAGCCGTTTTCACCGACTATGCAGAGGTAATCGCCCTCATTTACGCAAAAATTCACTCCGCCGAGGACAGTCTCCCCGCCGTAGGAAAAGCTCAGGTTTTTACATCTCAGCTGTGCCATCAGTTAAGTGCCTCCTTCAGCGATGCAAGGTTTATCTCATAAAGCTCAAGATAGCCCACACCGCTTTCAAATTGCTCCGCCGTCACATTGTGTACCGAGTAAAAGGGCAGCTTCTTTGCACCCGTATCCTCGCATATGACATCCGCCATCTTTTGATTCGAAAATTCCATATACAGTACCGCAGACAGCTTTTCATCCCGCACCTTGTCGATGAGAAACGCCACGGTCTTCGCCGAGGGCTCCGTTTCACCGGAGCAGCCGGGGAAAGCAGCAAAATAGTCAAGCCCGTACTCCCTGGTAAAGTATCGCATGGGGAAGCGGTCTGCAAATATCAGCACCCCGTTCTTTGCATTCGCAACGACTCGACGAAACTCACCGTCAAGCTCATAGAGCCTTGCACGATAAGCATCGCTGTTTGCTTTGTAATATGCCGCATTGTCGGGGTCAAGCTCACACAGGGCATCGCAGATGCACTGCACAATTATCGCCGCATTCACGGGAGAGGTCCAGACATGCTCATCAAGCTCCTCATCTTCCCCTTCGCCGCGAATGTACATACCCTCTTTTTCTTCCTCGGTGACGGTCTCAACGCAGTCCATCATGACGAGCATATTTTCGATCCTGCCGTCTGAATTCAGTGTCTCGACCCAAGCCTCGGACTCTCCGCCGTTGCAGATAAAAAGCTCACAGCTTTGTATGCTCACCATCTCCTTCGGCGTCGGCTCATAGGAATGGCTCTCGGAGCCGGGCTTTAAAAGCAACGAAAGCTCCGCCCTGTCCCCCGCGACATTGCGGGCAAAATCATAGGCGGGGAAGTTTGTGCATACGATGGAAATCTTATCGCCGCCGTCATTTTGCGGTGTTTGGGCACAGCCGCAAAGAATGCAGGACAGCACAAGTAATGCACAGAGAAGTGCCGCCGTGTATCGCCTCATCTTGCTCTCCTTGCGCATCTTGCGCACTTGCCGTACAGCATGCTTATGCCGTCGTCTATAACAAAGCCGGTGCCGCGGCAAAGCTCCGACTGCGCCCTGTCGTCAAGGTGCAGCAGCAGTCCGCACTCGATGCACTTCAAATGCAGATGCTCCGAGCAGCAGCCCTTGCCCGCAAGCTGGTACAGCGAGGCACCGTCATCGCCCGAAAAGCGATGAGCAAGCCCCTCATCGCACAGAAGCTTCATCTGCCGATAGAGCGTGCTTTTGCCGGGGGCAGATTCACCCATGCGGTGCAGTATATCGTCGATACTCAGCCGCTCATCCGAGTTTTCGGAAAGCGTATCGAGTATGAGCTTTCTCGCCTTTGTCTGATAAGTCGTTTTCATGTTTGCCTCCAAATTAAGAATCATTCCCAATTTGCTATGACAGAATACCGCCAAACGCCGCATTTGTCAAGATAAAACGGCGTTTTCTATTGACTCCGCCGAGATATGGGAATATAATGAACTCACTTGTGAGCCGTCGTTCACGAGTTGAGGAGCGAATATGTACAAGAAGCTTAACGACAATGCGATCGCGCTCATCCTCGAAACGGGCATAAACGAATTTGCCGAGTCGGGGCTTGACCGCACAAATATAAATAACATCGCACGCAAGGCGAAGGTCTCCGTCGGGGTGATATACAAATACTTCGGCGACAAGGAGGGCTTTTTCCTTGCTTGTGTCCGTCATTCCTTAAAGACACTTGACGATGTTCTGCGTGATGCTGTTGCCCATGAGACCGATGTCGAAGCGGGCATACGCAGCATCATAAACGCCCTGATCGTCCACGCAAGGGAGCATGGGAGCCACAATGCGATGTACAATGAGATAAGCTCGGGAAGCTGCAAGAAATACGCAGCCGTCCTTGCTCACGAGATCGAAGAACGCACCGCCGCCGTTTACTCCGAGCTTTTGGAGAATGCGAGGCTTGCGGGTTCGGTCGATCCGGAGCTTGATCCCAAGCTCTTTGCCTTTTTCCTTGACGATCTTTTTATGATGCTGCAATTTTCCTTCAGCTGCGATTATTACAGGGAAAGGCTCAAGATCTTCTGCGGAGAAAACGCTCTCGACGATGCGGATATGATCACCGAGGGCTTTATGCGCTTTATTAAAAACGCATTAAAAATAAAGGGAGAGGGATGACGCTTGTACATTATAGCTTACGACATCGGCACCACCGGTGTTAAGACCTGCCTTTTCGAGGCGGGTAAGGAGCTTCGCCTGCTTGCGGGTGAATATGAGGGCTACGGACTTTATATTCTGCCAAACGGCGGTGCGGAGCAGGATGCCGACGAATGGTGGGAGGGCATGAAAAGCAGCACCCGCCGACTCATCGGCAAAACAGGGATAGACCCCAAGGAGATCATCGGCATTTCATTCTGTTCGCAGATGCAGGGCTTTGTCGCCGTCGGTAAGGACGGTAAGGCTCTGCGCCGTCCCATGAGCTACATGGATCAGCGTGCGACCAAGGAATTTGCCGATTGTCAGACCCACGGCATAACTATCTCCGGCGTTAACGCTATCATGCTGCTTAAAAGTCTCATGCGTACCAAGGCGGCGTCCACAAGCGTAAAGGACCCGCTCTGGAAGTACAAGTGGGTGCAGAAAAACGAACCAGAGATATTCGATAAGCTGTACAAATGGCTGGATGTCAAGGAGTATCTTATCTGCCGCTGCACCGGCGAATTCGTCATGACGAGGGATTCGGCATACTCCACCTTCCTGTATGACAGCAGACCCGACAAAAAGTGCTGGAGCCGCAAGCTCTGCAAGATGTACGGCGTTGACTTTGAGCATATGCCGAGACTCATCGAATGTACCGAGGTCGCAGGTAAGCTCACGGAAACGGCGGCGGAGGAGCTTGGGCTCTACGCAGGCTGCCCCGTCTATGGCGGCGGCGGTGACGCAACGCTTATAGGTCTCGGCGCAGGCTGCACCGAGGTCGGCCAGACCCATATCTACTCCGGCACCTCCGGCTGGGTAGGCACGATAATCGACAAGCAGGAGGTCGATATAGTCGCCATGATAGCCGGTATCATCGGTGCCGAGGACGGTAAGTACAATTACTTTGCCGAGATGGAAACGGCGGGTAAGTGCTTTGAGTGGGTGAAGGATCATCTTGTCCTCGACGAGATAAACATTTACCTTGACAAGACCGATGTCGCCGAAAGCAAGGAGAGCGTTTACGAAAGCCTTTACGACTATATGACCGATACCGTTTCCAAGGTGCCCGCAGGGGCAAACGGCGTAATGTTCACACCTTGGCTGCACGGCAATCGCTGCCCCTTTGAGGATCCCTTCGCCGGCGGAATGTTCTTCAACATTCGCCTCGATACCGGCAAAACGGAAATGCTCCGTGCAGTGCTGGAGGGCATATGCTACCACCTGCGCTGGATGCTCGAATGTGAGGAGAAGAAGGTTTCCACCTCCTCTGTTTTACGCTTCGTAGGCGGCGGCGCGCTGTCTGCCGTCACCTGTCAGATACTTGCCGATATGACCGGAAAAAGGGTCGAGACCGTACCCTCGACAAAGGATGTCGGTGCGGTCGGTGCCGCAATGCTGGTTGCGGTCGGCGGCGGTCTCATTCCCGATCTCTCCGAGGCTGCAAGGCTCATAAAGGTCGAGAAGGTCTACACCCCCTGCGAGAGCAGCAAGGCGGTGTACGACAAGAATTACGAGGTATTCAAAAACCTCTACAAGGCAAATAAGAAAAATTTCGCAGCATTGAATCGGGAGGGACAGTAATGGACGAAAATGCAAAGAGATCTCTCATATGCGACACGGGCCGTGAGCTGCTCGGCACCGGTCTCGTTGCAAGGACCTGGGGCAATGTGAGCTGCCGACTTGACGGCGACAGTTTCCTTATAACCCCCAGCGGTCTCGGCTACTTAAACACCAATCCCGAGGACATCGTGAAGCTTAAGCTCTCCACGATGGAGTGGGAAGGTCCCCGCAAACCTTCGAGTGAAAAGGGCATACACGCTGCGGCGTATGAGCTTTTTGACGATGTCGGCTTCGTTATCCACACCCACCAGAACGCCGCTACCGCTCTCGGTATTGCGGGCTTCGATGCGATGGATATAAGCGAGGATGAGAAGAACGCCCTCGGCGGTATCGCAAAGGCGGAATACGGTCTGCCCGGCATGAAGAAGCTCAAAAACGCCGTTCGCAGCGCATTTTCCACCGGTGCCCATGTTGTGTTCATGGTAAATCACGGTGTCGTGGTCTGCGGTAAGGATAAGGAGCAGGCTATGGAGCGTGTGCAGCTTCTTGAGGATATCTGCCGCCGTAATCTGTGCCTCGACTCAAAGGCGGCAAAGCCGCTTTCCGATGAAAAAGTCGCAAAGCTCATGACTTCCGTGAAGCACAGCATACCGACCGCCGAAGTCGGAAACGGTGAGTTCTCCCAAATGTGGGCCGCAAGAGGCACTGCCCTCCATGCCCAGCTTGACGATATGGCTCAGATGCTCGGTGCTTCGGTCGCCACAGTTTTGCCCGTACCCGTATTCGTGACAGCAGCCTTGAGGCTTTCCGATGCGGTATTCGTCAAGGGTGTCGGTGCAGTCGTGAAGGGCGACGATCCCGATGACAGAGATGCCCTGAAGCTTCTCACGGAAAAATCGGCTCTTTGTGCCATCCACACATCAAACCTCGGTGCAAGGGTAATGCTCAACATCTTCGACACCGCACTCATGCGTTTTGTATACAAAAACAAATATTCGAAAAAGAAGGGATAAGATATGGATCACAGTAAACGTAAAGAAGTCGCAAGAGTCCTGAAATTCGTACTGTTCTCGGCATCCGCAGGTATTATCCAAGTAGCGGTCATGGCACTTTGTGAGGAAGTCATAAAGATCCCCGGTCACTGGGTATGCTATGCCATAGCACTCACGGCAAGCGTTCTCTGGAATTTCACCTTCAACAGAAAATTCACCTTCCAGAGTGCCGAAAATGTCCCCAAGGCAATGCTTTTGGTATTTCTGTTCTATGTTCCCTTCGCACCGTTTACCATATGGCTTGAGCATATTTTGGCGGATGTCAACGGTTGGAGCGAATACGCCGTTTTAGCTATCAATATGTCTCTGAATCTTTCCCTCGAATACCTGTGGGACAACTTCGTTGTCTATCGCAACAGTAAAGATACCAACAACTTGGCTAAGAAAAAATCCGAAAAGGAGAATATGAAATGAAAAATTGCGGAGTAAGCAGATGGGACGATCCCAATGTCATCAACGCCGAGCTCAAGAATCTTACGAGCCAGCCCATTTGGGAGGTCGATGACGATTATTACAACAACGTCGTTTTGAAGTATTACGACGATATGTGCAAGGAATCCCGTGCGGTATACGAGGAATCTCAGAAGTATATCCCCGGCGGCGTTCAGCACAACCTCGCTTTCAACAAGCCCTTCCCCATGTGCATGGCAAAGGCAGACGGCGCATACCTCTACGACAAGGACGGCAACAAGTATATTGACTTCCTTCAGGCTGGTGGCCCCACCATTCTGGGCAGCAACTACCCCGTTATCCGTGAAAAGGTCATCGAGCTTTTAAACGAGTGCGGCCCCGTAACCGGTCTTCTGCATGAGTCCGAAATGCTCATAGCCCGTGAGATCAACAAGCATATGCCCAATGTCGAGATGTTCCGTATGCTCGGCTCCGGCACCGAGGCAGTCATGGCTTCCCTGCGTATCGCCCGTATCGCCACCGGCAAAAAGCGCATCATCAAGATCGGCGGTGCATACCACGGCTGGTCGGATCAGATGGTCTACGGTCTGAAGATCCCCGGCAGCAGAGCCCTTCTCGAGTCCCACGGCATCCCTCACGGTGCATACAGCACCACCGACGAGGTTCGTCCCAACGATCTTGAGATGCTCGAAGCCATGCTCAAGCGCAACAAGCTCCTCGGCGGCACCGCAGCCGTTATTCTCGAGCCCGTAGGCCCCGAAAGCGGCACCCGTCCCGTTGCCATTGATTACAACAAGGGCGTTCGTGAGCTTTGCGACAAGTACGGCGCACTGCTCATCTTCGATGAGGTCGTCACCGGTTTCCGTATCGCACTCTCCGGCGCACAGGGCTACTTCGATGTCGTTCCCGATCTCACCATCTTCGGCAAGATCGTCGCAGGCGGCTATCCCTCCGCAGGCGGCGTAGGCGGCAAGAAGGAATACGCACAGCTCATGGCAGCAGGTCTTGCGACCGGTAAGCACAGAGCCTATGTCGGCGGCACCCTGGCAGCCAATCCCCTCTCCTGCCTCGCAGGCTACACCGCAATTCAGGAGATCGAGCGCACCAACGCCTGCGAAGTCGCAGGCAAGATGGGCGACAGACTGTGCGACGGCTTGAAGGAACTCATAAACCGCTACGGTCTGCCCTTCGTTGCATACAACCAGGGCTCCATCGTCCACCTCGAATGTACCGGTGCAATGAGCTTCGACTTCTCCTCCATGTCCTTCGCCGAGTCCGCCATCGGACTTCTGCGCAACAAGTCCATGATGTATGTCCGCAAGGACTCCATGGAGCGCATGGGTGCAGCTTATATGGCAAACGGCATAGTCACACTCGCAGGCAGCCGCCTGTACACCTCGCTGGCCGACACCCCCGAGATCATCGACGAAGCACTCTGCCGCTTTGAAGAGGTCTTTAAGCATGTTAAAAAGACCGGCAAGGGCCTTGTGAAGTAAAATATCGGTTCAAATAATCAGCAGACAGTGTTCCCTTAACGGCGAGCGCTGTCTGCTTTTTTGCTGCGCAAACTCGACCGTCGGCAGCAAAAAAACGCCATTCCGTTGTAGTGGGGCGGGTTTCCCGTCGCGCTTGTCGGAAGTTCTTTCGGGGCGGGAAACCCACCCTCTACTGAGCCTAATCGGGTACGCAAATTAAATCGGGCGAAGCCACACTGCAATATGCCGCAAGGCATATATCATCGCAAAGCGATATAGTTTTTCATATTCCCGCAGGGAATACATCATTCGGAAAGCTCAGCTCTCCATCCAAGCGAAAAACGGCGGCACGGAAAAACCGTGCCGCCGCAAAGAATTCACGCTTTATGTTGGAAAAGATAATTTTTCTTTGTTATTTTTTCTTTGAGAGAACTCGCAGAACGACCATGCCGATACCGCCGATGAGCATGAGCCAAACGCCGAAGCCGACACTGACGCTGATAAACGCGGAAACACTTGCATATATATCACTGTTTGCCTCAAATACCATCATGAAGAAGCACGCAATTCCGAGAATGCCGGTGACCATGTTGAGAACGCCGATGTTCTTCTTGGTGAGGGTTCTTATGATGGTGATGATCGCAAGCACGGCGAAGATCATGGATACGACAAAGAATATCATAAACCAGTCGCCGTCGCTGCCGTAATCCTCAAAAAGGTCAAAGAACGAAATGCTAACGCTCTCACCGTAGCCGGAAGCGGTGAGCCAGGGCAAAAACAGCCAGCCAAAGAAAGCAACTATCGCAGCAACAGCGGCAGACCAGTAAGGCACTTTATTCTCTTTGACTGCGGGTGCGCAGTTTGCGGTCGGAGCCTCGATCGCAGTACCGCAGCTTGAGCAGAAGGTAGCCCCATCGGGGTTTTTCGCTCCGCATTTTTGACAAAACATTTTTTCATCCTCCTACATACATTTTGATATTCGGTGAATATCATTACGGGGGGATTGTAGCATACAATTATGCTCATGACAAGCGCCAAGTGTCAAACAAGGTGAGAAATTGTATGTTTATCAACGAATCAGTCGATAACAAAAACAATATCTGCGGCAACATTTTTGCTGAATTCAGAACGTCTCACGGCATCTCTCAGCGTAAACTTGCAGAGAGACTGCAGCTTTTGGGTCTCAACATCGTCAAAAACGCAGTTTTGCGAATCAAGATGGGGCAGCGATTGCTTATGAGCTGATGCGTGATCTCGTGGGTCAGAAGATTTAGGACGATCATATCGAATTTTTAAGCCGGGGGGCAAAGATACGAACCATTCCAATGTCAGTCATCACACGCTTCTTTCGCTTGGCAGTAAATTTCCCGCAGTTCCTTGTCCGTAAGTGATGCGGTGAATTTACGATTTATGAGCTTCAAGGCAATGCCCCAGCCCCAGCCGTATTCGTCTATGTAGCGAATAACGGTATTCATCAGCTCGGCTTCAACGCTGTCGGATCGCACAAACTCACCACTTGCAATTTTTCTAAGCGGAATTATATCATGAGACTGTTCAATGAGCAATGCTTTGGGGAATTTATTTAGACTGAGTATCGAGAAAAACAAAAGCGCGAAGACTTGATATTCGGTTCGAATCTCAGGTCTTCGTGATTAAAATGTGTTAATCATTGCAAGCTCTTGCATTAGTGAAATATTCGGCTTACCCAAATGTGAAATAGCGATCTGCAACCGTTGTGAGATTAGATGTTTTGCATAAGCTGGGACGATGGTACGAGCATTTCCGTTTCTGGTCAGACGTGTGGTTTTCAATTCAATACCACAGTAATCAGGTGCCTTGGAATTATTACGGCTAATGCCTAATGCGTGTTCGAGCGTATCTCCCACACCAGGATCGCCAGCTGTGATAGAACGCAAAAAGCCCTGTTGATGAATAAGTCGTATTTTTGCCAGCAGTTCATCTGCAACTGCGTGTTCTTTGTATACCGCTTCTTCGAGTACAGAATACGCAAAACCTTTTCCTATCAGTGACTTGGCAACCTGTGGGTCAGATAAATTGAACACATACAGTTCATGCTCAATTACAATAATTGCCAAAAGGTTACATGGACTACAGCACTTTTTGAGGTTTGAAAACCAGATTCTCGGATCGCCCTTCTTTGTTACAGGTCGATACAGCGATGCTGTAGTTTCAACCAAGGTTTGCGGAGTAACGAAATATGTTTTAATGATATTTTTATTTGCAGGGCCTTGTAACTGCATTTCATAGTTATGTACATTAGAGTTCAATAGTAACTCACGAACTGGAGCAGTTGCATCCATGATGGATTTTTCATATCCAGTGGGCGTAGGAACAAGAAATGCAACCGGCACACCTGTATTAGCGAACAAAGGCAAGAACTGCTCAATATTAACATCGGACATAGCTAACATTATCGTCACATCTCCTTTCCAAAAATATGAATATACAGATTTGCAGCAGATGCTTCGGCGGAAAACTTTTCGTTGACATTTTCGGCGGAAGTGCGTATAGTAAGAGCATGAGAATCGTTTGTGATCCGGTTACCTACGGGGCCGGACAGACCGCTTAGGCGGTCGGCGATTCTCTTGTTTTTTATGTCGGTGGTAACACTTTCCACAATAGCTTTTGCAAGCTTTTTGACATCGCCCTCACGCACTGTCTTTTTCGGGTTCATCGTAGAGCGGTTACGCCAATACTCAAGCTGCTTTTTGAACTTTCTGTTCTCCGCTTTGAGCTGAGCTAATGTCATCGGCTCTTGGGAATAGCGGATATCGGGATTTTCGGGGTCGAATGTGCCCATGTTGTCCGTTGCGGACTTTATCTGCGTAGGCTCAAAGGCGACATACAGTGTTGACAATTCGCCTTTCACGATTATACCGTCACAGCCTTGCAACTCCGCTTCCGAAAGATATTCGCTTCTATGGTCGTCGTATTTCTCGGCAGGTGCTTGTATATAGTCGCCGTAAGCCGTGACCTCATAGGGCTTTTGGATGGAGAGATACACTTCCATGACTTTTCCGCTTGCTTCGCCGCCGTGCAATTTAGCGTAGTTTTCGGCAGACTGTTTGCTTGAAGTGAAGAAAAAGCCGCCCTCGCCTTGAATGTAGTTTTCGCCCTGCTTGCTCTTGTCAAACACGGTAAAATCGCTTCCCGTGCCGTGATACACGACCTTAGGTGTACCATCTTCGTTTACGACTTTGCTGTCGCCAAACCAACGCTTAAACTGCTGCGTCTCGGTAACACTGTTAAATTTAGGCTTGACAGGAGAACTGGAATCCCTTATACTTGCTACAAAGCCGTTGCTTTTACTTGGCATCTTGGGCATTGTGACCCTTGCTCCCGAGTATAAAGCGGCGGCTTTTGCCGTGTCTATGTAGAATAAACTGGTATTTCCTGCGTTATATTCATTTATGGCATCGGTAAGTAATCTTGTTACAGCGTTGCTCCTGCCGTGTACACTTGTAACCGCATTGCTATCTATTCTGACCGAATTTTGCACTCCGTAACCGTCTATATGTACGGGGGCAACAACCGTCTTCCCGTTGTGCGTAAACGGTAGCAAAGCAACGATACTTGTATTGTTCTTCGTTTTGGATGCAATAATAGCAACGGGAGCTTCAAGTGCTTTCGGCAACTGCTTTAACATTGCCGTACCTATGCGATGGTCGGCATTTTTTGTGCCGTTAACAGCATAATCGACATGGCTTTGATTTATCGTCATGGGCAGAGCGTTAAAACCGACTTTCTTGAAAACATCGGGTGTCGCTCCTATGACGAGACTGTCATTCTTCGGTATCTTACCGTTTATCCAGTCATCTACTTGTTCCGCAAACGGCTTTGAATAGTCGTACCTGCTTTTAGGTTCAGCGGAGTATTTTTTTCTTTTCTTTTCAACTATTGCACTAACTGCTCCAAATGCGTTCGATGGACTAACGGCAAATTCGCTGCCAAGTGCGTCCGAAAGGTATGCAACAAGCTCTTTTTTTGTGAAGCCCTTTTGGTAGCTACCTGTGTTGCTGATGTAATACTCCATATTCGCTTCGCTGATTGCCACCTTGCTTGATGCGTTTTTGACATCGGTTCCACGCACATTTATGTACATTCGCCCACCGTCATTAAGCAATTTACCCATTTTCACGACTAATGCGTCACGCTGATCTTGCGGTAGCACATTCAGTACGGCATTGCTTATTATGACATCATATTTTTTGTTGAGCTTCGAGTAATCCGTGTATTTAGGTTTATACTCACTGTCGGGGAACGGCTCTATGTCATCTACGGCAAAGCCGTATTCTTCACGCCCTGCCTGTGTGCCATAGCCCAAACCGCTTGATGCGTCAAGTATGTTGCCTTCAAATCCCTCCGCTTTAAGGGCATCATATATTTTGCGATAGCTTTTAACAGTGCCTTTAATCTGCGTGGGGTTTCTCGTTTCGGAGCTTTCAGCATCTACAGCCCAGAGTTGAGGGTGCATTGCTCTGACTTCTTCCGTGGTGCTACTACGCTGCCATTCTTTGTTCTTCGGCTTTATCGCCTCAACAGGTTCAAGCGAATACAGATTTGCAGCAGATGCTTCGGCGGAGTACTTTTCATTGACATTTTCGCTGTTTTCGGATAAAATACTTTCCGTAGAACTGATGGGCGAGC
>CAZLSN010000034.1:0-13070 GCA_964562265.1 uncultured Oscillospiraceae bacterium
GGGGGAATACCAGACGGATAACTCTGCCGTCGTTCTGAGGATTGATGCCGAGATCGGAGGCGAGTATCGCCTTCTCGATGCCCTTTAATACGCTTGCGTCCCAAGGCTGGATCATGAGGGTGCGGGGATCGGGAACAGAAACGGATGCCACCTGCTGGATGGGGGTGGGTACGCCGTAGTATTCAACGCTGATCTGGTTTAAAACGGCGGCATTTGCTCTGCCTGCTCTGACGGCTTCGAGCTGCTGGGAAAGGACCTCTGTGGTCTTCTTCATCTTGCTTTCAAATTCGGGATAGTCGGACATGATATTACCTCCTGATTTTTCAGTGTTTTTCGTTATTTGGTCACCGTAGTGCCGACGGGCTGACCGTCAAGCACACGGATGATATTTTCGGGATCTGCAAGTGCAAATACTATGACGGGGATGGAATTATCCATGGCGAGGCTCGTCGCCGTCGTATCCATTACCGCCAGATGACGGGAGAGTACCTCGTCATAGCTTATGTTGTCAAACTTAACGGCTGTGGGATCCTGTCTGGGGTCTGCGGAATACACACCGTCAATGTTCTTGGCAAGGAGTATCGCATCGGCATTTATCTCAGCCGCACGGAGTACCGCAGCGGTATCGGTCGAGAAGAAGGGGCAGCCCGTTCCGCCTGCGAAAAGGACAATATTGCCCTCCCGCATATCACGGACGGCGTTTAAGGTGCTGTACCTTTCACCGACGCCCTGAATGTCTATCGCAGTGTGAACGGTCGCCTTTGCGCCGAGCTGACGGAAAACATCGGCAACGGCAAGACAGTTCATCGCAGTGCCGAGCATGCCCATCTTATCCGCCGACACTCTTTCGACCTTGCCGGCTCCGTCCTTCACGCCTCTCCAGAAGTTGCCCGCACCGATAACGATGCCGACCTCAACGCCTGCTTCGGCGCAGTGCTTTACGGTCTCGCAGACTTTGGTGACAAAGTCGAAGTCAAAGCCGGTCTTTTTATCTCCGGCGAGAGCTTCACCGCTGATTTTGATAAGTACACGCTTGTAGATCGGTTTCATAGGCTCACCCTTTCCGCATTAAATATCGAGTATTCCGAGTATAACTATACCCGCTACGACAAGGAGTATAGACGCATAATGCTTGATCGAAAGCTTTTCCTTCAAGAATATCCTGCTCCAAAGCACGGATGCGACACAGTAGGACGAAATGATGGGTGCCGCAAGCGCTGCATGAGCGGTATCCGCAAGTGCGTAAATGTACGCGAACTGACCGGCAGTCTCGAAGATGGCGCCGGTGTACTTGGGTACCTCCTGCTTGGGGAAGAGCTTCTGCTTCTTTATGCCGAGGACATAGATCGCACAGATAATTCCCACGGTGAGGAAGGTCAGCTCATAAGCGACATTGGCGGAGTCCTCATTAAGCGTCTCCAGAACGATTGTATCCGCAAAGGTGCCCATGGCATCGAGAAGGCAGTAGATAATGGGCAGCAGTATCGCTATCCAGCTCTTTGCATAATGGTGATTCGAGGCATCCTGCCTTGCACGGCGAAGCTCCTCATCCTCCCTGGACTCGGTTATTCCGAGTGCTATAACGCCGAGGCAGACAAGTGCTACGGCTGCTATCGCCGCAGGGGGAAGCTCACCGAAGCCCTTGGTGGCAAATATCAGTATCGCAACGACGGCACCGGAGGAATTGCATATCGGTGAGGATATGGACAACTCAATATAGCGCAGTCCGAGATAGCCTATCGCCATCGATACTATGTAAAGCATGGAAACCGGCAGATAGGTGAGTATTATACCTCCGTTTATCTCCGTTCCGCCGACAAATATCTCATACGCTGCATGAAGGCCCATGACAAGGCCAACCGCCATGACCATCTTCAGATGACTGTACTTATCCTTTGCATCCTGACAGCCTATCTTTGAAAACAGATCGGAGCCGCTCCAGCACAAAAGAGCTATCACGGCAAACAAAAACCACATGATACACACCCGCCAGCATTTAAATCTAATTTCAATCTAAAGTATTTTACCACAAAGACGCATATTTGACAATTGCCAAATGACAAAATATGCGGAAGATATGAGCGTATAATTTGTTTATGGAGACAATCTACATAGACCGTCTGTTCGCTTTGAACTTCATCGTCGATTACCTGATACTCATAGTCACTGCCCGGATCTGCGGCATCTTTATGCGCCGAAAACGCTACGGCTTTTCCGCTGCCTTCGGTGCCGCATACGCTGTCTTTTCCGTTTTGCCGGATACCGCTTTTTTGTCGGCGTTCCCCGTGAAGATTCTCGCGGGTGTTTTAATGTCACTCATCGCATTCCGCGGAGAAACAAAGCTTATGCGCTGCACATTTGTATTCTTCGCCGTATCCGCTCTTTTCGGCGGTGCAATATGGGCGGTGTCAATGCAAAGCGACGGCAGACTGCATGTCCCGCTGTCTTTCGGCACTTTGATCCTGAGCTTCATCGTGATATACGCACTTATGAGCCTTGTTTTTCGCCGCAGTGTAAAAGGCCGTGACAATCGTATCTCCCGCATGAGGATCACCCACTTCGGCAAATCGGTCGAGGTCTCGGCTCTGCGTGACAGCGGCAACACGCTTTTTGACCCCATAAGCGGTGCCGGAGCGGTCATAATCTCACCGACGACGGCAGGTGAGTTCTTCGGCGCCGCCGATTGGTCTAAGCCCACCGAGGCGGTGACGCATAATACCGGTATGCGGCTCATACCGTACAACGCAGTCGGGGTAGAATCGGGACTGCTGGCGGCGTTTCGCCCCGACGAGCTGAGGCTCGACGATAAGCCGAGGGACGATCTCATCGTTGCGGTATCGCCCGTTGAGATCGGCGGTGACGCCTATAATGCGATCGCACAGGAGGAACATTCATGAGCATAATAGCGAAAATCAAAAGCTGGATACTGACCCACCTATCCCCCGCTCCGCCCGATATTTTTTACATCGGCGGCAGTGACATACTCCCTCCGCCGCTTGACAGGGCTTCGGAGGAAAGGGCGATAATCCAAATGCAAAGCGGCGATGAGGCTGCGAAAAAGCTGCTTATAGAGCACAATCTGCGTCTCGTCGTCTACATATCCCGACGCTTTGAAAACACCGGTATAAACCTCGAAGATCTCATTTCCATAGGCACGATAGGGCTTATAAAAGCCGTCAACACCTTTAACTCCGAAAAGAACATAAAGCTTGCGACCTATGCCTCCCGCTGCATTGAAAACGAGATACTCATGCACCTGCGAAAGGCATCGAATCAAAAGGCCGAACTGAGCTTCGATGAGCCGTTAAACACCGATTGGGACGGCAACGAGCTGCTGCTCTCCGATGTTCTCGGCACCGATGACGATGAGGTGTGCCGCCCTCTTGAGGAGGATGCGGACAGGCAGATGCTCGGTACCGCCATCGCTGCCTTGTGTGAGCGTGACCGTGAGATAATCGTGATGCGCTTCGGACTTTACGGCAAAAAGGAATGTACCCAAAAGGAACTTGCCGACATGATGGGCATCTCCCAGAGCTATATCAGTCGTCTAGAAAAGCGGATCATCCTGAGGCTCAGGCGTGAGATAACACGACAAATGCAGTGACTTGTACAAAATCCGAACAAAAACATGAAAAATGTATTAAAAAACTGTTACTGAATTGCAACTTTTCTCTTGCAAAATTTGAAGAATAGTATATATTATATGTTAGGACTTTTTATGCGGCATACCGCAGAACATTAAATAACAAAATACTTACCGCAAAGATATTTTGAAAGGAGTAATTATGAAAAAGTTCACCAGAATCCTCAGCGCACTGCTTGTTGTCATGATGCTCGCAACCCTCATGCCCGCAATGGCTCTCGCTGACGATACTACCACCCCCGAAAGTGACTTCACCCTCTCCGACATTCTCGATACCGTTGCCGGTCTTGAGATTCCTTCTTATCTGGTCTATTGCAGACTGAGCAACAAGCTTCCCGCAAGCAACGCTCAGATCACCCTCACCAATCAGCTCACCGGTGATTCCAAGACCTACGAAGCAAATGCTCTCGGTCTTGCTCTTATCCCCAAGAGCATCCTCGGTGTTTACAACATCTCCGCAACCTGCGACGGCCCGATCAGCGGAATGAAGTACAGCACCGTCTCCGGTATCTACTGGACTTTCAGTGCAAAGCTCGATGCAGAGACTCTCGTTCTCTACCCCGTGCTGAATGTTGCACTTAATTACTCCGATCACTTCTCTTACATGATCGGCTACAACGACGGCAGCGTTCGTCCCAACGCGACCATCACCCGTGCCGAAGCCGCATCCATGATCTTCCGTCTCCTCACCCCCGATGAGAGAGATCGTATCTTCACCAAGGAAAACAACTTCTCCGATGTTTCCAAGTCAAATCCCCACAACAATGCCATCTCCAGCCTCACCGCTGCCGGCATCATTAACGGTTATCCCGACGGCACCTTCCGTCCCGCCGCTCCCATCACCCGTGAGCAGTTCAGCGCACTCATCGGTCGTATGTTCTCCGTCGAGTATGTCGGCGGTCCCATGTTCGGCGACCTCAACGGCGGCTTTGCGGATGATTACATCAATCTCCTTGCCTCTCTCGGCATCATCAAGGGCGATGTAAACGGCAACGCAAATCCCACCGACAACATCACCCGTGCAGAGGCTGCTACCATCCTCAACCGTCTCCTCGGCCGTCAGCCCGCTGTTGACAGTGCAGACAGCTGCACCGGCTATGTTAAGACCTGGAAGGATTGCCCCAGAACCATGTGGTGCTATGCCGACATCCTTGAGGCAACCAACTCCCACAACTACAACTGGGCAACCGACGCAGGCGAAGTCATCGGCAGCGACAACCTGATCCACGAGGTTTGGACCACCATCCGCACCGATACTCCCAACTGGGCAGAGCTCCAGAAGTAATTTAAGCCATCAAAAATCGCTCTCCGTAAGGAGAGCGATTTTTAATTTTATCATTTATCGAATTTGTCCTGCTTTTCGTAGTCGGTGTACTGACGGTCGAAGCATTTTTCCTCGGGCTTTAAATCGAGACCTATGGTGCCGCCGGGGTTCATGTTGTACTTCGGGTCAAAGTAATTTTTCAGCACCTTGAACACTCCGTACTCCTTCTCACCGACATAGCCCTCAAGCCACGGTGCAAACATCTTGCCTATGCCGTGGTGATGGCTTATCGATGCACCGGAACGCTGGATGGCATCGAGGATCGTTGTGTGATATGCCTTGAACGCCTTTTCGTCCTGCATCTTTGTGAGGAAGATGAAATACAGGTTTGCACCCTGCGGATAACAATGGCTCATGTGGGTGGTGACAACGGTGTTCGGCAGTGCGTGGCAGACCTTGCGTACATCAAGGTGTACCTGCTCCATGTTCGACCAGTTGACGGTACATTCGAGGGTGTCGGTGGTGATGCCGAAGTCCATCAGCGTATCGCGAAGGTAGGGGTCATTGAAGCGCCCCTTCTCCCAGCTCTTTGTGACGATACCGGTGAGAGGCATACCGCCGTGGGCAAGTGCGATCTTGGCGATGTTTTTTGCGACATTCTTGGAATAACCTTTTTCGCCGTCGGTGAAGCCGAGGAAGAGACAACGCTCCATATCCTTATAGCCCAGCTTTTCAAGCAGCGGATACAGCGGTGTATCATCGACATTATACAGGCGGAGCATCATGCTGGTCTCCTCCTGATCGGAAAGTCTGAACACGGAGGAGAAGCCGCACTCGTGCTGCATCATCTCTCTTGCCGCCTTCATCGCATCGTCCCACGTTTTGAATATGTAGCTGAAGCGTTTGCGGTTTTCGGGCATCCAGCGGAAGATCTTGAGCGTGACCTCGGTGAGAACGCCGAAGGTGCCTTCGGAGCCCATCATTATCTGATTGAGATCGGGGCCACAGGCCTCTCTGGGGTAATGGCTGGTCCGGATAGTGCCGATGGGAGTGGCGTACTTCTGCGACAGCACGATGTCGGTTATGCAGCCGTAGTAGGTGCTGTTCTGACCCGCTCCCCTGGTGACCGTCCATCCGCCGACGGAGGAGTATTCAAAGCTCTGCGGGAAGTGTCCGCAGGTGTATTGACGCTTTGCGCCGAAAAGCTCGGGGGCGTTCTGGAGAGTCTTTTCAAGATCGGGGCCGGACATACCCGCCTGAACGGTGATGGTCTGATCGATCTCGTTAAAGGATATGACCTTATTGAAGCGCTTGCGCATATCGAGGCTTATGCCGCCCTTTGTCGGCTCAACACCTCTGGTAACGGAGCTGCCGCCGCCGTAAACATAGAGCGGTATGTCATGCTCTGTAGAATATGCAACTATCTTTTCGACCTGCTCCGTCGTATCGGGGTAAAGCACGATGTCGGGTACGGCATCGATGACCTTGTGGCGCAGACGCAGAAGGTCATATGCGGTAAAACCGTAGGCAACGGAAAGACGGTCGTAATCGGAAAGTGACCAGCCGTCCTCGCCGACTATCTCCTTGAGAGCATTGATATGCTCATCCGCAAGCATAACGGGATTGTTCGGCAGCTCTACCTTGTCAAAGCCTATATCGTCGGAGTATTCCTTAAAGTCCTCGTCGGTAAGTTTGAAGGTCTCCTTCATCATTTTGTAAAGCGATTCCTTGGGATATTTGAAGAACTCGGGATCGCCCCAGCGGAAAATGGAACGGTAGCTGTCCTTGGGTGCGGGGGTGTTCACCCACTTGGGTTCAAAGCCCTTATACGGTTTATGGCTCATTTAAAGCATATTCCTTTCTTTCAGATTGTTCATCGTAGCATACAGCGGCTTTACATGTCTGTATATCTTCTTATAAACCATGTTGTACATTCCCGAGTAAACATCATGGTTTTCCTTATTGGGTGTGAAAACATCCTTTTCATGTACCATGCTCTTTATTGCTGTGCCGAAGTCCTTGAACTCACCTTTTGCGACAAAGGCAACCATTGCGGCGCCGATGGAGCTTGCTTCATGGGTATGTATCCTCTTTACGGGGAGGTTGAACACATCCGCAAGTGTCTGACAGGCGAGGTCGCTCTTCGATCCGCCGCCGCCCACAAATATCTCCTTGACATTTATGCCGCCTCGCTTTTCCATCGATTTCATCGACATGTAAAGCTCAAGGCAGATGCCCTCGATTATTGCTCTGTAGACATGGTACTTGGTATGATAATCCGCAAAGCCGATTATCGCGCCGTAGGAATCGGGCTTCAGAATGTCGGGTGTCCAGTAGGGCTGGAGCATAAGTCCCTGACAGCCTGCCGGTACCTCGGATGCCTTGTCGTTAAGATAGGCTTCCGTGGAAATGCCGAGCTTTGCGGCTTCCTCGGCATCCTTTTCACCGAACTCCTTGATAAACCAGCTCAGCATCCAAAAGCCTCTGTATACCTGTATCTCCGGATTCCATGCCTTGTTTATTACCGAAGGATAAGAGGGCAGGAAGTTTTGCGGCTCAAAATACTTTTCACTGTAGAGATCGACGGTGGCACTCGTACCGAAGGATACTGCTGCCTTTGAGCTGTCGGCGACGGAAAGTCCGAGGGTTTCGCACGCCTTATCCGCACCCGTTGCGATCAGCGGCAAGCCTGCCGGCACTCCTGAAAGCTCGGCCGCTTCCTCGGTGATATAGCCTATGACCTCACCGGAGGGGACGAGATCGTACAGCTTCTCCTGCGGAACATCGTACAGACAGCGGGTCAGCTCATGCTTTGACATCCATGTTTTCTTTTTATAATTCATCGGAATATGTGCAAGAGTATTCGCCGGAGAATCAACAAGCTTGCCCGTCATGCGATAGTTGAGGTATGCGGGCAGGCAAACTATCTTCTTTGTACTCTTCCAGACATCGGGCTGATTGAGCCTCACCCAGTTCACCTTGGAGGTGCGGTAGGCTATCTTTGTGCCCTTATCCATGCCGACCAACTTGAACGCCGCAGTCTTCCACAGCGGGAACGGATTGTCAAACTCGCACTTTCTTGCGTCGAGCCAATGGATTATATCCCTTGTCGGCTTGTTATTGCCGTCGAGGAACACCAGTGTATCACGGATAACGGTGACGGCACAGGCAATTATGTCCTCCGTTTTATCCATGTTTCTGTCCATAAGCACCTTACTTGCGGCACACATATGGGCAAAGTAAAAATCTGTCGTCTGTTCCGCCCATCCGTCATGTCTGCGGATGTAGGGTTCCTTGTACTTAACCTGTACCTTATCGACTATATTGCCTTCTTTATCGACAAGTACAGCTCTCGTGCTTTGGGTGCCTACATCGTAGGTCAGGATCAAAGGCCTGCTCATGCGTTTTCCTCCCTAACTGTCTTTATCTTTTCTCTTATCAGTATGTCGCTGGTCGAAACAAGGTCCGCTCCAAGGCCCAAAATGTTCTCGGCAATGACCTCGCCGCGGCCTATTCTTTCCGTGAGCACTATGCTGCGTATCTCGGTCATTGCGTCGAATATTCTCTCCTTGGGAATATCCTCACTGAGCTTCACGGGCAGCACCGGAGCATCCGCAAATATCGTTTTCACCATGCTGCAAAGGCGGCGCTTGGGGCAGGTCATCTCGCTTACGGCAAAGTCGTACCCTCTTATGCAGGTATTGCCGGTGACGACTATCTCGCCGTTTTCCGACTCAACATGCAGATTGCAGCTTCTGGGGCATACGATGCAGCTGAAATCTCTAATCTCCGCCATTTAAGTCACCTCTATATCCCAGCGCAGAGTGCTGTTTTCCGTAATGCCGTACTTCGTCATATCAAGCGTAAGCTCCTTCATCTCCGGAGGACGCATGAATGGGTAGCTCTTTTCCAAAGCCACGGCACCGTCAACATATAGTCTCAGCCTGCACTTTTGCATTATCTTTGCGCAGCGGAACCAAAATGTGAGCTTTGAGTTGTCGGCATTTAAATCCAGACTTTGCGGCACAAGGTACATTAAGCCCTTGCCTATTTCAAACCGCTTTGTCCTTCTCTCCCCGAGGGCAAAAGCCGCTGCGTTTCTGCCTGCCGTTTCACCGGATGCGGAAACATAGTCCACAAGGTCGTTGACATGCAATGCGTTGCCGCAGGAAAATACGCCTTCCACGCTCGTCATAAGGCTTCCGTCAACTATGGGGCCTTTTGTTTTCGGATCTATCGCAACGCCTATGCTTTCGGCAAGCTCGTTTTCGGGTATGAGTCCGACGGAGACTATGAGCGCATCACAATCTATGCGCCGTGCCGTCTCCGGAATGGCCTTTCGCTCATCGTTTACCTTGCAGACCTCGACACCCTCTACCCTGTCCTTTCCGAACACCTTGGTGACGGTATGGCTCAGGTACAGGGGTATGTCAAAATCATTGAGGCACTGATGGACATTTCGGGTGAGTCCCGACGGTGCTGGGTTTATCTCGTAAACACCCAGAACCTCGGCGCCTTCAAGCGTCAGCCTCCGAGCCATTATAAGCCCTATGTCACCGGAGCCGAGTATGACGCAGCGTTTCGTCGGCATAACGCCGAGACGATTTGTAAAATGCTGTGCCGTTCCGGCGGTGTACACTCCGGCAGGGCGTGTTCCGTGGATGAAAACCTGCTTTGCGGTACGCTCACGGCAGCCTGTCGCAAGGATTACAGCCTTTGCGGTATTGTGCCGCAGTCCCTTGTCGCTTACGGTGACGACATCAAAGCCGTCGCCTGCTTTTTCTATTCTCGTGACGAATGATGAGAGTGCGAGGTCTATATCCTCCTCCCTCACCTTATCCATAAATCGTTCAACATACTCCGGCCCCGTGAGCCTTTCTCCGAAAGTGCTGAGACCGAAGCCGTCATGTATGCACTGCTTTAACATTCCGCCGAGGCGTTCTTCTCTTTCGATTACAAGGCAGCTTGCTCCGCACTCATTTGCTCCGAGTGCCGCAGCAAGTCCCGCAGGGCCTCCGCCGATGACTATAACGCCGTAGTTCATTTCCGCTCCCCCCTGTCACTTTCAAACACCATGGGTGCGGCATCTCCCGCTTTTTTGACCTCGCTTATTGGTACACCGAGGTATTCCGCTATGATCTTCGTCACAAGCGGTGAGCAGAAGCCGCCCTGACAGCGTCCCATTCCCGGACGGAGCCTCTTTTTGATACCGTCCACCGTGGGTACGCACAGCGGTGATGCAAGGGCATCGAGTATCTCGCCCTTGCTTATCTCCTCGCAGCGGCATATCATAACGCCGTAATCGGGATTTTCTTTTATGAGCGCATCCCGTTCGGAGTCGGACAGCTCCCTGAGTCTGGGCGGTGCCTTGCGGATCGGGTCGAAGCTTTCGTTTTTCTCTGCTCCGCCGAGCATTTTCACTATCTCCTCCGAGACATCCATTGCCACGGCGGGAGCCGTTGTAAGTCCCGGTGACTGGATGCCGGCAAGGTGGTATATGTTCTTTGTTTTGCGGCCTCGCTCTATGATGAAATCCTCCTCATAGGTGGGCGCACGAACTCCGGTGAAGTATGTGATTATATCCCGCTCCGTTAAGATGGGCATGGTTATCTTCTGCTTTGCGAAGACCTTTTCGATGCTCTCGGCGGTCGTTGCGGTATTCTCCCGCTCCCATGTTTCCACGGCATCGGGACCTATGAGCAGATTGTCATGCACCGTGTGCAGTATTCCGCCGCCTTTGGTGTGGCTCTTTGCTCCGGTGCTTGCTCCGACTATGGAGCCTATCGTGAACCACTTTTTGCCCGCCTTGCGGTCGAGTATTGAGTTTGTGCCTCGTCTCGGATGGATGGAAAAGAAGCGGTCATTTGCCATCTGCGCTATCTTATCCGCATAAACTCCCGCTGCGTTGACGACGATCTCGGGATATATCGTTCCCCTGTTGGTCTCGACGGAAACGATTTTGCCATTCTTCACGCTCATGCCCATGACTGCGGTATTGAGACTTATTCTCGCTCCGTTATGTACGGCGTTTTCGCCGAAGGCGATGGTAAGCTCATATGGACTGACGCAGCCGGATGAGGGATTCGATATTGCAAAGGCGATCTTGGGATTTATGTTCGGCTCCGTCTTCTGAAGTTCATCCGCCAGAACTATTTCCGTATCCTCAATGCCGTCAATATATTTGCGGCTCCATGCGTACAGACGGATAAAGGGCAAAAATGCCTTGTTCATAAAGCAGGCATACTGCCCCGTCCTCGAAAACGGAACATCCAGCTCACGGCAAACATCCTCGTACATGTGGTTTGCACGGCGTATGTACTTGTGCTTCAGGCTTCCGTTTTTGAGATCGACACCGGGATGCACCTCGCCGTCGTTCCTTCCGGATGCGCCGAGGGCAAGGTCGCTCTCCTTTTCAATGAGCAACACATCGAGCTTATAGCGCATAAGCTCCCTTGCAAGTGAGCAGCCGGATATGCCGCCGCCGATTATAAGCACCTGCGGCTTTAAGCCCTCAAGCAATTGGTCGCAGACCGTGGGAAGATGCATGCTCTCCCCCGTCACCTCATCGCAGACTATATCGTTCACGACATGGGTTTTTGAATAGGGCGTTGCCGCCATCTGCCCTGCCCTTACGGTCTCCTCCCATGTGGAGAGTCTGCCCGTTAGAACAACGCAGCCGTCGCTCAAGGTCGCAGTGACCTTATCGCCGAATTCATTTTTCAGTTTTTTGTTTATATTTACAATACTCATTTCAGTACACCTTCCCCATAATTATACAAGGAATATAGTTTTCTGTCAATCGATTCCGATGGCATGTCGAAAAATCACGGTGCATATTTCACACCGGCTTTAGAGCGTTAACAGTAACAAAAAACGGTATCCTTTCGGATACCGTTTTTTTGTTATTCGTCTTTGTCGCTTTCGGGGGGGATCACGAAATCGGAAGCCTTATCCTCCGGTTCGGGATCGTCGAAGCGGGCGATCTTCCTTGCGGGACGCTCAATGGTGTCATCCCTTGTTGCCGGAGCCTTCTTGGGCTCGGGGAAGTAGCCGTTGTCGCAGTAGAAGTTGAAGTCCGCACCCTCGATGCTCTCATGCTCAAGCAGGTACTCCGCAACGCCGATGAGCTGCTCACGGTGTTCGGTGAGTATCTTCTCACACAGTGCCGCAGCCTCATCGAATATGCGCTTGACCTCTTCATCAATGATGCCTGCGGTCTCCTCGGAATAGCTCTTTGTCGTACCGAAGTCACGGCCTATGAATATGCTGTGGTCGGAGCTGTCATACAAAATGGGGCCGAGCTTTTCGCTCATACCGTAACGCATGACCATGTTCCTCGCGATATTCGACGCCTGCTGAATGTCGCCCGATGCGCCGGTGGATATGTCATCGAGGAAGAGCTTTTCGGCGATCCTGCCGCCGAGGGACATTACGATGTTCTCAAACATCTCGCTCTTCGAGGTGAAGCTCTCCAGATCCTCCTGGGGGCGGAACAGGGTGAAGCCGCCCGCGGGGCCTCTGGGGATGATGGTTATATAGTGTACCGGATCGGTATGCTCAAGGTACTTGCCGGCGATGGCGTGACCTGACTCATGGTATGCGGTGAGTTTCTTTGCCTTGTCGCTCATCTTGCGGCTCTTCTTCTCGGGGCCCATCTGAACCTTGAGTATTGCCTCGTCGCAGTCCTCCATGGTGATGAAGCGATGCTTCCTGCGGACGGCAAGCAGTGCCGCCTCATTGAGCAGGTTCTCAAGGTCTGCACCGGAGAAGCCGGGTGTACCCTTTGCGACGGAGTTGAGGTCAACATCATCTGCAAGGAGCTTGCCCCTTGCATGGATGCGGAGTATCGCCTCTCTGCCTCTTATATCGGGCAGCCCGACATACACCTGTCTGTCAAATCGACCGGGTCTGAGCAATGCGTTATCGAGTATGTCCGCACGGTTTGTTGCCGCCATGACTATAACGCCCTCGTTATTGCCGAAACCGTCCATCTCGACAAGGAGCTGATTTAGGGTCTGCTCACGCTCATCGTGACCGCCGCCGAGACCGGAGCCTCTCTGACGACCGACGGCATCGATCTCGTCGATGAAAATGATCGCGGGAGCAAGCTTCTTTGCCTGATCGAACAGATCCCTGACACGGCTTGCGCCGACGCCGACATAC
>CAZLSN010000035.1:0-12293 GCA_964562265.1 uncultured Oscillospiraceae bacterium
GAGCAGCGGTCTTGCCCATGGGCTTGCCGGCTGCATCAAGGATGTACCATTTTCTTTCAACGGTCTCCTTGGTAAGCATGGTTGTGGACATATTTCTGCCTCCAAAAAATTAAATATACTTTGACAATTCAGTGGCTCGCCGTTACAATATTTTCGGCGTGCTTTATTTTTATACCACAAGCCTTGAGCTAAGTCAACAACTATTTTAATTTAGATTTCAAAAACTCTCAAAAGCTCAAAAATACTCCCGAAATCTCTCGAAATCTAAATTCGATTTTTAAAAATTCGAGGTCTGCACTATGGACATGCATTTACTTAACGAGTTTTCCGGCATCATCCGCAAGGCGGTCGATGACTATGAAATGATACAGGAGGGCGACCGTATCGCCGTCGGAGTATCCGGCGGGAAGGACAGTCTGCTGCTCCTTCTTGCCTTAAAGCACCTGCAAAGCTACTACCCCAAGCACTTCGAGCTTTATGCGATAACGCTGGAGCTGGGCTTTGAGGGCATGGATTTTACCCCCGTTGCGGAGCTTTGCCGTGAATGGGACATACCCTACACCTGCCTAAAAACCGACATCAAGGAGATCGTTTTCGATGTCAGGCAGGAGAAGAACCCCTGCTCCCTCTGTGCCAAAATGCGCCGTGGCGCACTGAACGATGCGATAAAGTCGATGGGCATATCAAAGCTTGCGCTGGGGCATCATTTCGATGACGCTGTCGAGACCTTTATGATGAGCCTTCTGTTTGAGGGACGACTGAGCTGCTTCTCCCCCGTAACCTTTATGGATCGCAGCGGCGTTACGCAGATCCGCCCCATGGTCTATGCAGGTGAGAAAAAGATCGCTTCGCTTGCCGAGGCGCTGAAGCTCCCCGTTGTCGAGAATCCCTGTCCGCAGGATAAGAGCAGCAAGCGGTACGAGATAAAAACGCTGCTCTCGTCGATGAGCGAAAGCTACCCCGATATGAAGAGCAAGGTCTTCGGTGCGATGCAGCGTCTCCCCCTGAAGGGCTGGGGTGTAAAATGAAAAAAGCCAACCTTTTGATAGGTTGGCTTTTTTCAAAAATACATAAACAGGTCGCATTTTATCATGCCGTTGTAGAGCTTGCGCTTTTTGGAGGCTGCGGCACCGAAGCAGCGTTCAAACTCCGTATGCGAGGACAGGAGGTAGAGCTTCCAATTCTCCGTCTTTGCCCATGCCGCACCGAAGGCACGGTACAGGCCCTCCGCCTCCTGCTTTTCCATGATGCGCTCACCGTAGGGCGGATTTGTGACGATTATGCCGTTTTCGGTCTTGCGGTCGAAGGTGCAGGCATCCGCCTTTTCAAAGCGAACTATATCCGCAACTCCCGCTCTCTCTGCATTTTCCCTTGCGATACGCAGTGCCGCAGGGTCGATGTCGGAGCCGACTATGCGGTAGTCGCCGTGAAATTCCCTTGCCTTGGCTTCTTCCGCCGCCTTTGCCCAGACGCTTTGATCCAGCGTCGTCCAGCTCATTGCAGAGAAGCTCCTGTTTAGTCCCGGAGCGCGGTTTTTGGCTATGAGCGCAGCCTCGATGGGGATCGTTCCGCTGCCGCAGAAGGGGTCGCAGAAGTCCTCCCTGCCCCTGTAGCGTGAGAGCGTGACCATTGCCGCCGCCATCGTTTCCTTGAGCGGAGCGGCATTGTGCGCAGGACGGTAGCCTCTTTTGTGGAGTCCCGCTCCCGATGTGTCGATGCACAGGGATACGATGTCCTTCATTATCGAAAACTGTATCTGATAAGTCTCGGCATCCTCGGGGAACCACTCAATGCCGTATACGCTGCCGAGTCTGCGGACAACGGCTTTTTTTATTATCTTCTGGCAGTCGGACACCGAAAAGAGCTTTGAATTGAGACTGTAGCCCTTGACGGGGAAGGCGGCGTTTCGGGGAATAATGTCCTCCCACGGGAGAGCCCTCGTCTTCTCGAAAAGCTCCTCAAAGCTTTCCGCACGGAAGCTGCCGAGCTCTATAAGAACTCTCTCGCCCACACGAAGATTTATGTTTGCGGCGGCGATCTCCTTTGCTCCGCCGGTGAAATACACTCTGCCGTTTTCGTTTTTTATATTCTGCATTCTGAGCCTTTTCAACTCATCGGAAATGGGGCCCTCAAGTCCCAAAAGGCAGGGTACGCACAATGTCAGATCGTTCATTTTCGCTTCTCCCGATTAGATTTAATAACAAAATAATACCTTAAACCGCCTTCATTGTAAACCCAAATCTTTTTTGCTCTGCGGCGGCGGAATAAAAGTAACATTTTATTCACCTTTTCTTTCGTTAATATAGTATAATAGACTATCAAACTATCCGAAATTTTGATTTTGGGGGTAAAAGACATGAATAAAAAAGCACTTATCGTCGAGGACGACATCAATATTGCGGAGCTTATCCAGCTTTATCTCGAGAGAGACGGCTTTGAGGTAAGCCTTGCCTATGACGGCGGAAAGGCGGTAAGCCTGTTTCATGAGGTGTCTCCCGATATAGTCCTGCTCGACCTCATGCTCCCCGTTATGGACGGCTTGCAGGTATGCAAGGAGATCCGCAAGACCTCCGCCGTGCCTATCATCATGCTCACCGCAAAGGGTGAGACGGCGGACAAGATCACCGGTCTCGATACGGGTGCGGACGATTATATGACCAAGCCCTTCGAGGTCAAGGAGCTGCTTGCGAGGATACACGCCGTTATGCGCAGATCCGAACCCGACGACAGCGTTAAGGAAAAGAAGCTCAGCTTCGACAAGCTCGTTGTCAATCTCGATTCCTATGAGCTTCTGGTCGATGGCGTGAGAGTCGATACGCCGCCCAAAGAGATGGAGCTTTTATATCATCTTGCGGCATCGCCCAACATCGTATTCACGAGAAATCAGCTTCTCGACGAGGTCTGGGGCTTTGACTATTTCGGCGACTCCCGTACCGTCGATGTCCACATAAAGCGTCTGCGTGAAAAGCTCGAGGGCGTATCCGACAAGTGGTCCTTAAAGACCGTATGGGGCGTAGGCTACAAGTTTGAAGTGGTGAAATGAACAGCATATATTTTCGCAACTTTCTCGCTACCGCAGTACTTGTTTTGTGCTGCTTTCTGGTCATAGGTATAGCTTTCTTCGTTATCGGTGAGAATTACCTTGTCGATGACACGATAGACAGGCTGGACATAAACGCAAATGAGGTAGTGCGTACCGCAACGGCAATAAGCCGTGACGGTGACCTTTCAAACTGGGAGCTTCGCATGTCGATAAGCTCGGTTGCGACAAGCTCCGGCAACCACATTTTCATATGCGATCAAACGGGCGTTATCATCTCCTGCTCGGATAAGCAGCTCCACTGCCGCGATCACGAGGGCAAAACAGTACCCGAAAAGTACCTGCGCCTTGCAGGTACCTCCCGCCTTGTGGATGAGATAACCGACCTCGGCGGGATATATTCCACCGACCGTTTTGTGCTTGCAAAGCCCATAAATATCGGTGACAGCACGGCAGGCTATGTCTTTGTCTCGACCGATGACGCATCAGTTCTGGGTGCATGGAACGCATTCATAGGCGTCATCCTTGCCGTTTCCATTGCCGTTATGCTCATTGCGATACTGATGTCGCTGCTGTTCTCGAAGAAGATGGCAGAACCCTTGGATCAGCTTGCAAGGGCATCACGCAAGGTCGCACACGGCGATTTCACCGCAAGAGTCGAGAAGGTCGGCAAGCGCAGCGGTGAGCTGGGTACGCTCGTCGATTCCTTTAACTCCATGACCGATGCCCTGCAAAAGTCGGATGAGAACCGCCGTGAGCTTATCGCCAACATCTCACACGAACTTCGCACTCCCATGACGACGATAGCGGGCTTTGCCGACGGCATACTCGACGGCACGATACCCAAGGATCAGGAGGAGCGATATCTCCGCAAGATAGCCGACGAGACGCACAGGCTGTCACGCCTTGTACGCAATATGCTCGATCTCTCCCAGACCGAGAGCAAAGCGACCGATAAGACCCGCAGAACGAAGTTCGACATTTCGGAGCTTACACTCCAGACGCTTCTGAGCTTCGAGGGCAGAGCCGAGGAAAAGCAGCTCGATGTCGATCCTCAGCTTCCCGAGGACCCCATCATGGTCTTTGCGGACTCCGATTCCATAACGCAGGTGATCTACAATCTGACCGACAACGCCATAAAATTTGCGGAGAAGGGCAGCACCATCACCATCCGTATATACAAAAAGGACGGCAAGGCATTTGTCGCTGTCAAAAACAGGGGCGAGACCATCCCGCCGGACGATCTGCCGCATATATTCGACCGCTTCCATAAGTCCGACCGCTCACGCAGCATGGACAAGGACGGAGTGGGGCTGGGTCTGTATCTCGTCAAGACGATACTCAACAGCCACGATGAGGATATTGCGGTGTCCAGCCGTGACGGCGTAACGGTATTCGTGTTCACGCTGCCCCTGGCATAATACTCTCGGCGGAGACTGAAGATATGAACGATAATTGGTATAATTGCGAAAACTGGTACGAACCGCAGCCCGAACCCAAGCGGGAGACACGGCCCGAAAGAACGGTGAAAAAGCCGAAGCTTTTCCACATTCTGCTCGTTGTGCTGGTTCTGTTTTCGTGCATACTTTCCGCCACGGCGATAAGCATGCAGCAGACTAAAAACAAGGTAAACGAAGGCACATCCCTCCCCGGAGGCGGTGCTTATGATTTTGACTCAGGCAACATGCCGGACGATTGGCACGATTACTTCGACTACCTCTACGGCGGCGGAACGGTCACGGAGGCAGCAACGGTACCGATGGAGACCGTCACCGAAAGAGGCGAGCTTAGTCTCAAAGTCCTAAGCGGCGGCGATGCACTCAGCTACGGTGAGATCTACGACAAATGCTCACCCTCCGTCGTCTCGATAAAAGGCTGCTTCGATGATAAAACCGGCTACAACTGGGGCACCGGCATAGTCGCTTCGGAGGACGGATATATCCTCACCAACACCCATGTCATCGAGGGCTGCAACTCCGTTCTCGTCGGCATTAACGGCGGCAAAAGCTATGAGGCAAGGCTCGTCGGCTTCGATGAGGATTCGGACATTGCGATCCTAAAAATCAAGGCGAAAGGACTCACTCCCGCAAGCTTTGCACCGACAAACACCGTTTCGGTCGGTGACACGGCGATAGCCATAGGCAACCCCCTCGGTGAGAACTACTGCCTCACAATGACCGACGGCATCGTTTCCGCTCTCGACCGCAGTGTGAATTATGAGGGCAAGACCATGCGCCTCATCCAGACCAGCACGGCGATAAACGAGGGCAACTCCGGCGGTCCTCTTATAAACGACAGAGGTCAGGTCATCGGAATCACCAACATGAAGATGATCTCCGCCGCATCCGGTATCGAGGGCATAGGCTTCGCAATACCGACGGACACCATCCTTTCGGTCGTCGAGTCGATCATGAAGGACGGTGCGGTGTACGGCAGGGCGACCATCGGCATCACGGTGGGCGTCATCGGTGAGGATATTGCGAAGTATTACGACATACCTGATGGGCTTTACCTTTCGGTCGTCAACGAAAAATCGGATGCCTATGAGCAGGGTATGCGTGAGGGCGATATTATAACCGAGGTAAACGGTTCCCCCTGCACCGAGACAAGCGACATTGCGGAAGCCAAAAACGAATGTGAGATTGGCGAAACGCTTGTCTTTACCGTCTGGCGTGACGGTGATGAGCTAAGCTTCACCGTTAGGATCATGGACGCTCAGGATTTAAAATAAGGCTATACCGAGACTTGAGGAGCGCGCTGTAAAACAGTGCGCTCCTTGTTCTGCCCCACCGAAAAAATTTTTTAAAAAATTTTTCAAAAAAATAAAGGGAAATGCGGATTTGCGTCGTATAAGTATAGTAGAGAGGTATTTTAAGCGTCGGAGGTGTGCGCATGGCTGACCCGAGAGAGAAAAGAGAGCTTGCGGAAAAGATATTCATAGGTAAATACGGTATATTGTCGGTGAATTCAAAGGGGCGTGCCATTGATGAGCCGGAGTGCAGGATACGAACCTGCTTCCAGCGTGATGTCGATCGAATAACGCACAGCAAATCGTTTCGCAGATTAAAGCACAAGACACAGGTGTTTTTGCAGCCGGAGGGCGATCATTACCGCACAAGGCTCACGCATACGCTTGAGGTCGCAAGGCTTGCCCGCACAGTTGCAAGAGCCTTGGAGCTCAACGAGGATCTCACCGAAGCGATAGCTCTGGGGCATGACCTTGGGCATACGCCCTTCGGTCACGCAGGTGAGCGTGCGCTGCGCAATCTCTGTTCATCGGGCTTTAACCACTATGAGCAGTCGCTGCGGGTAGTGGATTGCATAGAGCGTGAATGCAGGGGCTTAAACCTCTGCTATGAGACGAGGATGGGAATCCTGCACCACACCCACGGTGATCCGAGTGACAGCCTCGAGGCCGTTTGCGTCAGGATCTCCGATCACATCGCCTACATAAATCACGATATGGACGATGCGGTGCGTGCGGGGATACTCAAAAACAGCAGCCTGCCCGCTATCGTCCGCCAACGCTGCGGCAACCGCAACAGCGAGAGGATAGATGCCTTCATCTCCGATCTTGTGGCAAACAGCAAAGACGGTGAGATAAAAATGTCGCCGTACATGCAGGAGGCGTATGAGGTATTCCACGACTTCATGTACTCGGATGTGTACACCAATCCCCTTGCCAAAAGTGAGGAGAGTAAGGTCGAGGGCATACTCGGCGGCATCTTCGGCTACTATCTCAAGCACCCGTGGGAGCTTCCTGCGGAATACACCTCGATAGCGCAGAAGGACGGACTGGAAAGAGCCGTGTGCGACTATGTGTCCGGCATGACCGACGGCTACGCGATAGAAAAATACGGCGAGATATTCATCCCCGCCGCATGGAGCGTCAAATAACGAAGGGAGGAGAATATGGCATTTTCCGAGAGCTTCCTTCAGGAGCTTACCGAACGAAGCGACATCGTCGATGTCGTGGGCAGCTATGTCAGATTGAGCAAAAAAAGCGGCTCCAATCTGTTTGGGCTTTGCCCGTTTCACAGTGAAAAGACCCCCTCCTTCTCCGTGTCCGCCGACAGGCAGATATATCACTGCTTCGGCTGCGGTAAGGGCGGCGGCGTCATAAATTTCATAATGGAGATCGAGAATCTCACCTTCCCCGAGGCGGTCGAGTTCCTTGCCAAAAGAGCGGGAATGGCGATACCCGAACAGGAGGACGGCAGAGAGAGTAAAAAACGCCGCAGGATGCTGGATTTAAACCGTGATGCGGCAAGGTATTTCTACTCAAACCTCTCCACCCCGCAGGGCAAGGCGGCACTGGAATACATGGAAAGGCGCAGGATAAGTCCTTCAACGGCAAAGCGCTTCGGCCTCGGCTATGCCCCCGATTCGTGGGACGGGCTTATAAGGGCAATGACCCAAAAGGGCTATTCCGAGTTTGAACTCAAGGATGCAGGACTTGTCCGAAGCGGCAAAAACGGCGGTCATTACGACACTTTCCGAAACAGGCTCATGTTTCCGGTCATAGACGCAAAGGGCGATTTCATAGGCTTTTCGGGCCGTATCTTAGGCGACGGTGAGCCGAAATACATGAACAGCCCCGAAACGATAGTGTTCAACAAAAGTCGAAATCTTTTCGGCCTTAATCTGGCTAAAAAGTCGAAGAACGGATATATAATCCTATCCGAGGGCAACATAGATGTCGTGATGATGCATCAGGCGGGCTTTGATTCCGCCGTTGCATCGCTGGGTACCTCACTCACACCGGAGCAGGCTCGGCTCATCTCCCGCTACACCAATGAGGTCATCATCGCCTACGATAACGACGAAGCGGGAAAGAAGGCAGCACGAAGGGCGATAACGCTGCTTGAAAAGCTCGATCTTCGGGTGAGAGTCTTGTCACTCAGCGGAGCAAAAGACCCCGACGAGTATATAAAAAGCAAGGGCGTTGAGGCGTTCCGCAACCTTCTCGAAAAGAGTGAGAACCACATCGACTATCGTCTTCAAAGTGTTGTGGACAAGTACGATCTGTCTGTTGACGAAGAAAAGGTCGCCTTCGTAAAGGAGGCAGCCGACACGGTTGCACAGCTTCCCGGTTCGGTGGAGCGGCAGGTTTATTCGATGCGCATAGCCTCGCTTGTCGGTATGCCGAAGGAGCTTGTTTCCGACGAGGTCGAGCGGCGGCGCAAAAAGGCTCTTGCCTCGGCAAGAAAGCAAAGCGACCGTGAGCAGAGCCGTCCCGAAAAAATGGCGCAGCCCAGGGAAAAAGAGTTCCGCTATGAGGACCCCCGCTCCGCCGCTGCGGAGGAGGGCGTTTGCAGGCTTCTGTTTTTGGATCCCGGACTTTGCAAGGGCAAAAAAATGCCGCCGCCGGAGGACTTTTCCTCACCGGCACTGGCGAAGATATATGCCGTATTGCTGGAAAAGCAGAAAAACGGCGACATAATCAGCATAGCGTCAATGAGTGCGGCACTGCCGCCGCAGGAGGTGTCACTGCTTGCAGAGCTTCTGCAAAAGCCGGAGGCACTGCGTAACGGCGATAAGGCACTTTCGGACTACATAGAAAGAATAAGACAGCAAAAAGAGAGCAAAACAAACGCAGACCTTTTGAGTCTTGCGAACAGATTAAAAGAAACCAAAGGATATGGGGGATAAGGATATGGCTGCGAAAAACGAAAACGCAACGGATAAGGTAAAGAAGCCGGAGGCAAAGACTCCGGAGGAACGCATAAACGAGCTTCTTGAAAAGGGCAAGAAGTGCGGTAAGGTCACCGCAAAGGAGATAGCCGCCCTCGACGAAGCGGGACTCGATGCGGAGCTTATAAGCAAGTTCTACGAATCGCTTGAGGCAGCGGGGATCGACATCGACATCGGCGGCGACGATCTTCTGCCCATACTTGATGACGATGCGATAATTCCCGAGCTTCAGGAGATCGAGGAAGTCACCGAGGAGGAGATCCACGAGACCGATGCGATGGCTGACAGCTTTGCCACCGACGATCCCGTGCGCATGTACCTCAAGGAGATCGGCAAGGTCCCCCTGCTCACCGCCGATGAGGAGGTCGCTCTCGCAGAGAGGATGAGCCAAGGCGATGAGGAGGCAAAACGCCGTATGGCGGAGGCAAACCTTCGTCTGGTCGTATCCATCGCAAAGCGTTATGTCGGCAGAGGAATGCTCTTCCTCGACCTCATTCAGGAGGGCAATCTCGGACTTATAAAGGCAGTCGAAAAATTCGACTACACCAAGGGCTACAAGTTCTCGACATACGCCACTTGGTGGATCCGTCAGGCTATAACCCGTGCGATAGCGGATCAGGCGAGGACTATCCGCATCCCCGTTCACATGGTCGAGACGATAAACAAGGTCATCCGTGTATCCCGTCAGCTTCTTCAGGAGCTGGGTCACGATCCCTCCGCCGAGGAGATAGCTCAGGAAATGGGTATGCCCGTCGATAAGGTGCGTGACATTTTGAAGATAGCGCAGGAGCCGGTGTCGCTTGAAACGCCCATCGGCGAGGAGGAGGACTCCCACCTCGGCGACTTCATCCCCGATGAGGACGCTTCCGAACCCTCGGAGGCAGCAAGCTTTTCGCTTTTGAAGGAGCAGCTCATGGAGGTGCTGGACACCCTCACTCCGAGGGAGAAGAAGGTGCTGGAGCTGAGATTTGGCATCGTTGACGGCCGCACCCGCACCCTCGAGGAGGTCGGCAAGGAGTTTAATGTCACCCGTGAGCGTATTCGTCAGATCGAGGCGAAAGCTCTGCGCAAGCTGCGTCACCCCAGCCGCAGCAAAAAGCTCCGTGACTTTTTGAATTGAGGTCTTGCCATGAAATACGATTTTGAAACGGTCCTCGACCGCAGAGGGATGGACTCCCTTGCGGCAGACATCATCCCCTTCGAGGGCGTTGAATGTGACGAGGGCGTAAGCCGCATCCCCATGTGGGTGGCGGACATGAGTTTTGCCGTCGCCCCCTCGATAAAAGAGGCGATGCTCCGCAGACTTGACAATCCCTGCTGGGGCTATTACAGTCTCACCGACGAATATTACAATGCGATCATCGATTGGCAGCGTGAAAGAAACGGCGTCGAATGCCTGACCGAAAATGAGATCGGCTACGAAAACGGCGTTCTGGGCGGTGTCGCATCGGCGGTATGCGCCCTCACCGTTCCCGGCGAAAAAATACTGCTGCACAGCCCCACCTATGTGGGCTTCACCGGCACCCTCGATCGCCTCGGCAGGAAGATAGTGCATTCGCCCTTAAAGCGTGACGAGAACGGCATTTGGCGCATGGACTACGAGGATATGGACGCAAAGCTCAAGGAGCATGACATCCACCTTGCCATCTTCTGCTCACCGCACAATCCCTGCGGCAGAGTCTGGGAAAGGGACGAGATAGAGCAGGCTCTCGAGGTCTACCGCAGAAACAATTGCGTCGTCATATCCGATGAGATCTGGTCGGACATAATACTCAAGGGACACAGACACATACCCACACAGTCGATCTCCGATGACGCAAAGCAGCGCACGATAGCCTTCTATTCTCCGAGTAAGACCTTCAGCCTTGCGGGGCTTATAGGCTCATATCACATCGTATATGACCCCTATCTCAGGTCGAGGCTTCGCCGTCAGGGCGACCTTTCGGGCTACAATCACTGCAATGTCATGAGCATGCACGCTCTCATCGGCGCATACTCCGAGGGCGGTGACTGGGCGGATGAGATGTGCGATGTCATAGACGGAAACCTCGCCTACGCATGCGACTTCTTCTCAAAGCATATGCCGGAGGTCGAATTCATGCGTCCCGAGGGAACATATATGCTGCTCATCGACTGCGAAAAGTGGTGCGAAAAGCACGGCGTTTCCATGCAGGAGCTTTTAAACAGAGGCGTTAAAGCCGGTGTTATCTGGCAAAGCGGTGCGGCGTTCAATGCACCGCACAGCATAAGAATGAACTTCGCACTGCCTCATTCGCTTGTGAAAGAGGCAATGGACAGGCTTAAAAACAAAGTGTTTATCTAAGCATTGGAGGAGTGAGAATATGAGTGAAAAGACAGAGGGCAATGCCGCAGTAAAGGAAGCCGAGAAGACCACTCCCGAAGAGCTGCTTTCTCAGCTCATGGAAAAGGGCAAAAAAGCAGGAAGCGTTGCGGCAAAGGACATTGCGGCGATCGAGGAGGCGGGTGCCTCCGCAGAGTCGCTTGCACGCTTTTACGATTCACTGGAAGCTCAGGGCATTGAGGTCGACATCGGAGCGGACGATCTTCTTCCGCCCGTTGAGGATGACGCCGAGATCCCCGTGGATGCCGCCGACACCTTCAGTGCCGATACCATGCGCATGTACCTGCACGACATCGGCAAGGTATCCTTGCTCACCGCCGAGGAGGAGCATGAGATCGCAGAGAAGATGAGCGAGGGTGACGAGGAGGCCATACAGATGATGACCGAGGCGAACCTTCGTCTGGTCGTATCCATCGCGAAGCGTTATGTCGGCAGAGGCATGTCCCTGCCCGATCTCATTCAGGAGGGCAATCTCGGACTTATAAGAGCCGTTGAAAAGTTCGACTACACCAAGGGCTATAAGTTCTCGACCTACGCCACCTGGTGGATCCGTCAGGCGATAACCCGTGCGATAGCCGATCAGGGGCGC
This sequence comes from uncultured Oscillospiraceae bacterium, assembly GCA_964562265.1. Lineage (GTDB taxonomy): Bacteria > Bacillota > Clostridia > Oscillospirales > Oscillospiraceae > F23-B02. The sequence continues at coordinate 11,686 of CAZLSN010000035.1, forward strand.
ACAATACGAATCCCCGTACATATGGCGGAGACGATAAACCGTGTGATCCGCTGCTCCAGACAGCTTCTTCAGGAGCTGGGCAGAGAGCCCACCGCAGAGGAGATAGCCGAGGAGCTGGGTGTTCCGGCGGACAAGGTGCGCTATACGCTGAAGATAGCGCAGGAGCCTGTGTCGCTGGAAACGCCCATCGGTGAGGAAGAGGACTCCCACCTCGGCGACTTCATCGCCGATGAGGACGCCTCGGAGCCCATGGAGGCTGCAAGCCTTTCGCTTTTGAAGGAGCAGCTTTCCGAGGTCATGGACACGCTCACGCCGAGGGAGAAGAAGGTGCTGGAGCTGAGGTTCGGCATGGTTGACGGCCGCTGCCACACCCTTGAGGAGGTCGGCAAGGAGTTTGATGTCACCCGTGAGCGCATTCGTCAGATCGAGGCGAAGGCTCTTCGCAAGCTGCGCCATCCCAGCCGCAGCAAAAAGCTTCGTGACTTTTTGAATTAAGCATTACACGGTGGGGCGGGTTTCCCCTCCCCTGCAATGTGGATCCGACTTCCGACCATCCAAAGCGTCTCGGCACTTAGACATTGTGAAGAAAACAAAAGACAGGACGGCAA